>NZ_POJH01000003.1 GCF_002960625.1 Streptococcus suis
GGTGCAAATGGTAGCTCCGTTGTTTCTGAACTTCAACCAGATGGCAGTGTAAAAGTCTACAATGTCTCCTCCACAGGAGATCGCACTGAAATCGCCACTATCCGTAATGGAGCAGATGGTCGTGACGGTGCCAAAGGTCAGGATGGAACCAACGGTCGCGACGGTGTAAATGGCAGCTCTGTTGTTTCTGAACTTCAACCCGATGGTAGTGTAAAAGTTTATAATGTTTCATCAACAGGAGATCGCACTGAAATCGCCACTATCCGTAATGGTGTAGATGGTCGCGACGGTG
>NZ_POJH01000030.1 GCF_002960625.1 Streptococcus suis
CATTTTAGGCAAAAACAGAACTTAGTCTGAGACTAAATTCTGTTGGTTTTATGCAGTTTTCTCAGAGTAACTTCTAGATGGACGGGAACTAGAACTTACTTTGAGAATTTACCAATTTTATTTATGAAAATACAATGAAAATATGACTACGTTATTTATCATGATAAAACTGATGACAAAGTTATAAAGTTATAATCATCCATACTACTATAAGTTGTCATCGATTTTTTTGACACCTAATAAATCAATGATTTTTTCCCATTTTTCCAGTATCAGTTTTGTCTCTGTCAAGTGACCATAATCCTCTAATAAGCATTGAATAAAATAATGACAATCACGTTGATTAAGCCTCACCTCTTTTTCTTCAGACAGCCGTTTTAATTCACGCCTTACTTTTTGGTAAATTGTCCGATTTCCTTCTTGAATACCCAAAAAATTTTCATTTATCAATAGCAATAAATCTGTTGATATAAGTCTCATGATTACCTTATCTTTTTTAGATATTTTTTTAGATATTTTTTTAGTTTTTTTCTTAACTGGACGAGCTTTTTTCTTTACCAATTTCCAATTCCAACCTTGCTTTTTACTGAAATAGTACAAGGTAAACCAGATTAGAAAAATACAAATTTCCAGCAACAAAATTGCAAAACCCTCATGAAGAGGTATCGTCCAAATAGGTCCCGTTATAAATCTAACTGGACCAAATCGTCTCTTACCAAAAATTCCCACTGTCACGTGCATAACCAGAATCATCCCTGATGTCCAAGTGTTAATGTTGAAATATTCATACCAAAAGGACATCCTATCCTTGTCTAGACTTATAATATTAAACCAGAATGTGAGAATAGGGATACTAATATTCAAATAGAGTGGAGCGAAAAAATTTCTATTATCTGCTATAGGGTAAAGTAAGTAAAATACCCCTAAGAAAGTGCTAATTAAAATAAGTAAATTTAAAATATAGTTAAAAATTGACTTGCTAAATTTCTTTTTTTTATTTTTCATATAGTATAGTCTATCAAAAAATCCTGCCAAATTACAGGATTGTAATATTTAACCAAATATCCTCGGTAAAATAGTTGGAAGGAACCAAGATAGAAATGCCAAAATCGGTATCCACCAGAATCGAGCTAGAAATTCCCAACTATTGCTAACTTTCCAAGGTTCCCAATCATCATTTTCCACAACAATTTCCTTCTCAGGCTCTTTTCCTAAAACCAGATAATCCAGACTAACACCAAAGATTTCTGCCAGCTGGACCAGTTTGTCAATATCTGGCGTGGCTTCGCCATTTTCCCACTTGGAAACAGCTTGACGGGAAATATAGAGTTTCTCTGCTAAGTCATCCTGAGACAAATTTTGACCAGTACGTAACTTTTTAATTTGTTGTGCCAACTGATTCATGGTCTTGTCCTCCTCTTTTTTCTAAGTCTATTATAGCTTAGAAAGGAATAGTTGACTAGCACTTTTTAGGAAATATTCGCAACCAGCAGTTGCAAACTGTCAACTAGGCTTCACTCGGCAGAACTTGTTTCATTTTTCGTTCAAAATCATGCCGGCTCATCATAACAACATGGTCACAGTTACTGCAGCGGATTTTAATATCCGCTCCTAGACGGATAACCTCCCACTTATTGGCCTTCTTGCCGGTCGATTTGATGACACAGGCGTGGGGCTTTTTCATTTCAACAAAGGTTCCTAATTGATACATAGATACTCCTTTAGTTCTATTTCTTTCAGTATAACATAAAAACGGCTAAACTAGCCGTTTATGATGGAATTAGTTGGTTCGAACTGGTGTCACCAATTGAATGAGGTCATCCCCTTCGCTATTTGGTACCACTGTAAATGGACGAACAGAGGAGATAAAGCTAATTTTGACCTGCTCACTATTGGTAGCCTTCAAGGCTTCAATCAAGTAAGTCGGGTTAAAACTAATTACCAAGTCTTCACCGGTCACTTCTAAGGTATCCAATTCTTCGTTTACACGTCCAACTTCTGGTGAGTTTACATGAGCTGTGACAATATTGTTAGCAATCTCAAGTTTTACTGTACCATTCTGAGTTGCATTTGAAAGCAGACGGGCACGTTCCATTGAATGACGGAGATTAGCTGTGTCAAAGACAGCAACTGTTTTGAATTCTGTTGGAATCAGGCGGTCTGTATCTGGATAGGTTCCCTCAAGCAAACGTGTATAGAAGCTAATATGCTCGCTTCTGAAAAGAATTTGATTGTTGGAGAAGAATACTTCTACAGTTTCAATATCATCTGTGAAAACAACTGTAAATTCGCGAAGAGAACGGCTTGGAATTACCACGTTAAAATCATCACCTGCTTTTTCAAGAACCAATTTACGTTGGCTCATGCGGTGTGAATCTGTCGCAACTGTCTTAAGATTTTTATTATCTGTCAAAACAAAGTGAACACCTGTTAGGATTGGGCGACTTTCTTGCAAGGAAGCTGCAAAAGCTGTTTCGTTGATCGTTTTCTTGAGTACTTTTGTTTCTAGAACCAAAGGTTTTGAAGTCGGTACTTCTTGCAGACGAGGATACTGTTCCGCATCTTTACCTTTCAAAGTAATTTCAGACTTACCACTTGTTAGTACAACTTGCTTTTGCTCAATTTCATTAAAATCAACTACAACATCAGGTAGGCTAGATACAATATTGATAAAGAAGCCTGCTTCTAAAAGAATAGCGCCAGGAGAGCTTATCAACAGACCTGCATTTTCATCCTGGATAGAAATAAAATGTTCGATAGAAATCTGTCCATTAGAACCTGTTAAAGTAATTCCATCACTAGTAACCGTGATTTTAACAGTTGAAAGAATTGGAATAGCATTTTTTGTGCTGATTGCTCGTTTGGTTGTATTTAGTGCTTGGAGAAATACATTTTTGTTAATTGAAAATTGAATCATGGAAACTCCTTTATTTATTATTTATAAGGTTAGTAGTAGTAGTAGGCCCTGTGTATTCTGTGGAAAAGTAGATCAAAGCCATAATTTTCAAGAAAAATAGCTTGTTCACAACTTGTGGAAAAGTAGATGGATTTTTTAAAACTTATACACAGGTCATCGAATTTTATTTTTGATACTGGTTATTTCGATTTCCAAATTATCATCATCCATTAGCAAACTTTTAATCTTGTTATAGGCGTGCATGACTGTTGTATGGTCACGATTACCAAATTCTCTACCAATTTTGGGCAAAGAGTTGTCTGTCATTTCGCGGGCTAAGAACATAGCAACCTGGCGCGCGTGAACAATGTGTTGGACACGTTTAGAGCCCTTTATTTCTTTGAGGCTAACTCCATAGAAATTTCCAACTTCTGTTTGGATTTTTTCAATCGGAATGACCATGTTTTGAGGGTTTGTTTGCTTCCTAGAACGAATGGCTTCAGCAGCTACTTCTACTGTTATCTCAGACAGATTTCGCATGGTAGCAAGTAGATTAATGTCTTTCAATGCTCCCTCAAGATCACGGACGTTGGAATCAAATTGACCTGCTAAGTAGGACAGGGTATCATTAGTGAAATCATAAGGGAAAGCCTCGCATTTATTGCGTAAAATAGCAATACGTGTTTCAAAGTCAGGAGGTGTGATTTCACTCGTTAAGCCCCACTTAAAACGAGTGACTAATCGTTCTTCAAGATTGTCTAGATAGTCAGGGTTTCTATCACTTGTCAGGACTATTTGTTTATTTTTTTGATGGAGTGCATTGAAAGTATGGAAAAATTCTTCTTGCGTGGTTTCTTTTTTCTGAATGGATTGGATATCATCAATGAGGAGCAGGTCAAGATTACGATAGATTTCTTTGAACTGCTTCATTTTATTTAATCTCATGTGTTCCAATAACTCATTGATAAAAGTTTCTGATGAAACATACTTTATTTTTGCATGAGGATTGTCAGCTAGGACTTTATTACCGATTGCATTTAGAATATGAGTTTTCCCTAAACCTGGTCCACCAAAGATAAATAGTGGATTATAGAGCTCTCCTAAGTTATCAGAAACAGCTAGTGCAGCCGCTTTTGCCCAATGATTGTTATCTCCTTGAACAAAGTTTGAAAAGGTATATTGGGATTTTATATCAGAATGAACAGGCTGTAGTACTCCCTCTGCTATATCTGTTGTAGAAGCTGGAGTGGAAGGGCTGTATGTTGTTCTAGTCGGAGAAACTACTTCAGTCACTTCCTCTGTAAATTGATAGCGAGTAGTGAGCGGTTCACCGAAAATTTCAAAACTAGCCGCAATCATTAGCTCCTCAAAGTTTGTTTCCCAGAAATCTTTTTTAAATGGGCGATTTAAGAAGATGGTGGCTACTTGTTGTTCTAGGTTTAGTAATCTTGCATCTGCAACGTAAAAATCATAAATGGAAGCTTTGAAACTTGCTTGGACTAGTTCAATAAATCGTTGCCAGAATTGTTGTTCTTTATTCATATTTTCCTCCTCTCATTTTCTATTGGCTAGAATAGTGTACCATAAAAAGTAAAAGTTTTCCACAGATATTTTTTAAAATCCACAATGTTCATAAAAGTTTTCCACAGGATGTGAATAAAAGCTAGAACCTGTGTAGATTCTAGCTTTCTCGGTCTTTTTAATTGTGGAAAAAAGTGTTTATGAAAATATTCTATAAACAGGCTTATTTTAAATTGTTGATAATTCGCTCAAATTCTTCAAGGCTATTAAAGCTGATTCGAATTTCTCCATTGCCATTTTTTTTCTGAAGAATTTTTGTGGAGGTTCCTAGAAGTTGATTGAGAATGTTTTCTTGTTCTTTTAGAAATTGATTTTTGGGTTGTGTCTTTATTTTTTTCTTCTTGGATAGAATTTTTTCAAGAGCCCGCACACTTAGATCTTTTTCGATGATTTCCTGAACCCAAGTAGCTTGCTTTACTTCTGAAAATGCAACTAACTGACGCGCGTGGCCTTGCGAAATTTTTCCTTCTTTTATTGCTTGCTGTGTTTCTTTAGAAAGATTTAATAAACGTAGTAAGTTACTGATATAAGGTCTTGATTTTCCCATGATTTGAGCAATTTCATCATGCTTCAATCCCTTGCTGAGTAGTTTTTGATAGGACGTTGCTTCTTCGATAGGATTTAAATCTGAACGCTGTAAATTTTCAATGATTGCTTGATAGAGCAAATCATCATCACTCAATTCTTTGACGATAGCGGGAATTGCTGTTAATCCAGCTAATTGACTAGCTCTCCATCTTCTCTCACCTGCTAATAGTTCATAACCAATAATGGACGACTTTCTTACAATGATTGGTTGGATCAATCCGTTTTCTTTTATAGACTGAGCTAATTCTTCTAGCTTATTTTGGTCAAAATGTATTCTTGGTTGGTAAGGATTTGGCTGGATATCTGAAATATTGATAGTACGTAGTTCTTCCATAATGTTCATTTTAGCAAAAAAAAACAGACTTTACAATCATGTAAAGTCTAGTTTAGATACTACTATTATTGAAGTTGTTCGGTAGAGTGTGTCAACTTGATGTCAACAGTTTCTTTCTTATTGTTTCTATAATAGGTGATGCTAATGGTATCTCCGACCTGATGCTTGTAAAGTGCACTTTGTAAATCACTCTTATTTTCGATGACATCCCCGTCAATTTCAGTAATAACATCATAGGTTTCAAATTTTCCATCTGCTGGTAGGCCTGCTTGTGTAGAAACAACGATGACACCAGATGTTAATTCAGTATTGGAAAGTCCTGCTTTTTCAAGTTGACTAGTTGACAAATCTGTCAAGTTAACCATGTGAACACCCAGAGCAGGTCGACTGACCTTACCATCTGTTTCTAGTTGATTGATAATGGTCACCGCATCGTTGGAAGGAATTGCAAATCCCATACCTTCAACTGTAACACCAGAACTAGTCAAAGAACTGGAGGAAATTTTGCTAGAAGTAATTCCAATCACTTGACCTTGAATATTGATGAGTGGTCCACCAGAGTTACCTGGGTTAATAGCTGTATCTGTTTGAATAGCATTGGTTGAGATGGTTTGCCCATCTTCAGACTGAGAGGTGACAGTACGACTGAGGCTGGAGATAATCCCCTGTGTGACGGTATTTGCGTAAACACTCCCTAGAGGACTACCGATTGCAATAGCTGTTTCACCAACCTTAATGGTGTCTGAGTCCGCAAATTCAGCTACTGATGTCACCTTGTCTGCAGCGATTTTAATAACGGCTATGTCAGAATAGGTATCGGATCCGACTAATTCACCAGCTACTTTTTCTCCAGAAGCAAGAAGGATATCAATTTTTTCAGCATTATTGATTACGTGGGTATTGGTTACGATATAGGCATTATTACCATCTTTCTTATATATAACCCCAGATCCCTCACCAGCCACTGCTAATTCGTCGGAACTGGCAATATTTCCAAAAATCGCACTCAGGCTATTACTTGCTGCAGTTTGATAGTTAATAACGGAAACCACAGCGTTCTGTACTTTTTCGACAGCCTTGGTTGTCGATGTTTCATTATTATATTGAACATTGCTGACACTGGTAATGGCAGAGCTTGCTTGTTGAACTTGTGGTTGAAAGATGGATGCAGTCAATGCACCGGCTAATCCGCCCACAAAGCCAACTACAAATAGAATAGCGAATTTCAAATATTTTTTCATATAGAGGATCCTTTTCCTTTCTTACATTTTCCTTAAGATTACTCTTACTTTCTTAATTATAGCTTAAAGTTTTCAAAAATCAATCCACAACCTGTGGATAACTATGTGAATAATGTGAATTTGCTTTGAAATTCTGAGATTTTTTTCGGATTATTTACTAGCAGAAACCTGTGGATATGTTACAATATTTTTATGAAAATAAAATTGATAACCGTTGGAAAATTGAAAGAAAAATACCTTAAAGATGGTATTGCTGAATATAGTAAACGTTTAGGTCGTTTTACAAAGTTGGAACTGATTGAACTGGCTGACGAGAAGACGCCAGATAAGGCTAGTCAGGCAGAAAATGAGCAGATATTGAAAAAGGAAGCTGAGCGAATTATGACTAAAATTGGTGAAAGAGATTATGTCATCGCTCTGGCCATTGAAGGAAAGCAGTTTCCCTCTGAAGAATTTAGCAAGAAACTAGCTGACATTACAGTGAGTGGCTATTCTGATATTACTTTTATTATCGGTGGAAGTCTTGGATTGGATCCACAAGTGAAAAAAAGAGCCAATTTACTGATGAGTTTTGGACAATTGACCCTCCCTCACCAACTAATGAAGTTGGTTCTTATCGAGCAAATTTATCGCGCCTTTATGATTCAACAAGGCAGTCCCTACCATAAATAGTTTCACGTGAAACAAGGAGTTAGAATGAAGCAGAAAGATTATCGTGTTTTTGAAGGCTTGCGGGTAGCTTGTTGCTTGACCTTTATTAGTGGTTATCTCAATGCCTTTACCTACGTGACCCAAGGTGGTCGTTTTGCTGGTGTACAATCTGGCAATGTGATTTCTCTTGCCTATTATATGGCCAAGGGGGATTTTGTTCAGGTAGCAAACTTTTGTATTCCAATTCTATTTTTTGTATTTGGTCAATTTTTCACTTACTTAGCTAGAAGGTATTTTGAAAAACAATCTTGGTCCTGGCACTTTGGGAGTAGCTTGATTATGCTGATTTGCATTCTTTTGACAATTTTTTTATCTCCTCTTATGCCTGCTTCTTTTACCATCGCTAGTTTGGCTTTTGTAGCCTCTATTCAGGTAGAAACTTTTAGAAGGTTGAGAGGTGCTCCCTATGCCAATGTCATGATGACTGGAAATGTAAAGAATGCAGCCTATCTCTGGTTTAAAGGCATGATTGAACGGGATGCAGAGCTGAAAAAGACAGGAAGAAATATTTTACTTACGATTATTGGTTTTATGCTTGGTGTTATAAGTGCAACGCAGCTATCATTTCAGTTTAAAGAATATGCTTTAATCGGCATTCTCCTACCAGTCCTCTATATCAACTATCAATTATGGCAAGAAAAAAGACCTATCTCACGATAGGCCAAGATGATTCCAGCAGGATTCGAACCTGCGACCGTTCGCTTAGAAGGCGAATGCTCTATCCAGCTGAGCTATGGAACCCTAACTATTTAATTGTACATTAAACGATTAACTCTGTCAATAGTGCAAAAATTTTAAAAAAAGTATTGACAAAAAATTATCGGTGTATTATACTAATTATTGTTCTGAAAAAATGGTCCGTTGGTCAAGGGGTTAAGACACCGCCTTTTCACGGCGGTAACACGGGTTCGAATCCCGTACGGACTATTCTTTCCGCCATAGCTCAGTCGGTAGAGCGCATGACTGTTAATCATGATGTCACAGGTTCGAGCCCTGTTGGCGGAGTAAATAAAGCATAGGAAACCTTGAGAAATCAAGGTTTTTTGTTGTTTTGGTCAAAAATTGGTCAATGAACTTACAAATATTTCAACTTCTACCATATCTTGGATAAGAATGAAAAAATAGTGAAAAATTGGCATGAATAATCATACAATAGGAAAATTTGGTCAAAAAACGGTCAAATGGTTGCTGACATGATTTTCCTAATTTTTTCAGTTTCTTCCTCCTCTTTTTCCTTAATAAGATGAGAGTACGTTTCTATAATCTGCTTTGTGTCCTTATGACCTACGATTTTTGAAAGTGTCCAAATATCGATTCCTTCAGCAAGTAAAATACTGATGTAGGTATGACGAATACCAGTAGCGGTTAGAACTTTTGGAGTTATATTTAGTTGATGAAGTAGTTCGCTAAGACAAGTGTTGACTGTTTTATTTGACGGTACACCATAAATAGGATTAACAAATAAAAGATTATTTGGATTTTTCAAGTTTAATGATTCTTGTTCTTTCAATAACTTGTCAAGCACATCTATTACTGAATCATCAATAGGTATATTACGCACTGATGTTTTTGTTTTAGGGTCTGTAAACTCATTTTTTGTTGAGTCGTACCGCCTGTAAGTTACGATTTCTTTGGTTTTCCAAAGTATGCAATCCCAAGTTAAACCTAATACTTCTCCAAATCTCATACCAGTCTTTAACTGTATGTAAAGAAGATAGTAAATCAAGTTGTCAGTATAGTTTACATTGTTGTAAAGATAATTAACTAACTTTTTATAATCTGCTTTACTATGAATATACTTATCCTCTTTTGATTTTGCTGGTTCTAAGCCAGTAATCTTTACACCTATTGTAAAGTCATGGAAATCAAGTCGGTCTTGTTTAGCAAATTCTAGAACTTTCCTAACTTCAGAATTTAAACGTGCAACATTATCACGACCATTAGTTTTGGCAAATTGATTTATAAAGAGTTGGTAGCGACTAGCCTTTATATTTACCAAAGGCATATTTCCAAAAAATTCTTCAATAAGTTTGCCACGTTTTATGTGTTTGTTGAGTGTTGCCTGTTTTTTATTTAATGGTATGATATGTAGTTCATACCATTTTTTCCAAAGTTCATGTAAACTAATTTGTCTATCAATGTTAGCTCCCTTTAGAAGTCTAAGCTCAATCTCAATTGCTTCAAGTTCAGCTTCTTTTTTAGTTCTAAAACCAGAATTAGAAGCTATGACTTTTCCTTTATCATCAAAGATCCTATAATCCCATAATTTTTTCTTACCTCTTTGTCTATAAGATGCCATGTTGTTACCTCACTTTCATAAAAAGCAGATAACCAAGGGTTGTCTTGGTTATCATAGCATAATTATTTGAAAATTTCTAGAAAATTCCGTTCAAAAAAATCACGTGTTTTGCTAGCTAGAAAGTAATAACGTCCTCCTCGATTCTGAGGATATTTTACAAATCCATTTGGGTTTTGGTCAATGTCAATTTGTTTGCGAATGGTTGGCTTATATAGGACATTTTCAAGTAGCCATGGACGAGATACAGAGAGCATCTCTAGGACTTCATTAAGTGTCATATAGTGACCAATAGATGCCTTTTTTTGTAGTTCTTGATATTCAGCCTCTGAATGGATAGAGTACCCTTCAGGAAGTTTAATTGTGATTTCTGAAAATTCAAGGTTTATTTCATTTATTCTCATTATGGAAATTCCTTTCTTAATATGAGATAATGACTAGGGATAAGCCTAACCTTATCTCTACAACTTGTTGGCGTCTTTTCTTCTTGGTTTCTTGGCGGTTACTTTAGAAGAAGAGGCGTTCTTTTTATAGAAAATCTCAATAATACTTTCTAAGTATTCTTCAAAATCGAGTACTTGGAGTTCTAGGAGATTTTTCTTGAGCCAAATATTTAAGTCAGGATTTGGCACATAGTTGAATTGATACTCAAATAATAATCGTTTGATTAAAATGGTCATTGCATGTACTCCCCATATTTCTTGTACTTTTCTTAATAAGGGAAAGAAGCCACTACCTTTTAGCATATAGTGAACGGTCTGAATAAGTTCATTATTTCTAGGGCTTAGCAATGTAAGTGGAAGTGAGTGAGAAGAAAAGTCTAACAGCGATTGACTATATTCAGTAATTCTATTAGATTCAATATCTACAAGACAATATTTTTCAACAATCTTGTTTGCAATAAATGGTTGTAGTGAATCTCTGGAGGGTAACTCTAAGATTAGTTTAGTAAGCTGTCTAGCATATTCTTTTTTATAGGTTACCTCAAACCGTATCCAGCTTGAAATATTCTGAGCTACTTGAGCATACCGACCATTATTTTCTAATTGCTCTGCTTTTTTATCATAGATTTTTAGAAAACTATTTGTCCCCTTTCCTCTTGAACCGATTGTCACAGTTTTTGCTTCTCGATTTATTTCAATAGCAGATGTTTTTGAATGCCTCTTTTTCCCTTTGCTATTGACGATTGTAAACTTATTCATTTTTAAATTTTGATAAATGTCGTTTACTGACAAAGGAAAATTAAAGTAATCTGCACAAAAGTCTATTCGACTGAGATGCATATCCCAATAGGGTTCATTAAGGCGTTGAAGAATATCGTAAACTTCAATCGGTTCATTATAGAACTCTTGAAAAATTTGTTGGTAAAAACTGAGTGCTGATGCAGAAAACTTAATAATAATTCCCATATTGATGTAGTGGTCATGGAATGCAATTCTAAAGAAATAGGGCATATTTTCAAAACTATATGCAGTAGTATATCCCTTTGGAGCTATTTTTTCTGGTTGCATTGATCCGCAAAGTGTAGGAAGTGACAATTTTTCAACAATTATTTCTGTCAGTTCTTGAGCAATTTGTTGCCAGTAACTAGGATATTCTCCAATGGTTTCAGCTGTTGGCTGGACAACAATTGAAATCTCATCAGTATTGACTTGTAGAGACTGTTTATCAAAATGTAGTAAATTCGTTAAGTTATACATGTTTTCTCCTTCTGGAATTAAGTGGAATCTGGGTTATTACAGTACCCAGATTGAATGTTTATTGCTAGGCTCTTTACCAGCCCAGCCTACCTAGACAACCTTACAGGTTATCTGCTAGTCTGTGCTGGTAAAGAGCGATAAAAGTGGTGAGGAAGATGTTACTGCAAAATGAATCCATCTTCGGCAGATTTTCAGTTTGTCAGGGGAAATATATGGGACAATAACTTTTGCAGTCTTTTTCCCACTAACTTTAAGGTAGCCTACTCCCCTTGGATTCGAAGAGGCAATCCAATCTTTTTCTTCTGAGAAGAACATTTGGATTGTCTCTTTTGAAAGTGTTCCTAACACTAGCATGGATGAAAAATTATCTCTAATTTTCCCAAAATACTCAGCATCACCACGTTGGTTACAGATAAAAACTTGAATATTGAATGACCGTCCAAGCATCATTAACCTAGATAACTTGGTAATGACTTCATTCTTTTCCTTATTATCTTTACTGGATAGGTATGAACCCCATTCATCGATAAATAGTATGACTTTTCTCTTTGAGCTATCCCATTTGGATTGTCGTTGCTCTAGGACATTTAAAGCTAAATCAATAGCCTTATCTACGGCATCAAAGCGAAAGAAGGTTGGTAACTCATCTAAAAATTCAAAGTCTTTATCAGCTTTATAGTCAGCTATGAGCAAAAATGGAGGTTCTCTGGCTTGTTGATAGTATTCATAAATCTCTTTGGCTAGTAAAGCGATTGCACAGATTGTCTTTCCGCTTCCGCTTGCACCTACGCATAACAAGTGAGGTTTAGATGTGTTGAACGGAACTTCTCTTAAAAATTGAGAAGACTTTTTAAATAGTAAATGATCCAATAGTAGTCTCATGGTCTGTCCCCTTTGAGTTGTTTCAATTCTTCTTGGTTGTGGTAAAAGAAGATATCTAAATCTAGATAATTAAGCTGTTCACGTTTTGTAACTTGATTATTGAAAATAAAAGAAACAAAAACATCCTGTGTTTGTGAATAAAAACGGTAATTTTGTTTAATCTTTTTGTCTAATTCGATTACTAAGTTTTTAACGAGATAGAGTAATTCTTCATCTTCAAGTTCGTCTTTAATCAGTAAAGGAAATCGATATCTCATTGCTGAATCTGTCGATGTTCTTGATACTAAAAAGTAATCATTACGAGAAAATGTGATAGTGTTTCCTATTTCTTTACCTACATTTCTGCAGGTGTTCTCAATGTCATCAAGAATCAATTGTTCATTGAGTACTAAGCTTTGAGCAAGTTGCTTTTGTTCTTTTGAATCAAAGTATTTTAGCAAGCTTAAGATGATTAATAAGAAAAAAGATATAAGTACAAATTTTAAATCCATTTTGGACCTCCAAGAAAATAAGAGGGAGGGAATACCTCCCTGAGTAAAAACTATAAAACCGTAGCTTTTTGTGCTTTGATAGACAGAAAAGCTTGGTTTGCTCTTAAATAGCTAGTGACTGTAACGTTTTCGAGTTGGATTTCAACAACTTCATCCAAAAAATTTGTGAAATCAGCTTGTTTTGCTCCTAGAACTTTGATATTGTTCGTCATGAAACGACCGGTTTCAGTGCGGTATCCAACATCAAGTTGTACCCCAACCACTGCTTTAGATTCGAAGTCTGTTGCTGAAGCTACGCCCATCAACATACCACGTATTTTTACAGCTTCAAATTCCATGAATATTTCTCCTTTCTACCACTAATATATTTTAGTTAGCTGTGGAAGCTTTTAATCTTTGTTATACATTGGACTCACTCCTTTCACTTTTTATGTTTTAATTATCCCTATCGAAAACGTGACCATTTTCGTAAAATGGTATTAAAGGAGCGAAGAGATTTGAAAGTTTAGGTGTATTATTGTGTAATTCATAATGAATAATGGGTTGTTTTGAAGAAAATGATTCGACAAAGTTATAATTATTTTCTTCAAGAAGATGTTATAATGATTGAAACTATAGTTAATATGGAGGTTGGTGAGATGGAAAATATTATTAGTAAAATAAAAAAACTAGATAGAAGTTTATCTGAAGAAGAAAAAACTAGATACCAGTTTGAAAATTTAAAAAAAGATTTACACTTACTATACTTATATAGTGATACATTTTTGAAAAATAAATTTTTATCGGATATTCAAAGGCTATTAATTCCAACAAACATCTCTGAAAATGATATCAAGCCTGTGAATAAGTTAGTATTATTTCTAATTTATAAAGAACATAATAATGGAAAAGGATACAAAGATTTTTTTGAGGAATATGGCGATATAGATAACTTCAGTATGAAATTTAAGCATTTAATGAGTGAAAATGATTGGGATCTTTTAGACAAATCAATCGCTAAATTTAATAATTATGAAAAAAAGATTACGAGTGGTCGTTATTATATCAGGTATACAGAATTATTTAATATGAATAAATTAAATAAATTGTTTGATTATATTGTTGCATATTATCTATATGTAAATAATAAGTTGGTTTTTGCTGATTCTGAGCTTTTTTTAGAAAAGTATTACAGTTCAGATTTCTATGAACCGTTAAAGAGCGTTATTGATGAGATAGTAATAGGTAGTAATCATCTAAAAAAATTACCTCCAATTTGGTTAAAAAAAGTAGTAGATTTGAGGAACTACCTATATGCTGAGGAACTGAATACAAAAGGAAAAACAGGTTATGGAAAAGGCTTTTTTAGAGGAAAAACAGATTTAAACTATTTTCAACTAGAGAATAGGAATAATGACATAAAATCTAAATTAGATGATGAATTAAAAGAATTATTGGATTCAAATTGGTTTAAATCACTAATTTTAAAGAGTTTGCTAGATAAAGATACAATAGTAATGGTTTTATCAGACTATATGGAAAAAATTATGTCTTGAAAGTTTGACAAATCAGCATAAAAAAACACGATACATCATATTATTGGTGTATCGTGTTTTATAGTATTACTTCATCTGTTCCAACAAACTTTGAAAAGCTTTTATACTTTTTTCCTGTTTTTCTTTTGGCAGTTCTGATAATGAATCTAATAATTGTGAGAGTTCAGGGCTATT
Source organism: Streptococcus suis (assembly GCF_002960625.1). Lineage (GTDB taxonomy): Bacteria > Bacillota > Bacilli > Lactobacillales > Streptococcaceae > Streptococcus > Streptococcus suis_T. The sequence continues at coordinate 14,430 of NZ_POJH01000030.1, forward strand.
TTCCTTGATGCTGATATCAAAAAAGTGTTCAATATCTGTTTCAAGTGCCTCTAAAATTCTTTCAAACGTATCAATTTTAATATTTGTGGCTAATTGTTCGATCTTGTAAGCGTAATTCATTCCAAGGTCGGCTTTCTCTTCTAATTCGTCTTGTGTCCAACCTTTTTCTAGTCGTAAATGGCGAATTCTCTTGCCAATATATTCTCTCAAACTTGCGTTTTCCATCATAAATACCTCGTTATTTATTATCTTACAAGGTTTATAGTAAAGAAGAAACTTCTTAAAAGGTTTTTAATTATATGTTTTAGTTGTTAAAAGCTAAAAAACACGATATAATAACCTTAAAAGATTAGTTTGTTACATATGGAGGTTTTATGACAAAACAAAATAATAAATTGCAGACTAAAGGTTCTATCCGTAAACTTCGCACAGGTGCAGTGGTTTCAACGCTTGCTACCTCGGTCATTTTTGGTTCAGCAGTTTCGGCTGAAGAGGTTGCTACTCAAGAAGTTGCTACGTCTACTGAGTCTGTTGTAGTTTCAGAAGATGTTGCTCAACCTGTTGAGGTAACTCAAGCTGATGTTGACACGGCTCAAGTTCAAGTTACTGAGCTTACAAACCAAGTGACAGCTCAAGAGGGTGTTGTTGCTCAGGTTTCTGCTCAAGTTGAAGATTTGTCTGCTGTGACGCCAGAGGTCGTTGCTGAATTGGAAACAGCTACAGTTAAGGCTGAAGAAACAGTTGTTCAAGCAGAAACTAATGTAGCTACTGCTGAACAGTCAGTTACTCCAGCTCAAGAGGTTGTAACTACTCAGGAGGGTATCGTTGCCGAGGCAGAAAAAGCTGTTGAGGTTGTAAATACAACTGTTGCGAATGCAGAGAAAGCTGTAACTGATGCTCAAGCTGAGGTTGATGGGTTAAAAAACATTGACGAAACGCTTACTCAAGCCCAAGCTACTGTTGTAGCTGATGAGAAAGCCGTTGAGGTTGCAACTACTCAGGTCGATACTATTAAGGTTGCCGAGCAAGACAAGGCTCAAGCTATCTCCACTCAAGAGGGTATCGTTGCTGAAGCTAAGTCTACCGTAGACACTAAATCTCAAGCTCTTGCTACAGCTAAGTCTGAGTTGGTTACTGCAACAAATAAAGTCACTGAAACTAAGTCTACATTGGATGCTTTGACTGCTCAATCTACAGGCGAGGAAACTCAGTTGACTATTCCTATTTCTGCCGAGTATGTAAACACTCTTAAAGCGTACATTGCAGGTGGTAGTCGTAGTACAGAGCTTTCAAATCGCTTGAAAGAGTTGGGTGCTGAGGCTTTCGCTCAGTTTGGAGTTAACATCAACAGCTTTGATGGTAACTACAGTAAATTTATAGATACTGACTGGGTGCTGAAGTTTTCAGATTCAGACAAGTCACGCAAGGTTAACGTAGCTAACCTAACAGATTCTCAACGTGCTGAGTTGACCGATTATTACCTTACTCTTATCAAACCTATTCGTGAAGCTCTAGGGGTATCTGAGTATAAGACCTCAGACAAAATGAATGAGATTGCTTCACGTTATGAAAGTTCCGTAAATACAAGTATTTATGGTCACGATATGTCTGCACAGTTTAAGGTTGCTAGAGAGTTCGGTCTACGAGGGTTGTCTGAGAACCTTGGTTTCCCATCTTCAGATGATGGTGTGGAAACGATGGCTACACTCAAGCGTGACATTTTCGGTCAAGTTATGCAAATGCTTTACGATGACTCACACGCTAATTGGGGTCACGCAGTGAACATTACTAAGGATGAGTTTAACTATACTACAGTTAGCGTCACTGACAGCACTATCAACCCAGCTTACGATGTAGCACGTAAGGTGTACTTCATCTCTGCTCGTGGCGTAGACATGGCAAAACTCCAAGACACAAACGTCCGCACAGCTCCTGCGTCTGCAACTGACACACGTGCAACAGCCTTATCTAACGCTAAAACAGCCTACAACACAGCTTTGGCTCAACAAACTACTGCAAGTCAAAAGGTTACTGCTGTTGAGTTTGAGTTGCAAAATGCACAGTTTGCTTATAACTCTGCTAAAGCTGAACTTGACCGTTTGAAGTCAGGTACCTCTAACCTTGCAGATGCTGAACGCACTCTTGCAGATGCAACAGCTCGATTGAATGCAAGCCGTCAAAAATTGGTTGAGGTTCAAGCTACCTACAACAACCTGAAAGCAAAAGAAGAAGAAGCTAAACAAACCTTGGCTGACGCTCAAAAGGCTCTTGAGAATGCTGAGGTTACTCAAGCTCAAGCGGTTGCTCGTTTAGATTCTGAGAAAGTTACTCTTGCAACTCTTAAGGGCAAGTTAGCTACTGCTCAGGGTGTCTTGGACAAAGCACGCTCTACCTACGCTGAAGCCGTCAAGGTACGTGATGATTTGAAAGCTAAGTTGAACAATGCACGCAATGCAGGTACCTTGTTGGCTCAAGCTAAGGCTGACTTGGAGGTTGCTGAAACTCGTTTGGTCGAGTTGAAGGGTATCCTAGGTCAAGCTGAAGCAAATCTTACCTACTTGAAGTCACTTCTTCCAATCACTTCTAAAGGTGAGCCTGCTTACCACGAGTTACCAGCTCTTGAAATTCCAAAAGAATTGCTAGATGAGGCTGACGGTAAGGTTGAAGTTAAAGTTGACCGTAAAGTTGACGGTAAGGTTGACGGTAAAGTTAACGGTAAGGTTGGTACTAAGGTTGACACTAAGGTTGACACTAAGGTTGATACTAAGGTTGACGGTAAGGTTGATGCTCCTGTGGTTGCTAATACAACTACTAAGGTTGACAGCTCTGTTCCTGTTCCAGCTCCTGCAGTTGCACCTCAAACTGAGCCTGCTAAGGTTGCAGTTGAGTACAACACGTTACCTGCTACAGGAGAAACTGAAAATATCATGTTGTATATCGGAATCGGTCTACTTGGTTTGGCTGGTTTAAGTAAAAAAATAAAAGAACAATTTAATTAAGATAACTAAAAAATCTTCTTACATATTGTAGGAAGATTTTTTGGATTCCTAAAAATTTCAGAAAGACTACGCTATTCTAACAATTTTTAGGAATGTTAATAGAATTTTAAATTTTTTAGTTACTCCGAAATGCTTCTTTGTCAAAACTTGGTCAGACTGTATTATTATAAAAATTCTGCATAATTTAGGGGATACATAAATATTTTATAAAATTTCATGTGGTCAAAATTTGGTCAAATTCCTTCTTTTCATTACTCCATAGATAAGTGACAAACCCTTGATTATCGCTATTTTTGTTATCTATTTTAACTTATTTTAACGTACAATTATCTGTTGGCGGAGTAGATAAAGCATAGGAAACCTTGAGAAATCAAGGTTTTATTTTTTTAAAGTAGCATTGCTACTCTTTGTCAAATGGGTCAACCCACTACAGTTGACAAAGAGCCAAAATTTATAGTAAATGAAAACCTCTCAGTAATCTATCTATACTGGGAGGTTTTTATTGTACTTATTTCGAAAGATTTGGTAGCTAATAAACAGGCCAAGGGCGGAGAATGAGATTATTAAACCTAAGTAAAAACCTTGAGGTGTAAAGGTAAGAATTACTTGTGATTGCCCAGGTTTGACATCAACTTTCATAAAACCACTTTGCGCTTTTTGAATACTTACTGGTTCCCCATCAATTGTTGCAGACCATCCTTTATCGTAGGGTAGGGTTAAAAGAAGCGAAGCTTCATTTTCTGTTTCAAAGTCAATAGTGACCGTGTTTCCTTCTGTTTTGGTTGCGACTTTCTTTTCTTTTAGAATAGAAGCAGCTTCTTTGAAAGCAAGTAAGTCGATACGATAAAACTGTGGTTTATCGAAGGAAACTTGATTATTTTCAGGGAAGTGAATGTCAACCTTTACTACCTGTTCTTCAGGGAAATCACCAACATTAAAGAATGAAAAAGCATTATCTAATGTAAACTCAGTTGACTGATTATTGACAGAGATGACAACTTTCTTATGGTTCTCATTTGAGAACGTTATTTTTGGTAAATTAAGATAGACTTGACTATTTGCAGGCACTGTTAATGTATAACTAACTTTAGCACTCGTTTCCTCATTTGCTTTATTAACAGTGATACGATTTCCTAATTCAGTCGCATATTGAGATGAAGTGATTGGAATGCTGTAGTAATATTTATGGTTTACACCAGATAGCTGATTGAGGAAATTTGTTTGATTATCAAGTGTGAGGTTTGTAAACTTTACATCCTTGTAAACTTGGTTGGTGAGAATAGCTAGACCTTGATTAAAGCTATTTTCATAGAGATTGATTGTATCGGAACTTTTATAAAGTGAAAAACCAAATTTATTTGGATCAAGAGTTGCTAGATTGTATTTTATGCCAAACAGACTATCAGCAATGATGGTATTATTTTGATAGCGGAGGTTAAGATTGGTCCCATCTGAACGGAAACCTAATTTATCAAGGACGGAGCTAGAAGCTCTATTGCGAATAGAAGAGAATTGAGAAATACCATTGTAGTTGTACTTCATACTATCATTGCCTGTTTGTGGTAACAATCTTTCAGTTCTGTAGAAAGCAGTATTATCAGACTTTGCTAACTTGACAAGTTTGTCAATATCTGTCAACTTTTCCTCGTAGTTGGAGCGACTTGGGAAATGCCATTCCTCAGATAATCCTTGTACTTGATAGTGAGTATGGATACCGATTTCAAATAAGCCAAAGAATAGGAAAATAGTAGCAGATAGCTTTCGATTCAAAAGGATCCAAAATAGGGCAATGTAAAGAATTAGAAATTCAACTGTCAATAAAAAATTTACATCTTGTAAGAATTCATAGTTCTGCTTAAATAGATAAGTTAGTAGAAAACCTAGTAATATAACCGAGATGCTTCCATAGAGGCTTTTAATAGAAACTTGCTTTAATCGTATAATTGTTTCTGCAGCTAGGTAGATAAGGATAGTCGATAAGACCCATGCGTAACGATAGAGAAACATGTTTGGAGCATGCATCCCTTGCCAGAATAGATTGAGAGGCTGTAAATAGAAACTGGCTAAGATGGTTATTAGCAACAGTCCATAGGACAATTTTACTTGCCATCTTATGTCTTTCAAAGTAAAGAATAGGATAGTCAATAAAAGTGGCAGTAACCCTACATAAATCATGGGAATAGAACCAAATTTTGTTGTGTCAAAACTACCGACTAAATTTTTTGCAAAGAAATCAAAATACCAGGAGTCTTCCGTTTTTAGATTGACAATCTTTGTAAAGGTTTCACCGTGCGTTTTCAAATCTAGATAGGTAGGAAGTAGCATAAACATACTACTTAGTGCTGATAAAATTGACACAACTGTAAAGTTTATAAATATTTTTATCCTGTTTTTTTCTAACCAAGATAATTGAACAAGTGCCCACAGTGCTAGAAAAATGGCAGCCATATAGCCAAAGTAGTAGTTTTGAACAAACAAGCAAGTTAAGGCTATATAGTAAATAACCTGATTTTTTCCTTCTACCAATCGTTGTAAACCTAAAAGTATGATTGGAATAAGAATAAAGACATCTAGCCAGCTATTGATTTCTAATTGACTGGTAGAAAAGCTCATCAATGAGTAGGAAGTGGAAAGAAGAAGTGCCCAGGAAGGTTCAAGTTTTTTATGTATCCCTTTCAGGCTAAAATAGGTTGACAAACCTATCAATCCAAACTTGACAACAGTGACAAGATAGAGTGCATCTGGCATGGATTGTAAATCAAAGAAGAACACAATAGGTGATAGAAAGGAACCTAGATAGTAAGAGGATAAGGCATAGAAATTTAGGCCTAATCCACTTGTAAAGGTATAAAAAAGAGAACCATCACCGTGTAAAGTATTGCGTAACGTTTGATTAAAAATGACATATTGATGGAAGCCATCGCTAGCCAAAATGGTTGTATCACTTCCCCACCAAATGCCTTGAAAAGCTAGGAAAAGGGAAATAATTCCTAGAGGAATCAAAAAAGATAGGAGGTAATAGGTAGATTTTTTTGTAAATATTTTTCTCATATATTTAAAAGAAAAGGCGAGTAAATCGCCTTTTTATTATGCTTTCCAAAGTTCTTGTACTTTTGCTTGTACTTCAGCATTTTCCAAGAATTCGTCATAGGTTTCGTCAATGCGGTCAATCACGCCATTTTTAGAGATAACAATGATGTGGTTTGCTAAAGTTTGAATAAATTCATGGTCGTGGCTGGCAAAGATGATGGACTCTTTGAAGGCTTTCAAACCATCGTTTAGACTGGAAATAGATTCCAAGTCTAAGTGGTTGGTCGGGTCATCCAATACCAAGACATTTGATTTGAGGAGCATAAGTTTAGACAGCATCACGCGCACCTTTTCGCCTCCTGACAAGACATTGACAGGTTTGTTCACTTCATCGCCAGAGAAGAGCATACGGCCCAAGAAACCACGCAAGAAGGTATTGTCATCTTCTTCCTTGCTAGCAAATTGACGGAGCCAGTCTAGGATGGATTCGTTGGTGTCAAAATCACGGCTGTTGTCTTTTGGTAGGTAAGATTGACTGGTAGTGACACCCCACTTGACAGTACCTTCGTATTCGATATCTCCCATAAGAGCACGAATGAGGGCAGTTGTTTGGATGTCGTTTTGGCCAATGAGGGCCGTCTTATCACCTGGACGTAGGATAAAGCTGATATTGTCCAAAATGGTTTCACCGTCGATGACAACTTTTAAGTTCTCAACTGTCAAGAGGTCATTACCTATTTCACGTTCAGATTTGAAGTTGATAAATGGGTATTTACGGCTAGAAGGGATAATTTCTTCCAACTCAATTTTATCCAACATCTTTTTACGAGAGGTTGCTTGTTTAGACTTTGAGGCATTGGCAGAGAAGCGGGCAACGAATTCTTGCAATTCTTTGATTTTTTCTTCTGCTTTTGCGTTACGGTCTGCTTGCAAACGAGCAGCTAATTCACTGGATTGTTTCCAGAAGTCGTAGTTACCAACGAAAATCTTGATTTTACCGAAGTCAAGGTCGGCCATATGGGTACATACTTTGTTGAGGAAGTGACGATCGTGGGATACAACGATAACTGTATTTTCAAAGTCAATCAAGAAATCTTCCAACCAGTTGATGGATTGAATGTCCAAACCGTTGGTCGGCTCGTCCAAGAGAAGCACATCAGGTTTACCAAAGAGGGCCTTAGCCAAGAGAACTTTAACCTTCTCACCGTTGGTCAATTCGCTCATGTTTTGGTAGTGAAGGTCTTCTGAAATATTAAGGTTTTGGAGCAATTGTGAAGCTTCACTTTCTGCTTCCCAGCCACCAAGTTCAGCAAATTCACCTTCTAATTCAGCAGCACGGACACCATCTTCATCAGAAAAATCTTCTTTCATGTAGATGGCATCTTTTTCTTTCATGATGCTGTAAAGTTGCTCATTTCCCATGATAACGACGTCAATCACGCGCTCATCTTCGTAGTCGAAATGGTTCTGACGAAGAACAGATAGACGCTCGTCTGGTCCAAGGGAGATATGGCCTGTTGAAGGCTCAATGTCACCTGCAAGGATTTTCAAGAATGTAGATTTACCAGCACCGTTGGCACCAATTAAACCGTAGGTATTTCCAGCTGTAAATTTAATATTGACATCATCAAATAATTTGCGGTCGCTAAAGCGAAGCGACACATCAGATACTGTAAGCATAGTTTCTCCTCTATTTCTGTCTATTAGTTTAATTGTACTAGAAAGAACTTGAATTTTCAATGAATTACATTGGAATTAAAATATCTTCATCGTAATGTTTATGGTCTTTTTGTAAGCTAAAACCACGTCCACGAACTTGACTGGCAGGCATAACAACCATAAAAGCAGCTTCATCGATTTCTAGTATAGCTGTTTCCAATTTTTGCATCTCTGGAATAGAGATGGTAGTCATCAACATACGCTTGTCAACACCTGTAAATCCTCCGACAACAGGAAACTCTGTTACACCACGATCTGCCACCTTTGTGATGTAGTCTTTGATTTGGTTAGATTTATGGGAAATAATCATGACATTCCGTGAGGATTGACTTCCAGACATCATACGGTTGACAATGTAAGTAATAGTCATGAGGGCAATAATCGAATGCATGACAGTATCTGGATCAAAAGCGATGAAACCAAGTCCAACGATGATGCCATCAATAATGGCCATTGTTACTCCCAACGACAAAGGAGTGTATTTATGGATAAATTGAATAAGGATACCTGTACCACCGGTAGATGAGTTTCCAAGAAAGACAAGTCCAAGCCCAAACCCAAGGATAATCCCACCAAAAATAGCAGCAAGTAAAGGATTATCTGTCAAGTTTGGTAAACCAGCTGTCAACTTGATGCAAAACGGATAAATTAAGGAGCCGTAAACGGTTTTGACAAAGACAGATTTCCCTAGAAAAATCCAACAAATAATGAGTAAGGGAATATTGCAATAGAGGACAAAATCGGCAGGGTTCCAGCCGAACAGGGCATTGAGAGCGATAGCAAGTCCTCCTACTCCCCCAGAAACGATATTATTTTCTAAAAATAGACTGTTAAAACCGATAGCCATAACGATGGAACCAAGGGTCACATAAGCAAAATCTTTAATCCGTTCTTTCATTATTTCTCCTTCTTTGATTTCATAGAATGCAATTTATATTATCCCTAAAATCTAGCTTATCGTCAAGGCTTGGAAGTATTGACTTTCTAATTTTTAAGAGGTATAATGGTATTCAATCAGAAGAGTAGGTAATCTTCCATTTTTAGAGAGCTTGTGGTTGCTGCGAACAGGTAATGGTGATTGGTGAATGGACTGATTTTACAAGGAATTCGAACCAATAAGGATTCGGCTAGCAGGCCTTATGTGCATTAAGATAGGAGCAGTTGCTCTTAAGTAAGGTGGCACCGTGTCCAAGACGCCCTTGCACAGTTTTTTCTGTGTGGGGCTTTTTCTATGAACTTTATCAGATGAGGTGAACTGATGACCAAACCAATTATTTTGACAGGAGATCGTCCAACAGGTAAACTCCATATCGGCCACTATGTTGGCTCTTTGAAAAATCGTGTCCTACTGCAAAATGCTGGACAGCACGAGCTTTTTGTATTTTTGGCTGACCAGCAAGCTCTGACAGACCATGCTAAAGAGCCACAAAAGATTATCGAGTCAGTTGGTAATGTGGCACTAGACTATCTAGCAGCGGGTCTAGATCCAGCTAAGACAACTATTTTCATTCAAAGTCAAATTCCTGAATTAGCAGAATTGACAATGTACTACATGAACTTGGTATCTGTTGCTCGTTTGGAACGCAATCCGACAGTGAAGACGGAGATTGCTCAGAAGGGATTTGGCGAAGGAATTCCAGCTGGTTTCTTGGTCTATCCTGTATCACAAGCGGCGGACATTACAGCCTTTAAGGCAAATTTTGTCCCTGTTGGAAATGACCAGAAACCGATGATTGAGCAGACCCGTGAAATCGTTCGTAGCTTTAACCATGCTTATCAGACGGATATTTTGGTGGAGCCAGAGGGCATCTATCCTGAAAATGAGGCAGCTGGTCGCTTGCCAGGTTTGGACGGTAATGCCAAGATGTCTAAGTCACTTGGAAATGGGATTTACTTGGCAGATGACATGGATACACTCAAAAAGAAAGTCATGTCCATGTACACAGATCCAAACCACATTCGTGTAGAAGACCCAGGTAAGATTGAAGGAAATATGGTTTTCCACTATCTTGATGTTTTCGGACGTGAAGAAGATAAGGCTGAGATTGAGGCGATGAAGGAGCATTACCAGCGTGGTGGCTTGGGTGATGTGAAAACCAAACGCTATCTTCTTGACATTTTAGAACGGGAACTGGGACCAATCCGTGAGCGTCGAATCGAGTTTGCCAAAGACATGGGGCAAGTCTATGCTATGTTAGAAGCAGGCAGCCAAAAAGCTCGTCAGGTCGCAGCTACTACCCTTGATCAAGTCAAAGGGGCTATGGGAATTAACTACTTTAAATAAGGTTAACGATGGAAGAGCAATGTTTAAAAAACGTTGCTTTTTTCATTTGTTTTATAATAAAGTAAAAACCAAACGTTCGAATTTCTAAAAGGAAGTGGTAAAGAATTTTCTGAATTTTTATTATTCCCTGTTTTAATGCGAATAATATTTGACAAATGATTTCAAAATGTTATCATAAATAAAATAATTGTAGCGATAGCTAGTAACAAAAAAAGAAAAGAGGAAGAAAATGTCAAACTGGGACACTAAATTTTTGAAAAAAGGCTTTACCTTTGATGATGTATTACTTATTCCGGCTGAAAGTCATGTATTGCCACATGATATTGATTTAAAAACGCAATTAGCACCAAATTTGACCCTTAATCTTCCGATTATTTCTGCTGCCATGGATACTGTAACAGATAGCAAAATGGCTATTGCTATGGCACGTGCAGGTGGCTTGGGTGTTATCCATAAGAATATGTCTATTGCAGAACAGGCTGAAGAAGTGCGTAAGGTAAAACGTTCTGAAAATGGTGTCATTATTGATCCATTCTTCTTAACTCCAGAGCATACCATCGCTGAAGCTGAAAAGTTGATGGGCACTTATCGCATTTCAGGTGTGCCGATTGTAGAAACGATGGAAAACCGTAAGTTAGTTGGGATTATCACCAACCGCGATATGCGCTTTATCTCAGACTACTCACAACCAATTTCTACCAATATGACCAGTGACGGCTTGGTAACAGCGCCAGTTGGAACAGATTTAGCGACTGCTGAAGCTATTCTTCACAAACATCGTATTGAAAAATTGCCACTGATCGATGAAAATGGTCGTTTGTCAGGTTTGATTACTATCAAGGATATTGAAAAAGTGATTGAGTTCCCAAATGCTGCCAAGGATGAATTTGGTCGTCTTTTGGTTGCGGGTGCTGTGGGCGTTACTTCTGATACCTTTGAACGTGCTGAAGCTCTCTTTGAAGCAGGTGCAGATGCGATTGTCATCGATACAGCTCATGGTCATTCAGCTGGTGTTTTGCGTAAGATCAAAGAAATCCGCGAACACTTCCCAACTCGTACCTTGATTGCCGGCAACATTGCCACAGCTGAAGGTGCACGTGCCCTTTATGAGGCTGGTGTTGATGTTGTCAAGGTCGGTATTGGTCCAGGTTCAATCTGTACCACTCGCGTTATCGCAGGTGTCGGCGTACCGCAAGTGACAGCTATTTACGATGCGGCAGGTGTTGCTCGTGAATATGGTAAAACCATCATTGCTGATGGTGGTATCAAGTATTCAGGTGACATTGTCAAGGCTCTTGCAGCTGGTGGTCATGCTGTCATGCTTGGCTCTATGTTCGCTGGAACGGATGAAGCACCAGGTGAAACAGAAATCTTCCAAGGTCGTAAGTTCAAGACCTATCGTGGCATGGGCTCTATTGCAGCCATGAAACAAGGTTCAAAAGACCGTTACTTCCAAGCATCTGTCAATGAAGCCAACAAGCTTGTTCCAGAAGGAATTGAAGGACGTGTGGCCTATAAAGGATCTGTTGCAGATATGATTTTCCAAATGGTTGGCGGACTTCGCTCAGGTATGGGCTATGTAGGTGCGGGTAATTTGACTGAATTACATGAAAATGCTCAATTCATCGAAATGTCGGGTGCTGGTTTGAAAGAAAGCCATCCACACGATGTTCAAATTACAAATGAAGCTCCAAACTATTCAGTACAATAAGAATAAGACCCTGATTGACAGGGTCTTTACTGTTTTGTAAACGTAGTTGACAAAGTTGTAATTTTTTTAGTTCTATGTGAAGAGTTGCAACTACAATTGGAGTTAGGAAAAGCCAGTTTACGAAGTAATAAAAAGTAACTGAATATAAAATCAGTTACTTGCTTTCAACGATAGTGCCAGACTGGATATGAAAGATTTTTAAACTATCTGGTAGCTTATGTAAATGGTCCAAAGATGTTGTAGTGATAAAGGTTTGAATAGTATCTGTAATGGTTTCTAGTAGTTTGATTTGTCGATTGTTATCTAGCTCACTCATAACATCGTCTAAAAGTAGAATTGGGTATTCTCTAGTAATTTCCTTCATCAGTTCGATTTCAGCAAGTTTGAGCGACAAAACAAGACTACGATGTTGTCCCTGGCTACCATAATGAGCATTCATACCATTTATGAAGAAGGCAATATCATCACGATGCGGACCAACACCTGTATTTTTTTTGAATAGGTCACGTTTACGGGATTTTTCTATTTCTGTCAATAATGTGTCAATTAAGTTGTCAGTATTTGTAAAGTGTATAGAAGATTGATATTCGATGGTTAATTTTTCTTTTTGATCAGAGATTTCCTGAACTTTTTTATTTCCAAATTCCTCTAGTTTTTTAAGGAAATCAAGCCTATGTTGAATAACTCGACTGCCGAATTCAGCAAGCTGGAGATCAAGTACTGATAGAAAGGTTTCGTCGATCTTATCAGTTGATTTTAGATAGGCATTGCGTTGCTTGAGAGTATGGTTGTAGTTAGTCAAGTCAGCAAGATAGAGTGGCTTGATTTGCCCTAATTCGACATCAATGAACTTTCTTCTCAAAGCAGGGGCACCTTTAATCAGCTGTAAATCTTCAGGGGCGAAGAGAACAACATTCATGTGGCCGATATAGTTGGAAAGCTTGGCTTGTTTGAGATGGTTGACCTTGGTTATCCGTCCCTTTTCTGTCAACTGTATGTCAAGTGGAACTTTACCATTTGTCCGATGGAGTAAACCGGATATGGTCAATTCCTTTTCTTGAAATTGTAGTAAATCCTTGTCTGTTCGGGTACGGTGGCTGCGTGTCAAGGCTAAAAAATAGATAGCTTCTAAAATATTGGTTTTACCTTGGGCATTCTCACCCAAAAAGACATTAAGCCCCTTGTTGAACTCAATATCTTGTTGACTGTAATTGCGAAAGTGCCGTAATGCTAATGTTTCAAGCCACATTTTTACATACCAGGGAAACGAACAGGTTTTCTTTCAGTATTTTTAGTTGCTTTTTTAGGAGTTTGTACCTGTTTCTTATTCTTTTTATTTTCTTGATTTAACTTTTTAACGATTGCAGCCACACGTTCTTTTTCAGCTTGTTCTTCTTGGTATTGCTGTATTTCTTCTGCACTAGGTGCAACGATTGTGATACTAATGTTGTGGTCAGGTAGCGTGATAATATCACCGATGCGGATTTTTTTACCTCGTCTTTTTTCGTCTTCTCCGTTAAAAAGGATGGTATTTTCTTCAAGGAAACCTTTAATGGCCCCTCCTGAGTGTAGAATACCAGTTGTTTTTAGCAATGCTTGTAATGTGATGTAGTCATCAAATAATTTAAATTCCATATGTCACCTCGTTATAGAATATTATATCACAGAAAAATGATATAATGGAAGGTACAATGTTTGAAAGAGGAAGAAGATGAAATTACAAGAAGGAATTGATTTGCATTTTATTGAAACAGATCAGTTTACTACAAATAGAATAAAAGTGCGTTTTGCAGCCGAGATGAATGAGGCAACTGTAGCAGGACGTGTGCTAGTTGCTAATATTCTGGAAATGGGCAACCAAGATTATCCAACGGCTCAGGCGATGCGTAGACGGTTGGCAGAGCTATACGGAGCACATTTCTCAACGTCTGTTGCTAAACGTGGTCGTGTACATCTAGTTGATTTGACCATTTCTTACGTCAATCCATGTTATTTGCCTAATAATGAAGATATTACCCTAGCAATTCTTGATTTTTTATATGCCTGCCTATTTCGTCCTCTCAAGCAAGGTCAGGGGTTTGATCAGAAAATCTTTGAAGTGGAGAAAAAGAATTTAATCAATTTTCTTGAGTCGGAGGTAGAAGATAATTTCTACCATGCTGATGTCGAATTAAATAGGTTATTTTATCAAGATGAGGCCTTACAAATTCCGCGAGTTAGTCGTCTAGACTTAGTTGAGCCAGAAACAGCAGAATCGGTATTTAAAATCTATCGGAATATGTTGCGGGTAGATAAGATTGACATCTTTGTCATTGGAACTGTCAATCAGGACTTGGTTCGAGAAAAATTGGAAACCTTCAAATTTACTTATAGAAAACCTAAGTTAGAATTAGAATATCAGCAGAATTATTCAAAGGTTACTCGCGAGAAGGTCGAACGCAAACAGGCAAGACAATCCATTTTAGAATTGGCTTATCATTTACAAGTCCTTTACAATGATGTAAATTACCCTGCCTTAGTTGTTTTTAATGGTTTACTCGGTGCCTTTTCACATTCTAAATTGTTTGTAAATATTCGTGAAAAGGAGAGCTTGGCCTACACAATCGGAAGTCAGGTGTCTATTTTTTCTGGAATGATGAAGGTTTATGCAGGCATCAGCCGTGGAGACCGTCTAAAGGTTATGAAACTGATTAGTAAGCAGATTCTTGATTTGAAGCGCGGAAAGTTTACAGAGGATGAATTAGAGTTGACAAAGAATATGCTTATTCACTCAGCAACCCTAGCTCAAGATAGACAGAATAACTTGATAGAACAGACCTACAACCAGATAAGTATGGGGGAACGTAATTTAACATGGTTAGAATGGATAGAAGCTGTAAAGTTGGTGTCAATTGAGGATATTGTTCGAGTGGGCAAGATGATAAATTTACAGGCTGTTTACTTTATGGAGGGAACAGAGGAATGAAACTAATCGAGAAAAAGTATCCGTATATGAAAGAACCTGTCTATCAGACACAACTTGACAACGGGTTGACAGTCATTCTCTTGCCTAAGACCGATTTTCATGAAACTTACGGAGTGATAACGACAAATTTTGGAGCTTTACACACCCATATTCTTTTTGAAGATGGTAGGTCTAGTAGCTATCCTGCTGGTATCGCACATTTCTTAGAGCATAAGTTGTTTGAAACGGAAGATGGAGAAGATGTCATGAATGAGTTTTCGAAATTTGGTGCAAGTGCCAATGCTTATACCAGTTTTAGACAGACCAGCTATCTATTTTCAACAACTCAGGATGTGTTACCGGCCCTATCTTTGTTACAATCATTTGTTCGTCAACCTTATTTTACAGATGAAAACGTGGCACGAGAACAAGGGATTATCGAGCAAGAAATCGAAATGTATCAAGATGATGTCGATTATCGATTGTTTACAGGAATTTTAGGGTCACTTTACCCTCAAACTCCCTTGGCTCATGATATTGCTGGTACGGTTGCTTCGATTGAGCAGATTACAGCAGATGATTTGTATGAGAATTTTGATTTGTTTTATCACCCGTCGAACATGAATTTGTTCGTCATTGGTAACTTTGATTTGGATCAGGTATGGCAGCAGATTTCAAACTATCAAGCAGCGCAACTTGATGAAAAAACACCTCATTTTCATATGAAGGGAATCGAAAAACTGCCCATTCTTCAGCATCGTACAGAAGAGTTTGAAGTATCTACTCCAAAATTAGCAGTTGGTTTACGGGGAAATGATGAATTTGAACCTTCTGAAATGCAGCAGTATCGCCTGTGCTTACAGCTTTTGTTTGCCATGTTGTTCGGTTGGACTTCTAAACGCTATCAGAACCTGTATGAACAGGGGAAAATTGATTCCTCATTCCAGTTTCAACTAGAAGTTACTCCAGACTATCATTATTTGGTTATTTCTGGTGATACGCAGGAGCCTATTACCTTGTCGAGTATGCTGATGAGGGCTGTTCGCAATTTTGAACGAGATGAGGATATCAATGATGAGCATTTGCAACTGCTGAAGAATGAAATGTATGGCGATTTTATCCGTAGCTTGAATTCCTTGGAATTTACAGCTAGTCACTTTGTGGCTCAGTATTCGGATGTTGAAAATGTATTTGATTTGCCACAATTGGTGGAAGAAATAAATTTAGAGGATATTATGGAGGCAGGCCGTCGTTTTATTGGTCAGTGTGACATGACTGATTTTACGATTATTCCCAAATAAAAGGACCTAACTCATCGAAATTTCCTTAGATTTTTGTTAGAATAGAGTATTGTATATTAGTGAATAGAGGGGAGAGTTAGTAGTGCGACAAAAGAGTATTGGTGAGGTACTTAGAGCAGCGCGTGAGTCACGAGGTTGGACCTTTGTTGATTTGCAGAGAATGACGAAAATCCATGCAAGGTATTTGCAAGCATTGGAGTACAATGATTTTGATTCTATTTCTGAAGATGAGGATGTTGATTACGTCTTAACGGTTTATGCAGATGCCTTAGAATTGGATGCGGATGTTCTGTTAGAAGCCTACGATAGCAATAGTTTGATAAAGTATCGTGAAGAAGGCGAGGAGGAAATCTTAGCGGCAGAATTGAAAAGAAGCTATCGGGTAAAAAAGAAAGATCATAAATCCTTTCTTCCCTTGATTTATCTCTTGCTTGCTTCAGCTTTCATCATTATTTTTGTGACCTATATAGCATATAGCCGCATGCAAAATCAAGTGTTGCCTGCTTCGGAAACATCCTACTCTGTTGTTGGGCAAACTGCTACAAGTACGTCTTCTGAAACAAGCACACCAGAGCAGTCCACAACTTCGTCAAGTAGCATTTCTGCTAAGAATATTAGCATTTCAGGTAGTGGAGATTATATTGTAGCGACTGTTACAGAAACTGTTTATCCAGTAGAAGTTACCCTTTCGGTTAAAGATGCTACTAGTTGGGTCAGTCTATCCGGAACAGAATTGGCAGAGGGAGTGGTACTTTCTCCTGAAAATCCGACGGTTACGACTAGCCTGCCAGAAGGCACCAGCGAAGCCTATCTTGTTTTAGGTGTAGTGAAAGGGGTAGATATTACTATCGCCGGTCAACAATTGGATACGAAAGCATTAACGAGTGATACAGGTTCTATTGGACTAGTATTTGAATAAAAAGGAAACACAATGAAAAAAGAAAATATTCCAAACGCTTTGACAGTCGGACGGATTTTGATTATTCCAATCTTTATCCTTCTTCTTACTGTCTGGCAGTCAGCTATTAGCCATATTTTAGCGGCAGTCATTTTTGCCCTAGCAAGTATTACGGATTATCTGGATGGTTATTTGGCTCGTAAGTGGCAGGTAGTGACAAACTTTGGTAAGTTTGCAGATCCGATGGCTGATAAGATTTTGGTTATGTCTGCCTTCATTATGTTGGTGGAACTTGGTTTTGCTCCAGCATGGGTGGTGGCCATTATTATCTGTCGTGAATTGGCAGTGACAGGTCTTCGTTTGCTCTTGGTTGAAAATGGTGGAACCGTTTTGGCAGCAGCTATGCCAGGTAAAATTAAGACATTCTCCCAGATGTTTGCGGTGATTTTTCTGCTCTTGCATTGGAGTCTGTTGGGTCAGATTACGCTTTATATTGCACTTTTCTTTACCCTTTATTCAGGTTATGACTATTTCAAGGGTGCATCTTTCTTATTCAAAGATACGTTTAAGTGATGACAAATATTATTGAAGTAAAAAATCTTAAGTATAAATATAGTCAAGATGATGAGGATTATACCTTAAACGATGTTTCGTTTCACGTGAAACAGGGTGAATGGTTGTCCATCATCGGTCATAATGGTTCAGGGAAATCAACAACTGTTCGTTTGATTGATGGATTATTGGAAGCTGAGTCTGGAGATATTATCATTGATGGTGATGTCCTAACAGTTGATAATGTCTGGGATAAGCGACGTTTGATTGGTATGGTATTTCAAAATCCAGACAATCAATTTGTAGGCGCTACAGTTGAAGATGATGTTGCTTTTGGTTTGGAAAACCAAGGAATAGCCTTGGAAGAGATGCGGAAACGGGTAGATGAAGCCTTGGAATTGGTTGGAATGGCTGATTTTAAAACCCGTGAGCCTGCTCGTTTATCTGGTGGTCAGAAGCAACGGGTAGCTATTGCTGGAGTGGTGGCCTTGCGCCCTAAAATTATCATTTTGGATGAGGCTACATCCATGCTGGATCCAGAAGGTCGTCTTGATTTGATTAAAATTGTTCAGGAGATTAAGGATCGGCATGGGATGACGGTTATCTCTATCACGCATGATTTAGATGAGGTGGCTTTAAGTGATCGTGTTATTGTGATGAAACGAGGTCAGGTTGAGTCAGTCAGCACTCCGACGGAGCTTTTTATGCGGGAGGATTTAGCAGACTTGGATTTAGATAGACCTTTCACGACAGAACTGGCTACATCTTTGCGTCAGGCTGGATTTGATTTACCGCTTCGCTATTTTACAGAGGAAGAATTAGAGGAAACTTTATGGGAATTGCTCTCCAAGAAGTAAGCTACACCTATCAAGCTGCTACGCCTTTTGAGGGACGTGCGCTATTTGGTGTGGATTTGGAGATTGTTGACGGCTCTTATACGGCGCTTATTGGGCATACGGGTTCGGGGAAATCAACGATTTTGCAACTTTTGAATGGATTGAACGTACCGACAGAGGGAAGAGTGGTTATTGATGACTTTGTGATTACAGCGACGTCAGAAAATAAGGATATTAAGCAAGTAAGGAAGAAAGTTGGCCTTGTTTTCCAATTTCCTGAAAGCCAAGTCTTTGATGAAACAGTCTTAAAAGATGTTGCTTTTGGTCCGCAAAATTTTGGAGTTTCTCAGAAAGAGGCTGAGCAGATTGCTCGTGAAAAGCTGGCCTTGGTTGGAATTGATGAGAGCTTGTTTGAACGTAGTCCCTTTGAGTTATCAGGTGGTCAAATGCGTCGGGTAGCTATTGCCGGTATCCTAGCCATGGAGCCAAGCGTTTTGGTCTTGGATGAGCCAACAGCTGGTCTGGATCCTGCTGGTCGTCAAGAATTAATGTCTATTTTCAAGACCCTTCATATGTCTGGGATGACCATTGTTTTGGTCACTCATTTGATGGATGATGTGGCTAATTACGCTGATTTTGTTTATATTATGGAGAAAGGAAAGTTGATTGGTTCTGGTAAACCAACAGATATTTTTCAAGAGGTTGATTTTTTGGAGAGTATTCAACTGGGAGTGCCTAAGATTACAAAGTTTGCGGCTAATCTGGAGAGAAGAGGTTTTGTATTTGAACGTCTTCCGATTACGATCGAAGAATTTACAGGGATGGTGACGCATGGATAAATTGATTTTGGGTCGCTATATTCCAGGGAATTCCATTCTTCATCGCTTGGATCCGAGAAGTAAACTCTTAGCCATGTTTGGCTTTCTCTTAATGATTTTCTGGGCCAATAATCTAGTAACAAATGCGTTATTGATTGTTTTCGTATTAGGCTTGGTTGTTTTATCACGTATCCGTTTGTCTTTCTTTATCAATGGTTTAAAACCAATGATTGGGATTATTCTCTTTACAACCTTTTTCCAGGTTTTCTTTACACCCGGGGCGACAATTCTGTGGGAGATTTGGATTTTTAAAGTATCCTTAGAAAGTTTGCAACAAGCGGGTATTATTTTTGTTCGCTTTGTTTTGATTATTTTCTTCTCAACCCTATTAACCCTGACGACAACACCGCTCAGTTTAGCAGATGGTATTGAATCAGGTCTGGCACCCTTAAAGCGATTTAAGGTTCCTGTGCATGAGATTGGACTGATGCTGTCTATGAGCCTGCGTTTTGTGCCTACTTTGATGGATGATACTACTCGTATTATGAATGCGCAGAGGGCGCGTGGAGTGGACTTTAATGAAGGTAATCTTATTCAGAAGGTAAAATCCCTTATTCCAATTTTAATTCCGTTATTTGCATCAAGCTTTAAAAGGGCTGATGCTCTGGCAACGGCAATGGAGGCTCGTGGTTATCAGGGAGGAGAAGGTAGAACCAAGTACCGTATTTTAGCTTGGAAATGGGCAGATACTGTGGCTATTCTTCTAATGATTTCTTTAGCGGTTGCTCTATATTTATTAAAAAGTTCCTAATAAGTAAGCGTTTTACTGAATTGTAATATTTTTTTAAATAAAAAGTAATAATTTGGTAGTATGATAGGAATGGTTATAATAATCAGATAGAGGATAGTTCTTTTTGATGAAAAAGAGTTTTATAAGTAAGTTTATCAAAGGTATAGTAGGGGTTATTATTATTTCAGTTCTTGTTTTATGTGGTCTGATGTTGACAGGTAACTATTCTTATACCAAGCTTGTAAGAGCAGTGTCAAATGCGCCCTATAATGTGGTTAATGCTATCAGTAAGATTGGAAGTGGATCTGGGTCTACAACAGAATACGTTGCTGTCAGTCCTGTTTTTGAGTTAGGATACGATAAATTGTTAAAATCGGAAACAGACTCTCAACCGCTACAAGTAGAAGCCATAGAAATTACCTCTGAAGTACCGCAAATTATTGAATCCTCAGATGTAACAACATCAACATCAGTAGATGAGACGAAAGATGTTGAGCAGGCAGATGTTACCGAAACATATTATGATAGCTCTAGGGAAGAATCCATAATTGAAGTTACTTCAACTCCTCAAGCTCAGGTTCAAGTAGCTACGGTTTCAACTGGTGCAGCAGTTGACGATGCAACTGCTAAAGAATGGATTGCTCAAAAAGAATCAGGTGGTAGCTATACAGTTACTAATGGTATTTACATTGGACGTTACCAATTAAGCAACGCCTACTTGAATGGTGATCATTCACCAGAAAACCAAGAGCGTGTAGCAGATGCCTATGTACTGCAACGCTATGGTTCATGGTCAGCAGCCTATCAGTTTTGGTTGGCAAATGGTTGGTATTGATAGGAATGAGATGTCTAGGTTTAGCCTAGGCATTCATTTGTTTTCTCACTTCCGTGCCCATGATAAAGAAGGTCCACTGTGACCTTTTTATTTACAGCTACTGTCAAAAAGATAGGGATTTCTGTAAAGTATGTTGTAAATGATGTTGATAAAAAGGGTCCCAAAATCCCGAAAATAGACCTTTTATAGTGTAAACACAATGTCATTGTAATATTTGTAATAGATTTACAAAGAATAAGTAACAGTAAGAAGGTATGATAGATACACAAAAGAAAGGAATGTGACTATTATGAATATTACATTGAAGAAAAACTTGAAAACAACAATCGCTGGCTTGGTAGCA
The DNA here is from genome assembly GCF_002960625.1 of Streptococcus suis. Classification (GTDB taxonomy): domain Bacteria; phylum Bacillota; class Bacilli; order Lactobacillales; family Streptococcaceae; genus Streptococcus; species Streptococcus suis_T. Next base: position 35,490 of record NZ_POJH01000030.1, read on the forward strand.
GGGGCAACCTTATTGACTGCTGGTGTTGTTAGCGCGGAAACCTATACTGTACAATCTGGTGATACCTTATCAGCAATCGCCTCAAAATACAATACAAGTGTAGAGAAATTGGCAGAACAAAATAAAATTTCCAATCCAAATCTAATCCATGTTGGACAGGCTATTGAAGTTGGTGAAACAGCTTCTACTGCTACAGAAGAAAAAACAGCGGAGCAAGCTCCGGTAGCTGAAACAGTTACAACAAGTGAAGCGACAACCACTACCACGAGTTCATATACTTCAAACTTGAGTGCAGAAGATGCAGCAGCTAAAGAATGGATTGCTATGAAGGAATCAAGCGGTAGCTATGATGCACAAAATGGTATCTATATCGGTCGTTATCAGTTGACTAATACATACTTGAACGGTGATTATTCACCAGAAAACCAAGAGCGTGTGGCTGATGCCTATGTAGCAGAGCGCTACGGTTCATGGTCAGCAGCCAAAGCCTTCTGGTTGGCAAACGGCTGGTATTAATAAATTTATGAAAGTCTAGTTTTGCTAGGCTTTTTTAGTTATATAAGTTTCTAAACTTTACAAATGCTGTTAATTTGCTTATAATGTGGAAAAATTGACTAGAAGAGAAGAACAATGAATTTACAGAAACGAATATTTCGCTTGAATATGATGATGCTGGTCCTGTCATTGATAGCCATGCTGGGCGTCAGTGTCTATGTGGTGAATAGTATTTACCGTAACCAAGGAACCTGGCAGTCCACCAGTCAGAAGACAGCAGCAAGTCAACAAAGTCTAGAGAAGTTTATGGGTACAGATTTTGCAAGTTTAGCAGAAGCTTTATCCTTGCATGGAGCCCAACTGTATGTAGAAAGTAATGGGGAGATTTTATTTTCAAACCTTACTGATGATGCTGATGAGTTGTCAGAAGTGACCGTTTCATCTACGACCCGTACTTCCTATGCTGATGGTGAAGTTGTCATTAGTCGAAAGATTGCAGCAAACGGTCAAATATATTATTTGTATGCCATTCTAGAAGATTTAGAGGAGCAACAGGACAGCCAAGATTTTCAAGCCTTTCTATTGCAACTTTTCTTGGTTGGTGGGGCAGGTATTGTCATCATAGTGGTGCTTAATTTCTTCTTTACTCGTCGTCTTCTAGGTGTGGTCATGCGTCCTTTGGATGAATTGCACAGCGGTGTAGACCGTATCCAGCAGGGAGATTATACAGTGCCTTTGACCTATCAGGGGGATAAGGAATTTGAGGAATTGACCAAAGGGTTCAATCAGATGCAGACTTCCTTGTTGGATGCCCGTGAGAAAAATCGACTGTATGAGCAAAAACGAACCCAGATGGTTGCGGATATTTCACATGATTTGCGAACACCCTTGACTTCGATCAAAGGCTATTCCAAGGGGATTTTGGATGGCATTGCTAACACGGAGGAAAAACGCAATCAGTATCTAACGGTTATTTACCAAAAATCTCAGGTGATGGAGAAATTACTGGAAAAATTATTTGCCTTTTCACAATTACAAACAGATAAAATGCCGTTTGATAATGTGCAGCTTGATTTGGCAACCTTTTTGCAGACCTATGTCAGAGAGAAATCAGCCGAGTTAGCCGATGAGGCTATTCTGTTCCAGTTGGATGTAGCTGAAAACCTGCCGGTTGAGATTGACCCTATCCAATTCCGCCGTATTTTAGATAATCTAGTTGATAATGCTAGAAAATACGCAGATGTTAGTCCATTGAAACTAGCTATTGCAGGTTCTGTCCAAGAGCAAGAAATCGTCTGGACCTTTACAGATAATGGAAAAGGGACTGCAACGGATAAGCTGAACTTGATTTTTGAAGAGTTTTACAGGGAAGATGACACTCGCCAGCAGGTAGAAGGACATGGTTTAGGTCTAGCCATTGTAAAAAATATTATCGAACGCTTGGGAGGTCGAGTGTCTGTTGAGGCAACTCCAGGACTTCGATTTATCTTTAGCCTACCTAGAAAGGATACAAAATGACACGGATTTTAATTGCGGAAGATGATGTCGAAATCGCTTATTTGGAAAGAGATTATCTGGAAATGCAGGGTTACCAAGTAGACTTGGTACATGATGGTGGTTTAGTTGAGGAACAACTCAAAAAAGAGGATTATGCTCTCCTCATGTTAGATGTTATGCTTCCAAATAAAACTGGCTATGATCTTTGTCGCGACCTACGGGATAAGGTTGATTTCCCTATTTTGATGGTTACTTCCAAGCAGGAAACCATGGACGTGGTCAGAGGATTGGGCTTGGGAGCAGATGACTATATCAGCAAGCCTTTTGATCCTATGGAACTGGTGGCGCGTGTTAAGGCTCATTTGGCTCGTTATCAACGGTTGACAAAGGATGATAGCAGTAATGAACTGACTGTCGGTAATGTGACCATATTCTTGGACAATTGGAAGGTAACCTTGGATGGTCAGGAAATAAAACTACCCAATCGTGAATTTGAACTGCTTGTTTACCTAGCCAAACACCCCAATCGTGTTTTCTCGAAAGACCATCTGTTTGAAACCATTTGGGGTTATGATTATGTAGGAGATAGTGCGACAGTGACCGTCCACATTAATCGTCTGCGAGATAAACTGGGAGCCGATTTAATTGAAACGGTATGGGGAGCAGGTTATCGTCTTAATGCTTAATTTAAAAGTGTTTAAGATTTGTTTATAAAGTTTCCCTAAAGTGTTCAAGATTGTTCTCTATAATAGACTTATCAGCAGGAGCTGAGAAATAGATTTAATCAGAGGAATACAAAATGGAAAACAAACATCAACAACAAGAAATTATCCAAGTGGTAGAGAATAAAAAAACAGGTGCATGGGAATCTGTGAGAAATAAGGTTGCAGGCATGAGCAAGAAATCGATTATCTTATTATCAGTTGGTGCCTTGGCACTTACTACGATTGGCTTTGTCGCTGCAGAGGTGTATGAAAACAAACTTGAGGTGTATGAAAACAAACTTGAGGTTTTGGAAAACCAAATTGAGCAACAGGTTGGAATCGTTGATTATGATGACGATAACCAGCAGGTAGTAGCAACTGCAAGCTCATCATCTACAGTAAGTTCATCAACAGCTACAACAAACGCTGCGACAGCTGTAACAAATGCAGCTTCAGCTAGTCAACTTGCGTCAAGTTACGGTGTAAAGTTAGTTGACACTTCTGAATTAGATGGCACTTATACAGCAACATCTGGCAATGATACCTATACATTGACTGTAAAAGGAAATCAGGCTACATTGACAGAACTTGACAATGATGGGGACCAGGATATTGAACAAGTGATTTTTGACTTAGATAAAAAACTTGCCTATATTGACGGGGAAGCAGATACATATGCCCTGAATGGTACTACTCTAACCTTGACAGAAATTGATGCCAATGATACAACTCTAGATAAACTCACTTTCACCAAACAATAAGAAAAGGGAGTGGGAAAGAACTCGACCATTCATAGAAGAGTTCGTCTTCCCACCCCCGCACAGTTGATTAGGTCAGATTTGGAGTGTAAAACACGAACAAATCTGCCAATCAACCACTGCGCTGAGATGTTGACACTAACGTTGAGAAGCGGTGCTGGGCTTTTTACCCAGCCTCTTTCATTTACAACCTTGTCAATTTTCGCCGAAGATTTCTTGTGCCAATCGGCGACCAGTTGGTGTGGCAGCCAGACCTCCTTCGGCAGTTTCACGGAAGGCGGTTGGTAGGGCAGAGCCTACTTGGTACATGGCATTGATAACCTCATCTACAGGAATTTTTGATTCAATTCCTGCCAGTGCCATATCTGCAGCCACCATGGCATAGCTTGCTCCCATGGCGTTTCGTTTGACACATGGGACTTCTACCAGACCTGCAACGGGATCACAGATGAGGCCTAACATATTTTTGATGACAAAGCAGATGGCTTGGCTGGCTTGGTAGGGACTTCCTCCAGCAGCAAGGGTTAGTGCCGCTGCGGACATAGCAGAGGCAGAGCCAACTTCTGCCTGACAGCCTCCTTCTGCACCTGAGATGGAGGCATTGTTGGCAATGACCAGACCAAATGCCCCAGCTGTAAAGAGGAAGTCAAGTTGTTGCTCTTCTGTCAAGTTTAACTTGTCAATAGCAACACCAAGAACGGCAGGCAAGCAACCAGCAGAGCCAGCAGTTGGTGTGGCACAGACCAAGCCCATTTTGGCGTTTAACTCGTTGACAGCCATAGCATTTCTTGCTGCGGATAGGATAGAGGAATCAGACAGTGTCTTGCCCTTTTTCATATAAGCATCTAACTTGGCAGCATCACCACCTGTCAATCCAGAAACGGACTTGCTTTCTGTTAATCCGTCAACAATCGACGCTTTCATAACTGTCAAGTTTCTTGACATAATTGTCAATATTTCTTCGCGGCTACGACCGGTCAACTCAATTTCAGTCGCAATCATGAGTTCAGCTACATTGCCAGAAAACTGTTCGGCTTGCTGAACTAATTCTTCGATAGTATAAAACATGTCTTTCTCTTTCTAGTTGAAGAAGGTAACATTGTGCAGATGGGGAATTTTTTCGATTTCTGCAATAGAATTTTCACACTGGCGAGCATCCACTTCGATAATCATAATAGCTTTTTCGCCAGCTTGTTCACGGGTCACGTTCATTTGGGCAATGTTGATATTGTATTTTGATAAGATGTCAGTTACCTTGGCAATCATACCTGGAACATCTTGGTGAACGATGATAATTGTCGGAGTATTCATATTCAGGTTGACAGAAAAGCCGTTGAGCTCCGTTACTTGAATATTGCCTCCGCCAATGGAAACGCCCGTTGCTGATATAGACTTTTTGTCATTTTTAATGATAATTCGGGTGGTATTGGGATGGGGGGTATTGCTGTCCTTGTTGACACGCCAGTAAACCTTGATGCCACGTTCTCGAGCAATATCTAGAGAGTCAGGAATGCGTGGGTCGTCTGTATCCATGCCTAAAATGCCTGCTACCAAGGCCACATCTGTACCGTGTCCACGATAGGTCTTGGCAAAAGAGTTGTAAAGTTGGAATTCGACCTCGGTTGGTTCATCACCAAAGATGGAAGACACAATTTTCCCAATGCGGACTGCCCCAGCTGTATGGCTGGAAGAAGGTCCAATCATAACTGGCCCGATAATATCAAAGACCGATTGAAATTTTAAATTTGTCATAATTATCCTCACGTTTTTCTTAATACTATTATATCAAATTTTTGATTTGGATAGAATGCCTAGATGAATGGGGTTTCAATACCAAATTCCTGTTTCTTCTCCCTTTTGTGTGGTATAATACAAGTTGTTCAAAATCGACCTTCAAATCGTTTTTTGAAAAAATTTTGGAATACGACCTTCAAATCGTTATTTCAACGAAAAGATGGGAGAAGATGATGTCAATAGACAATTCGAAAACCCGTGTTGTTGTCGGTATGAGTGGCGGTGTGGATTCATCGGTTACGGCTCTCTTGCTCAAGGAGCAGGGCTACGATGTGATCGGCATCTTCATGAAAAACTGGGATGACACGGATGAAAATGGCTTCTGTACAGCAACAGAAGATTATAAGGATGTGGCTGCAGTGGCAGACCAAATCGGCATTCCTTACTACTCTGTCAACTTTGAAAAAGAGTATTGGGACCGCGTATTTGAGTACTTCCTAGCAGAGTATCGGGCAGGCCGCACACCCAATCCAGATGTCATGTGTAACAAGGAAATCAAGTTCAAGGCTTTCTTGGATTACGCTATGAACTTGGGTGCGGACTATGTGGCGACGGGGCATTATGCTCAGGTGTCACGCGACGAGGACGGCACCGTCCATATGCTACGTGGGGCAGACAATGGCAAGGACCAGACCTACTTCCTCAGCCAACTATCACAGGAACAATTGCAGAAAACCATGTTTCCGCTCGGCCATTTACAAAAGCCTCAGGTTAGGGAAATAGCAGAGCGAGCAGGCTTGGCGACCGCTAAAAAGAAAGATTCGACAGGTATCTGCTTTATCGGTGAAAAGAACTTCAAAGAATTTTTAGGGCAGTATTTGCCAGCCCAGCCCGGTCGGATGATGACCGTTGACGGTCGTGACATGGGAGAGCATACAGGCCTCATGTACTATACCATTGGTCAGCGGGGCGGGCTTGGTATCGGAGGACAAATCGGTGGGGATAATGAGCCTTGGTTTGTTGTCGGAAAAGACCTATCCCAAAATATCCTCTATGTCGGTCAAGGCTTCTATCATGAGTCCTTGATGTCAACTTCTTTACAGGCTAGTCAAGTCCACTTTACACGTGACATGCCCGAAGAATTCACGCTTGAGTGCACAGCTAAATTCCGCTACCGTCAACCAGACAGTCAAGTAACTGTCAAGGTAAAAGGTGACCAGGCAGAAGTCATCTTTGCAGAGCCACAGCGGGCCATCACACCAGGACAAGCTGTAGTTTTCTACGACGGACAAGAATGCTTGGGCGGTGGTATGATTGATATGGCCTATAAAGATGGAGAGGCTTGTCAGTATATTTAGAACGAAAGGATTTTGCTTTTATGTCAGTAGAGGAAAAGTATAAAGTTTATAATAATTTAGCTAGTAAGTTTTATAATGAAGTATTTGAAATAATTAATAAAGAATTTCAGCAAGAAAAGTTTGATAAACATTCTAAGTCTTATTTTATTTTATCTTTTATAGCTATAATTCCATTCCTAGTTATTGTGGCTCAATTTCAAAAGTTTGTTTATGGTTCTATTACAAATACTTCACGACAACTCCCATTTTTTGATGGCTGGAAGAACGTTATTCCTATCGTATTTCTATTGGTAATTATATACATTATAAAAAGATTTACCCTAGATCCTTTGTGGAATATTCAAGATAGTAAATATAGTAAATTAGAGTACAAAAGGCATCTGTACAAAATTAAACGAAATATTTCGCAATGCGTTTATCCAGCAGATGTTCACCTACGATTGGAAAATTTACTCTGTGAAATCAATAGTAATGACGATGACTTTCACAAAAAAAGACAATTTGTTCTTTCTGGAATAATACAGGTAAATACAGTAGCAGTCTTATCTCCATTTTTTGCTATTATTTCAAGAGATGATATAAATATAGATAGTATTATTACAATAACTTCTTTAATTATCACCATCACTACGATAATATCTATAATTTCATACTATAGGTATTTTTTTAAAAATGTTGAACCGATGTTCGGAAAATCTTTGGGTGAAATCGAAACTAAAAATATTGTTCGAGATATTTTATATTATCGTGATGGACTTGATGATTATGCTAATGAAGCATCTCAAGAATTTAATAGTGAAGAAATGCTGACCATATTAAATACAATAAATCAACAAACTGAAAAATTTAAATTAAATTGAAGTTAATAAGAAGATTATGCTAGGCTAACTGGTCGCGTTATCATGATGGTCAAAGCTCATGGGAATTGTAGGCTTTTTTGTCCTACAATTTTCGAGAGTTTTGGCTGTTTTTTGTGAGATTAGGAGGAACCATGCCTGTCAAACTGATTGCCCATGTTTTACTGACTGTTGCAGACAGTTACTTGATCATTCAGCGTTCGCAAATTGAGCGTGGAGAACCGAACGTATTTCCGCAGCATTGGGATATTCTAGCGATTCTCCCTCTTCATATTAACTAGTATTCCTATCTCTATTATACTACTTTACATATGAAAAAGCCGTTAGAAATACAATTCTAACGACTTTGTCTTCAGTCTGAGCTTAGCACCCTCGTGCTGAGCTTTTTATCTTATCCCCAGAAAGCATCTTCGGCTTTTTGGTCGGCTGAGAAGAGCCAAACTTCCTTGATTTTGCCCTCTTCCATACGGAAAAGATCGATACCATTCATGTTTAGTTCTTCACCATCTGTTCGAGTACCGAGGAATGTTACATTAGCGGCAACAAGAGTATCATTATCTGACACCCAGTTTGTCACTACTTTGAAAGTTCCATTTGTTTTTTCGGCGAAAGTTGCTAGATGTGCTCCGAGTACTTCTTTACCAATTTTAGCACCAGATGTTGAATGATTTCCGGGTTGATGCCAGATAATGTCGTCAGCCATTGTTTCAAAAAGAGCTGCAAAATCACCAGCGATGAGAGCATTGTTATAGGCATTAAAAATTTCCAAGTTTGTTGACATTTGATGTCCTCCAATTTTTTTGATATAGTACAATTATAGTCCAATCAATCAATTATGCAAGTAGGTACTTTTGTATTGGTTGGTATCAAAAGTGATACTATTGTGATAAATAAAGGAGAATTTTTTTGAAAAAAGTTAGTGAATATGGTATTTGCCCTTTTGCAACAACGCAAAAAGTCTTGACTGGTAAGTGGGGATTGGTGATTATCTACCAACTCAGTACAGGAACGAAACGCTTCAATGAATTGCAACGACTAATTCCAGGTATTACTCAAACCATGTTAACAAGGCACCTTAGACAATTGGAGGAGGATCGCATTATTAGTCGCACGGTCTATGCAGAAGTCCCCCCTCGTGTAGAGTATAGCTTGACTGAAATGGGCGAAAAATTTCGTTCGGTACTGGATGCTGTTGAGGCTTGGGGCTTAGAATATATTGAAACGTTAACGTAACACCAGATTTGAAATTCTACAAATCTTTTGATAGAATAAGAGTAACAATTATCATGATGGTCAAAGCTCATGGGAATTGTAGGCTTTTTTGTCCTGCAATTTTCGAGAGTTTTGGCTATTTTTGTGATTGGGGAGAGAAGATGGATTTCAGAACGAGACACGACAATCAAATCTTCGGTGTTCGTGCGACGGGCTTGGTGGTACAAGATGAGAAGTTATATCTTGTTAAATCGCCTGAGGGGAAATATTACACCTTAGGTGGAGCTATTCAGCTTGGTGAAACGACGGAAGAGGCTGTCCTGCGGGAAATGAAAGAAGAAATCGGAATTGATGTGGAGGTTGGACCACTAGCATTTATCGTTGAAAATCAGTTTACCTTACAGGAGAAATCCTATCATCAGATTGAATTTCTCTATATAGTTACCCCACTGTCTAATCCAGCTACCAATCTGGAAGAAGGGAATTCTGTTCGCCAGTGTGAATGGGTTGCTTTTGCGGACTTAGAGAAACTGAATCTCAATCCAGCCTTTCTTACGACCGAGTTAGCCAACTGGGACGGACAACTAAAGCATCTTATGAACAAAGATAACTAAAGTAGCGGAGGAACCATGCCTGTTAAATTGATTGCCCATGTTTTACTGACTGTTGCAGACAGTCACTTGATTATTCAGCGTTCGCAGATTAAGCGTTGCAAGCCCAATGTTTTTCCTCGATATTGGGACATTCCAGGCGGTCGTGTCGAGGAGAATGAATTGCCCCGTGATGCCGCAGTGAGAGAGTGTTTTGAAGAAACAGGTATTTTGATAGAAAAGGAAAATCTGACCATTATCCATGAAGATAGTCAGTTTGATGAAGAGAAGCAGACTGTATTTACGAGGCTGGTCTATGAAGTGAAGCTTCTTGAGCAGCCCAAAACAATCCTTCTTGACCCAGAAGAGCATACTGACTTTCTATGGTTAACCTATAACAATGAAAACAAGAGCAACTTAGTTCCATATCTAGAAGAGATTTTAGAAAAGAAAAGGAAGAATGGATTTTAGGACCAGAATTGACAATCAGCTTTTTGGTGTTCGTGCGACTGCATTGCTTATAAAAGACGGGAAAATATTTCTCACGAAGGACTCTAAGGGGCGTTATTATACCATTGGCGGTGCGATTGCAGTCAACGAAACTGCACAAGATGCGGCTGTTCGAGAAGTCAAAGAAGAATTAGGGGTTGACAGTCGTGTCAATCAACTGGCTTTTGTCGTTGAAAATCAGTTTACACATGAGGGTATAGACTTTCACAATATCGAGCTTCATTTTATCGTGGAGCTTATTGGAGAAATACCTGAGGAGATGATTGAAGATAACTTGAAACAAACTTGTGAATGGATAGACGTTGACAACCTTGTCAACTTAGATGTCGTACCAGTTTTTCTGGCAGAGGAATTGCCAAACTGGAATGGACAAGTTAAACACATTATGAACATGAAGGAGAAAATAACATGACATACACATTTGCAGAAAACTATGATGTCATCGTGATCGGTGCGGGGCATGCGGGTGTAGAAGCTGGCTTGGCAGCCAGTCGTATGGGCTGTAAGACCCTGCTTGCGACCATTAACTTGGATATGGTGGCCTTTATGCCTTGTAATCCCTCCATTGGTGGCTCTGCCAAGGGGATTGTGGTAAGAGAAATTGATGCCCTGGGTGGCGAAATGGGTCGCAACATTGACAAGACCTATATCCAGATGAAGATGCTCAATATGGGCAAGGGACCGGCTGTTCGTGCCTTGCGGGCTCAGGCAGATAAGGCAGAGTACGCAGCAGAGATGAAGCGGACGGTGGAGCGTCAGGAAAATCTGACCCTGCGTCAAACCATGATTGATGAGATTTTAGTGGAAGACGGCAAGGCTATCGGTGTCCGCACGGCTACCAACCAGAAATTTTCAGCCAAGGCAGTTGTGGTGACGACGGGTACAGCCTTGCGTGGTGAGATTATCATTGGTGACCTCAAGTATTCGTCAGGGCCTAACAATAGTCTGGCTTCTATAACGCTAGCGGATAACCTGAAAGAACTGGGACTTGAAATCGGTCGTTTCAAGACAGGAACGCCACCGCGTGTTAACGCTCGTACCATTAACTACGAAGAAACGGAAATTCAACCAGGCGATGAAAAGCCAAATCATTTTTCATTCTTATCCAAGGACGAGGATTATTTACAGGATCAGATTCCTTGCTGGTTGACCTATACCAATGCGACCAGCCATGAGATCATCAACAGCAATCTTCACCGAGCACCTATGTTTTCAGGCATTGTCAAGGGGATTGGTCCCCGTTATTGTCCGTCAATCGAGGACAAGATTGTCCGTTTTGCCGACAAGGAACGCCATCAGCTCTTCTTAGAGCCAGAGGGTCGAAACACCGACGAAATCTATGTCCAAGGCTTGTCAACCAGTCTGCCAGAAGATGTGCAGCAGGACTTGATTCACTCCATCAAAGGTTTAGAAAATGCCCAGATGATGCGGACTGGCTATGCTATCGAGTACGATATGGTCATGCCGCACCAGTTGCGGGCGACGCTGGAAACCAAGAAGATTTCAGGGCTCTTTACCGCAGGTCAGACCAACGGAACGTCAGGTTATGAAGAAGCAGCTGGTCAGGGAATTATCGCTGGGATCAATGCCGCCCTCAAGGTACAGGGCAAGCCTGAGTTGATTTTGAAACGAAGCGACGGCTACATTGGTGTTATGATTGATGACCTGGTAACCAAGGGAACGGTGGAGCCTTACCGCCTCTTGACCAGTCGGGCAGAATACCGCTTGATTTTGCGTCATGACAATGCCGATATGCGTCTGACGGAGATTGGTCGTCAGGTGGGCTTGGTGGATGATGAACGCTGGCAGGTTTTCCAAATTCATAAAAACCAGTTTGACAACGAAATGAAACGCTTGGAGTCTATCAAACTCAAGCCAATCAAAGAAACCAATGAAAAAGTTGTTGCAATGGGCTTCAAGCCCTTGACAGACGCTCTGACTGCCAAAGAATTCATGCGTCGTCCAGATGTGACTTACGCAGATGCGGTAGCCTTTATCGGTCCTGCGGCAGAGGAGTTGGATGCCAAGACTATTGAATTGATTGAAACAGAGGTCAAGTATGAAGGTTACATTGCCAAGGCCTTGGACCAAGTAGAGAAAATGAAACGCATGGAAGAAAAACGTATTCCAGCCGACATTGACTGGGATGACATTGACTCCATAGCAACTGAAGCCCGTCAGAAGTTCAAGCTGATTTCACCAGAAACCATCGGCCAGGCCAGTCGGATTTCCGGTGTCAATCCAGCGGACATCTCTATTCTCATGGTCTACTTGGAAGGACGCAGTCGTTCCATTTCTAAAAACAAATCAAAGGACAGTCACTAAGGCTGTTCTTTTCTTGTGCATGCTAGCGAAAACTAGCAATTTCTAATGGTTTGTGGTAAAATGGCAGGCAGAGGTTAGTGATGAAAAAATTTCGGTTTTCGACAATTCATTTTGTCATGATAGGCGTTATCTTGTTTGGATTGGTGGCACTGATCCATCAATTTTCTCCAACAAGTGCCTTTACTATCTTTGCTCTGTTAGTGAGCTTAAGCGTATTGGTTGCCTTATTTATCTATCAAAAACATTCTTACGAATTTAGTGAGTTAGAACAAATTGAATATCTCAATCATCAGGCCAATTCGGGCTTGATGATGCTTCTGGATAAGATGCCGGTCGGAGTGATTAAGGTTCGGCCAGATAGCAATCAAGTGGAGTGGTTTAATCCCTTTGCAGAGCTTATTTTTGCTCAGGAAAACGGGGAATTTGACCAGAAGAAGCTGCGTGAAATTATTGATGTGGGTCTGGATGAGGACCGTGTCTATGCCAATTTTTCTGGGAAAAGATACCTGGTTAACGTTGATTTCGATCATGGTTTGTTTTACTTCTTTGATGCTTCATCAGAGTACTCAGCGACAAATAGCTTAATCGGTAGTCGACCGGTTATCGGAATTATTTCTGTTGATAATTATGATGAACTCGAGGATACGGTGACGGATTCACAGATTAGTCAGGTCAATTCATTTTTGGCTCAGTTTGTTTCTGATTTTTGCCACGACTATGGTATCTACTACCGCCGTGGTACCATGGATCGTTTCTACTTTTTCACGGATTATGCAGTCTTGGAGATGCTGATTGAAAATAAGTTCTCCGTTATTGATAAGTTCCGTGAAGAAGCTAAAAAATTGGAATTGGGTTTAACACTTAGTATGGGTCTGGCCTACGGTGATGGCAACCATTATCAGATTGGACAGATAGCTCTTCAAAATCTCAACATGGCTGAGGTTCGTGGAGGAGATCAGGTTGTGGTCAAGGAAAATGACGAGAGCAAGCAACCGCTTTTCTTTGGAGGTGGCTCAGCCTCATCAGTAAAACGAACCCGCACTCGAACGCGTGCTATGATGACAGCCGTATCTGATAAGCTAAAATCAGTGGATGCTGTCTTTGTTGTTGGACACCGTAATTTGGATATGGATGCTCTGGGTTCAGCAGTTGGGATGCAATATTTTGCCCAAAATATCATGAACAATGCCTATACGGTTTATAATCCTGACGAGATGGCACCAGATATTGCACGGGCCATTAAAAAGTTGCGTGATGAAAATTGTTCTAATCTGATTACTGTTGAGGAAGCCAAGAAAATGGTTACCTTCCAATCCTTGTTAATCATGGTTGACCATTCCAAGATTGGTTTGACCTTGGACAAGGAACTCTATGAGCAATTCAGTCAGGTTGTGATTGTGGACCATCATCGTAGGGATACCGATTTTCCAAGCAATGCTGTGCTGACTTATATCGAAAGTGGGGCTAGCTCAGCCAGCGAATTGGTGACGGAGTTGGTGCAATTCCAAAACGATAAACGCCATAAGCTCAATCGTTTGCAATCCAGTCTGTTGATGGCTGGGATTATGCTAGATACCAAGAATTTCACTTCTCGTGTAACCAGTCGGACCTTTGATGTGGCTAGCTATTTGCGGACTCGTGGCAGTGATAGTCTTGAAATTCAGCAGATTTCAGCGACAGATTTCGATGCCTATCGTCAAATCAATGAATTGATTTTGCGTGGGGAGAAGCTGGAGCCCCATATTGTGATTGCTTGTGGTGATGAAAACTTGGAGTATGACACGATTGTTCCTAGTAAGGCGGCTAATACCATATTGGATATGGCTGGCATTGAGGCAGTCTTTGTAGTTACCAAAAATGCCAAAGGTTACATAGCAATTTCCGCTAGAAGTCACAGCAAGGTCAATGTTCAGCGTATCATGGAAGAAATGGGGGGCGGAGGTCATTTCAATTTGGCTGCAGCCCAGGTCTATGACCAAACCCTTGAACAAGTTAAGGAAAACCTCATCAGTAAAATTTATGAGGAAATAAAAGAAAGTTAGGTGAAGCAAATGAAAGTTATCTTTTTGGCAGATGTAAAAGGTCAGGGAAAAAAAGGCGAAATCAAGGAAGTTCCAACAGGTTATGCCCAAAACTTCTTGATTAAGAAAAATTTGGCTAAGGAAGCTACAACACAAGCAATTAGTGCCCTACGTGGTCAAGAAAAGTCTAAAGCTAAAGCTCATGCGGAAATGATTGCTGAAGCAGAGGCTATCAAGGCGAAGTTGGCAGAAGAGGCTACTTTGGTGAAATTTGTCGAAAAAGTTGGTCCAGACGGTCGGACTTTTGGTTCGATTACTAGCAAGAAGATTGCTGAAGAATTGGAAAAACAATTTGGTATTAAGATTGACAAACGTCATATCCAATTGGACCATCCAATTCGTGCCCTTGGTTTGATTGATGTTCCTGTCAAAATCTATCAAGATGTGACAGGTGTCATCAATTTGAGCATTAAGGAAGCTTAGAAGAATTAACATTATCAGTGAGGAGGTGAAATCTTGGCAGACTTAGATGAATTGCGGGTGCAACCGCAGGATATTCTGGCTGAACAGTCGGTCTTGGGAGCTATTTTCCTGGATGAAGGCAAGTTGGTCTTTGTTCGTGAATATATCGAGGCAGAGGATTTTTTCAAGCATGCCCATAAGCTGATTTTCAAGGCCATGATTGCCCTTTCTGATAAGAATGAGGCTATTGATGCGACCACCATGCGCAACTACCTGGTCAATCATGGTGATTTGGAGAATATCGGTGGTTTGGCTTACTTGGCGGAAATCATTAGTTCCGTACCGACGGCAGCCAATGCGGAATTCTATGCCAAGATTGTCGCGGAAAAATCCAACCTTCGTAAGCTGATTGCTCGTTTGACGGATGCAGTTAATCAGGCTTATGAGGGGGCGGACGGTTCAGATGACATTATCGCCAATGCTGAAAAAGCCCTAATTGATGTCAGTGAAGGTGCCAGTCGAAGTGGTTTCAAGCGGATTGATGATGTTTTGAATATCAACTTTGACAACCTTGAAACCCGTGCCAAGCAGACTTCGGACATTACAGGTATTGCGACTGGCTATCCTGCCCTCGATGCTATGACAACGGGTTTGCATGAGGAAGAGCTGATTATTCTTGCGGCTCGTCCTGCGGTTGGTAAGACGGCCTTCGCTCTCAATATTGCTCAGAATATTGGTACAAAGTTAGGCTTGACCGTCGCCATCTTTTCTTTGGAGATGGGTGCGGAGAGCTTGGTGGACCGTATGTTGGCTTCTGAGGGAGTTATCAATTCGCGTGCCATTCGTACGGGTCATTTGACACAGGAAGAGTGGAATAAGTATATGGTAGCTCAGGCTAATTTGGCACGGGCTAGCATTTACATTGATGATACGCCCGGTATTAAGATTACGGAGATCCGTTCGCGGTCACGGAAGTTGGCTCAGGAAACTGGAAATCTGGGCTTGATTTTGATTGACTATCTCCAGTTGATTACAGGAACAGGTCGTGAAAACCGGCAACAAGAGGTTTCGGAGATTTCCCGTCAGTTGAAGATTTTGGCTAAGGAATTGAAAGTTCCAGTTATCGCCCTTAGTCAGTTGTCGCGTGGTGTGGAACAACGTCAGGACAAGCGTCCCGTCTTGTCCGATATTCGTGAATCTGGGTCTATCGAGCAGGATGCGGATATCGTTGCCTTCTTATATCGTGATGATTACTATGAGCGTGGTGAGCAGGAAGAGGGTGCTATTCCTAACAATACGGTTGAAGTCATCATCGAGAAAAACCGTTCCGGTGCGCGTGGTACCGTGGAATTGATGTTCCAAAAAGAATACAATAAATTTGCAAGTATTTCCAAGAGAGAGGATGGATAGAGAATGAGTGATGCATTTACAGATGTTGCTAAGATGAAGCAAATCAAACAAGATATTAAAGACCACGAGGGACAAATTGTCGAGTTGACCCTTGAAAATGGTCGGAAGCGTGAGAAAAATAAGCAAGGTCGGATTACAGAAGTTTATCAGTCTTTGTTTATCGTTGAATTTGAAGATCCAAACAATACTTTTGTAGAATCTTATACCTACTCGGATGTATTGACGGAGAAAATCTTAATTCATTACTTGGACTAGAAATGGAAGCCTGTATTTGCAGGCTTTTTTGTATGGTTTAACCAAACGATATATTGACCAAGGTGAAGTAGTGTGTTATAATATTAGTACATAAAACGTTTTCAAAATCATTTTTGTGCTAGATAAAAAGGAGTTTGGTATGGACTTGCAATGGTTTACCTTTTTGACTCTGTTTGTGGAGGGGATTTTGTCCTTTCTTTCTCCTTGTGTTCTGCCCATTCTCCCTATCTACATTGGTTTGTTGGCAGGTGGAGCTGAAGGGAAAGAGGGAGAGAAGAAGGTTCTCATCAATACGCTAAGTTTTGTAGTTGGGATTGCGGTGACCTTCTTCTTATTGGGATTTGCCTCTAGTTTACTGAGCAGGGTCTTACAAGCCAATGCTCAAGTCTTGCAAATCATCAGTGGTCTGCTGATTATTCTCATGGGGATTTTGCAGTTGGGCTGGTTCAATATTCCCATGTTGGAGCGTGAATTTTCTGCGAAAAACAAGGTCTATCAGGCAGGGAAACAGGTCACTCCTTTTTTAGCTTTTTTGATGGGCTTTACCTTTAGTTTTTCTTGGACACCATGTATCGGTCCGATTCTGGCTTCTGTATTTATCTATGCTAGCAGTCAGGAGGGCTGGTTGAGTGGTATCTTGCTGTTGGTTTATTGTCTTGGTTTTATTCTTCCCTTTATTTTGGTTGCCTTTTTTTCTCAGAAAATGTTGGCTTTCTTCAAGAACAATCGGCACTATTTGGCTTGGACCAAGCGTATTTCAGGTTATTTATTGCTCTTGATTGGCTTGAGTATTTTAACAGGTTTCTTCCAGCATCTTGTTCGTTTTTTCCAGTAGGATAGAAAGGATTTGTTTATGAAAAAGTTGCTATCTATTATCGCTTGCTTACTTGCTTCCTGTTTTGTGTTGACGGCTTGTTCCTTGTTACCATTGGTAAGTCCGTCTTCTACGGAGTCAACTTTACAGGCTAATCAACCTGTCACGCTAGATTTTTCCCTAAAGGATAAGGATGGAAATGATGTCAATCTGGCAGATTACAAGGGGAAAAAGATTTATATCAATGTTTGGGCGACCTGGTGTGGTCCTTGTCAGAGAGAAATCCCAGAATTGGAGGAGGTCTATCAAGAGTATAAGGATAAGGAAGATTTTGTCTTTTTGTCGATTACGTCACCTGAGGATACTGAGTTTGCGAATACCAATCCTGCGGATGTGAGCAAGGCTGAGATTTTAGAGAAGGCTAGTGAGCTAGGTGCGACCTATCCTGTCTTGTTTGACACAAAAGATCAGGCGATGACACAGTTTGGCATTGCTGCTTTTCCGACTCATATCCTCATCAATAGTGATGGAACCCTCAAGGTTTCCTTTGCAGGACAGGTTCAAAAGGATAAATTGGTCCAACTATTGGAAGAAATGCAATAAGAAGGATGAAAAAGGCTTTACAGAGCCTTTTTTTTGTGTTATACTAACCTTTGTGCGAAATAACAGCAGAGCAAAATGAAGCTCGTCAACAGAAGGTCAGCAAGAAGAGTAATCGTTGCTGTTTCGATGAAGGCCTCCTGCACGAATCAGGTTTGCTTAAAACGTTATTTCCTACAATAATATTTTTTATTTTAGGAGGACATAATTCATGTCACGTTATACAGGACCATCTTGGAAACAAGCTCGTCGTCTTGGCTTGTCATTGACAGGTACAGGTAAAGAATTGGCACGTCGTAACTACGTACCAGGTCAACACGGACCAAACAACCGTTCTAAATTGTCAGAATACGGTTTGCAATTGGCTGAGAAACAAAAATTGCGTTTCTCTTACGGTTTGGGTGAAAAACAATTCCGTAACTTGTTCGTACAAGCTACTAAAATCAAACAAGGTACTCTTGGTTTCAACTTCATGCTTCTTTTGGAGCGTCGTTTGGATAACGTCGTTTACCGTCTTGGTTTGGCAACTACTCGTCGTCAAGCGCGTCAATTCGTAAACCACGGTCACATCCTTGTTGATGGCAAACGTGTTGATATCCCATCATTCCGCGTTGAAGTTGGTCAAGTTATCTCAGTTCGTGAGAAGTCAATCAAAGTTCCAGCTATCCTTGAAGCTGTTGAAGCAACTCTTGGCCGTCCAGCTTTCGTATCATTCGATGCTGAAAAGCTTGAAGGTTCATTGACTCGCTTGCCAGAACGCGACGAAATCAACCCAGAAATCAACGAAGCTCTTGTCGTAGAATTCTATAACAAAATGCTTTAAGATAAGACTTTATATAGTAAGAAGCCTACAGCAGTGGGCTTTTTGCTTTGTCTTAAAACGTTGATTTCTGGGTTTGCTCCCCTTTTTGCTACCTCTATGGAGATAGTGGAATAATCTAAGTACTGTCAGTTGGACAAAAATGTCCTGTATAAAGAACTCCCTTTTCGATAAACTTAAACCATCAAACAAAGGAGATAGGATGATGGAATTTGAAAAGGTGTATGATAGCGTAAAAGGGATTGTCAACAAGGCTCGAAAAGAGTTTTACATCAAGTTATGGGACAGAGATGATTGGGAACAGGAAGGCATGATGACTTTGTTCGAACTATTGGAAGAGCAGCCTTGGTTGATTGAGGAAAGAGCTCAGCTGTATTGTTATTTCAAGGTTAAATTCCGAAATCGGGTTAAGGATCGAGTTCGCAGACAGGAAAGTCAGAAGCGCAAGTTTGACCGTTTGCCTCATGAAGACATTCACGACCTATCACATCTCATCCAATCACCTGGTTTGGTTAATGACGAGCTATTGATGTTGAGAGGTGCCTTGAGAGATTATCGGAAAAATTTGTCTATGGACCAATTGGAAAATTATGAAAAACTCATCAGTGGTCAGAGTTTCAATGGTCGCAAGAATATGCTTCGGGATTTGCAAGAACATTTAAAGGATTTTTGTTGAAGAAGATACGATGCTGGGGGTTACAAAAGTTATCCACAGAACATTCTAGAAATCCACAACTTATCCACAAGTTGTGAATAAGTTGGCCTTGAAAAATAATTATCCTCTGCACCTTTCCTGAAAATATGATAAAATAGTAACAAATTGTGTCAAATGGAGAGAAAGATGACCTTACTAAGCATTGCCATACCGAGTTATAATTCGGAGGCCTACCTTCATTACTGTGTTCATTCCCTTGTAATGGGTGGGGACAAGGTTGAAATTCTGATTATTAACGATGGTTCAATAGACCGAACTCAGGAAATCGCAGAGGAACTTGCCAATCAATTTTCAAATGTGCGAGCTATCTATCAAGAGAATAAGGGCCATGGCGGAGCTGTTAATACAGGAATTCATGAGGCCAAAGGAAAGTATTTTAAGGTAGTGGATTCAGATGACTGGGTCGATAGCAGAGCCTATCTGAAGATTTTGGAAAGTTTACAGGCTTTAGAAGATGAAAACACACCTGTTGATGCCTTCATTTCCAACTTTGTTTACGAAAAAGAGGGACAATCTCGGAAGAAAACCATGTCCTATCAGGATGTTCTGCCAGCAAATCGAATTTTCGGTTGGGAGGATGTGGGTGCCTTTTCCAAGGGGCAATATATGATGATGCATTCCTTGATTTACAGGACAGATTTGCTACGGGAGGTTGGTCTGGTTCTGCCAGAGCACACCTTCTATGTGGATAATATTTTCGTATTTACTCCTTTGCAGGCAGTGAAAACCATGTTCTATCTGCCAGTAGATTTTTATCGTTACTTTATTGGGCGAAATGACCAGTCTGTCAATGAGTCCGTCATGATTAAACGAATTGACCAGCAGTTAAAAGTCAATCGAATTTTGGTAGATAATTTAGACTTGGAGGCCATTGACAATCCTGATTTACGGAGTTATCTACTCAATCATGTGGAAATTACCACCATTATCTCTTGTGCCCTTCTTAATCGTGCAGGAACAGCTGAACACATGATGAAAAAACAGGAATTATGGCACTATATTCGAGATAATAATCCTGCACTCTTTAAGATTGTCCGCAAAGGATTACTCGGGCAGTTGACCAATCTTTACGGTTACCCAGGGCGAAAAATTTCCAATGCCGTCTATAAAATCGCTAAAAGAATTTATGGTTTTAACTAAAACTCAGTTTCGGCTGAGTTTTTCTCTTGTTCAGAATACTTTGTTAATAGCAAGTGAGGATAGTTGACATTTTAAAACGACAAGTGTAGAATAATAGAGAAAGAAAAGAGGATATCAAGTATGAATGATTTAAAACGTCTACCCGATACAGAATTTACAGTCTTAAGAACCATTTGGCACTTGCCAAACCCAGTGACCTCTGCTCAAATTATTAGTAACTTGGGAGAAGAAAATCACTGGAAGCCCCAAACCTTATTGACCATTCTTGCACGCTTGACTGAAAAAGGTTTTTTGAAGAGTGAGCGAAGTGGCCGAGAGCGTCACTATACAGCCATTGTGTCTGAAGAAGAATATATGGCGGTTGAAACATCAAATTTTTTAGATCGTTACCAAGGGAACTCGCTTGGTGGTCTGGTCAAAACCCTCTTCTCCTCCAATGCTTTGTCAGCCGATGAACTGGATGAGTTAAGGAGCTTGTTGAATAAATAATATATAGTTGGAGATTTGAAATGTCATCACTCATCTTGCGCTTTTTCCTAATGAGTTTATATAAATCGGCATTGATTTTGGTAGTCAGTGGCTTGTTCATCTTATTAAAAAATAGGGTTTCCGCTAGGGTTCGTTATCTGACCTGGTTGGCCTTGTTGGCTAGTCTGATTTTTCCTTTTAGACCTCGTTTTGGTTCGGGTTTGGTCACTATTGAGCACAGTCCTAAGGTAGTATCGACTGCTATTGAAACGACAGGCACTGTAGCTAGCTCAGCAACCACTAGTCAACCCAACTTGGTGGATTTTGTCCTTGGCTTACCCTGGTTACAGATTTTCTTGTTTATCTGGTTTCTAGGTTTTACGGTAGTACTGGGTCGTTCAATTTTTGCTTATGTGAAATTCAGTAACCTTTTGAAGAGATGGGGAGCACCTATTTCTGACTTAAGGATTTTAGAGAATTTTCATATTATCAAAGAAGAGTTTGGCATCAAGAAGGACATTCGTTTATTTCACTACCCACAGGTTTCCAGTCCCATGATTTTTGGACTGCGTCATCCAATTGTGCTTTTACCAGCGACAGACTATACAGATGAGGAACTGGATCTTATTTTTGAACATGAACTGACCCACTATAAGCATAGGGATATATATGCCAATTTATTGGTTCTACTTGTGAAGGCTGCCCACTGGTTTAATCCGATTGTGGCCTTTGCCTGCAAGGAAGTACAGGAAGCTGCAGAGAGTTACTGTGACCACAGCGTTCTCAGTCAACGTGATCAAGCCTACCGTTCTTTTTATGGTGAAACCATTATCACCATGATTCATAAGAGTCAGCAGCCAGTCCTGCTTTCTAGCTGTTTCTATTCAAATAAGTTTAATCTCAAGCGTCGTATTATTGCGATTATGGACAACCGTATTCCTATGCGTTCACTTGGTTTATTGGTCACAACCTTTATGACCATGGCCTTGGTCTTTTCAGGTTCTATTTTCGTTGTGGCAATGACGGAAGATCAAGTCAATCAGGTCATTCAAGAGGAAGGTTTGACCGATAAGCAAGCCTTAGAAGCGGCACTAAAAGATCAAAAACTTAAGCAGACAGATGTCAAGGATGTGAAAGTGACAGAGGCATCGGATTACTGTTTGGTTGAATTTTCTAAGGGGGAAACACGTTACCATATCCAAGTCGATAAGTTGACCAAACAGGTAAGAAAAGTGGAAAAAGAAACCTTGAAAGTCGTATCGTCTTCCTCAACGACAAAATCTTCATCAACAACTGCAACGACAACAAAACCATCTTCAACAGCAACCAGCACAGCAAGCTCCACCACAGTTGCTACAACAACTACAACAAATGCTGGTAATGCTGGAGAAAGCGCAAATGGTTCTGCAGTTACTAATGGTCAAGCACCAGCCTCAAGTACAGTAGAAACGCCAGTGGTTACTGAAACGCCGACATCAAGCTATACTCCAGCTACAACATCTACACCAACGACGATTTATACACCGCCTGTAGCTACCAGTGATGATGTAGATGTCAGCGATGATACAGATGATGTGGATACCAGTGATGATACAGATGATTCTGATGACTAGTGCTATGCACCTCTGATTAGAGGTGTTTTTTAGGTCCTCTACTATAGGAACATACTTGTAAAATTTTTTTACTTTTTTGAGTTTTTAAGCTTGACAATTTAAAACGACAAGTGTAGAATGTAATTATACTACAATTGTAGAAGAATGAGTGGGCGTCCACTCTATTCTAAAAAACAAAATACTACAAATGTAGAAAAACAATCATGGAGTTTATTATGAAACAGTTAAAAACATTGACATTTACAGCACTAGTAGCCGCTACTCTTGGTTTGCAGCAAACAGTATCGGCCAATCAAATCAAAACAATGGATGCAGCAAAATCAATCGTATTAAAAGATCTTAGTTTGAATGCTAGTCAAGTACGATTCAAGGATCTAGATTTTGAAAAAGGAATCTATGAGATTGATCTAGTTGCCAACAATGTGGAGTACGACTACGATGTCCAAGCTAGCACAGGAAAAATTATTAAGAAAAAGTCTAAAACTCTAACACCTACAAAGACTACTGTAAAACCAGCTCAACCAACTCAAGCGAAGAAAACAACTGTTGCCGTAACGATTTCAACAGAGCAGGCAAAAACAATTGCCCTGAAGGATGCAGGTTTGACAGCTAATAAGGTTCGCTTCAAAGAAGTAGATCTTGAGAAGGGCGTTTATGAAGTGGATTTTGTGGCAAATAACCTTGAATATGAATATGATATCAATGGTTTAACAGGCAAGATTATCAAGAAAAAGACAAAAGCAGTCGCTGTAAAACCAGCAACTCCGCAGAAAAAACCAGTTGTAGTTACACAGCCTAAGAAAGTGGCAGTAGTGCCAACGCTTTCAGTAGAACAAGTGAAGACTATTGTCTTGAAAGATTTAGGCTTGGCAGCAGCTAAAGTTCGCTTTAAAGAGATTGACCTTGAGAAAGGCATCTATGAGGTTGAAGCCCTTGCCAACAACTCTGAATTTGACTACAAGATTAACGGTACAACAGGTCAAATTATCAAGAAAAAAGTAGAAGCAAAGAAAAGCTGGTAATAGATAGGGAGAGTGGGAAGTGAGCCACTCTTCCCTTAACCCCTTAGAACGACAAATGTAGAAAAAGAGAGTAAGATGAAAGAAACAGTACAGACCAAATTTAAACGAATCGAAACAAAATATATCCTTGATCGCCATCAACTAGCAGCGGTTATGGCAGAGCTTCAGGCTCATGTAGTCAAAGATGATTACCCAACTTCAACCATTACCAATATATATTTTGATACAAATGAATATCGAATGATTCAAGATTCTGCGGAGCGTCTGTGGAAGCGTGAGAAAATCCGTATGCGGACCTACGATGCTCATCCACATGCAGATAGCCAGGTCTTTTTAGAAATCAAGAAAAAAGAAAATGGCGTTGGCTTGAAGGATCGCTTGACCTCAAAGCCAGCATCGGTCTTGAAATTTATGAGCCATAACCTAGTTGATGAAACCATCAACAATCCAGTGCTTTTGGAAACAATGGCAGAGCTTCGAGAGCGTTACGGCAAGATTGAGCCCATGATGTACATTTACTATGATCGTTTTTCAATGAAAGGGATTGAGGATAAGAAGGTTCGTATCACTATTGACCAAAATATCCTTTATCGTCATTACGATGTGGATTTGTTTGCAGGAAAGTATGGCTATCCTTTATTAGAAGATGATCAAGTAATTATGGAAATTAAGGTGCCTGAAACCTACCCAGAATGGCTTCAAGCCATTATTGATAAGTACGGTTTAGAGCGCGTGTCCTTCTCTAAATATGGGACAGCCCACCGTAAGTTAGTAGAAAGTCAAGAAGAGGAAATAATTTTTGAAAGAGCAATTGTTTAAAAGTATCTTTGAAACCAATACAGGCCCCGCAGAACCGTCTATGCTAGCAACCAGTTTAGTCGTTAGCCTGATTCTGGGGCTGATTATTGCAGTAGTTTATAAATACAAGACCCTATATTCCAAGGAATTTGTGATTACTTTGACCGTTCTTCCGGTTCTTATGACCATGATTATATTTATGGTCAACGGAAACTTGGGAACCAGTGTGGCCATTGCGGGAACCTTCGGGATGATTCGGTTTCGCTCTGCGGCAGGTGGGGCTAAGGAACTCTTGATGGTCTTTATCGCAACGGGTATTGGCCTGGCTTGCGGTATGGGCTTTATTATCCTAGCAACCATTTTTACACTCTTTGTTTGTCTAGTCTTGCTATTCTTGGAAAATTCTTCCTTTGCAGCAGTTAGTCAAACCAGAAGGAATATCACCATTCGAGTTCCTAGGGAGTTGGATTACGAACTACTATTTGAAGCTACTTTTATCAATGCCTGTAAGTATGTAGAATTGGTCAGCATTAAGAACATTAAAAAAAGCAATAGCTTGGAGCTGGTCTATAATGTTGATTTAGATTCGAATTTATCGGACAAACAGGTGATTGATACCTTGCTCAGTATCAATGATTCGATTGAGATCAGCATTAGCAAGCTGGCACAGAAAAAGAAAACCTTGTAGGAGGGTGAGAGATTGGCAACAATCTCTTTTTTTGTATATAATGAAGTCAGAATAGGAGGCCCAGAGATGCAAAGATTAGGACAAACAGGATTAGAAGTTCCACGAATTGGTCTAGGTTGTATGCGAATGGCAAGTTTGAGCGAGAAGGAAACAGCCCAGGTCTTGAAAACAGTCCTTGAACAAGGTATCAACTTTTTCGATCATGCGGATATTTATGGTAAGGGAGAATCTGAAATTCGTTTTGCCCAGGGGGCAAAATTGGCAGGACTGAAGCGAGAGGATATTTTCCTCCAATCAAAATGCGGTATTCGTAAGGGCTATTTTGATTTTTCTAAAGACTACATCTTGGAGTCAGTGGATGGTATTCTCAAGCGCCTGGATACAGAATATCTTGATGTTTTGGCCCTCCACCGTCCAGATGCTCTCATGGAAGCAGAAGAAGTCGCAGAGGCCTTTCATCTCTTGAAGCAGGCTGGTAAGGTGCGACATTTCGGTGTCAGCAACCAGAACATCTACCAAATGGAATTGCTCCAGTCCTATCTGGATCAGCCCCTAGCGGTCAATCAGCTCCAACTTTCGCCTGCCCATACTCCTTTGATTGATGCAGGGCTCCATGTCAATATGAAAGACGATGCTGCGACCATGCGGGATGGAGGTTTGATTGATTATTGCCAGCTCAAAAAAATCACTATTCAGGCTTGGTCACCCTTTCTGATTGATTTGCAGCAGGGGATTTTCGCCAACCATCCTGACTATGCTTCTCTGAATCAGACCCTTAGGGAAATAGCAGAGCGCTACCATGTTTCACATGAAACAATTGTCGTTGCTTGGATTTTGCGTCATCCAGCAAATATTCAAACCATTGTTGGGTCCATGAATCCAGAACGTTTGACCAAGATTGCACAAGCAAGTCAGATTACACTCACTCGACCAGAATGGTATGAAATCTATAAAAGTGCAGGCAACATTCTGCCCTAGGAGGAATGTATGCAGTGGGAAATAAAAGCATTTGACCAACTTAGTTTACAGGAACTTTACACCATCTTGACACTTCGGACCAATGTGTTTGTTGTAGAACAAGCCTGTCCCTATCCTGAAGTTGATGGAAAGGATCCAAACTGTCTTCATCTTTTAGGCACAGACAACGGGGAGTTGGTTGCATACTTGAGAATTTTACCGGCTGGTCTGAGCTATGATGAAGTTTCCATCGGTCGTGTGGTCATCAAGCCAAGTCATCGTGGTAAAGGCTTGGGTCGGCCAATGATGGAGCAAGCTATCCATTACATTACAAATGAATGGAAAGAAAATCAGATTAAAATCGGTGCCCAAGCCTATTTAGAAAAATTCTATCAATCGCTTGGCTTTAAGCCAGTTTCTGAAGTATATTTGGAGGATGATATTCCGCATTTGGATATGCTATACAGCAAACCAGTCAACTAGGGCTGGTTTTTCGATTTTTTCTCGGCAATTTCCCCCAAAAATCAGCTATTTTATGGTAGAATGAATAAGTATAAAATCAGTAAAAGAGGAAGAATATGAAACGTTCTATGTACGCTGGACGTGTTCGTAAGGAACATGTCGGACAGGAAATTACTTTGAAAGGTTGGGTTGGCCGCCGTCGTGACTTGGGTGGCTTGATTTTCATTGATTTGCGTGACCGCGAAGGTATTATGCAATTGGTCATCAATCCAGAACTTGTAGATCAAGATCTCATGACAACTGCTGAAAGCCTCCGTAGTGAATTCGTTATCGAAGTGACGGGAACGGTTGTGGAGCGCGAACAAGCAAACGACAATATTCCAACAGGAGCGGTTGAACTGCAAGTAACCAGCTTGACAGTGCTCAACACGGCTAAGACAACTCCATTTGAAATCAAGGATGGCATTGAAGCCAGTGACGATACACGTTTGCGCTATCGCTATTTGGATCTTCGTCGTCCAGAAATGCTTAACAACTTCAAGTTGCGTGCAGCTGTAACCCACAGCATTCGTAACTACTTAGACGAGCTTGAATTTATCGATGTGGAAACGCCAATGTTGACCAAGTCAACGCCAGAAGGTGCGCGTGATTACTTGGTACCTTCTCGTGTGTCAAAAGGTCACTTCTATGCCCTTCCACAAAGCCCACAGATTACTAAGCAGCTATTGATGAATGCTGGTTTTGACCGTTATTACCAAATCGTTAAGTGTTTCCGTGACGAAGATTTGCGTGGGGACCGTCAACCTGAGTTTACACAGGTTGACTTAGAAACTTCATTCTTGAATGAAGTTGAAATCCAAGACATCGTAGAAGGCTTGATTGCTAAGGTCTTGAAAGATACCAAAGGGATCGACGTGACCTTGCCATTCCCACGTATGTCCTATGACCATGCTATGAATTTCTACGGTTCAGACAAGCCAGATACTCGTTTTGACATGCTTTTACAAGACTTGACAGAGGTTGTCAAGGAAGTTGACTTCAAAGTCTTCTCAGAAGCACCTGTTGTAAAGGCTATTGTAGTCAAAGGTGCGGCGGACAGCTACTCTCGTAAGGATATTGATAAATTAACAGAGTACGCCAAACAATTTGGTGCCAAGGGATTAGCTTGGGTTAAGGTTGACCAGGGGGAACTAGCGGGTCCAGTTGCCAAATTCTTGACAGCTATTACTGCTGACTTGACAGCAAGTTTACAACTGGAAGACAAGGACTTAGTTCTCTTTGTGGCAGATGAATTGGAAGTTGCCAACAATACCTTGGGTGCTTTGCGTAATCGCTTGGCAAAAGAGCAAGGTTTGATTGACGAAAGTAAGTTCAACTTCCTTTGGATTGTGGACTGGCCAATGTTTGAGTGGTCAGAAGAAGAAGGACGCTACATGAGTGCCCACCACCCATTCACCTTGCCAACAGCAGACACAGCTCATCATTTGGATGGTGATTTGGCACAAGTACGTGCGGTTGCCTATGACATTGTTCTAAATGGATATGAGCTTGGCGGCGGTAGCCTTCGTATCAACCAAAAAGAGGTGCAGGAGCAGATGTTCAAGGCACTTGGCTTCTCTGCAGAGGATGCCCATGAGCAGTTTGGTTTCTTGCTAGAAGCTATGGACTATGGTTTCCCACCACATGGAGGATTGGCTATCGGTTTGGACCGTTTTGTCATGCTCTTGGCTGGTGAGGACAACATCCGTGAAGTCATTGCCTTTCCGAAGAACAACAAGGCATCTGATCCAATGACACAGGCTCCAAGCACAGTTGCATCAGCTCAATTAGAGGAATTAGCTTTAGATATCACACTTGAAAATGAATAAATTTTTCAGAAAACTGCGTGTAGGCTTTTTAAGAAAGGCCAGAAAGAATAAGTTTTGGTCAGTTATCTCAGGAATTTCTCGAGAAAAATATGCAGAACGGATATCGGGGTCCATTATTTATGGACTCCTATCTAGTATTGCAGTCAATTTTTTCTTTCGACCAGGTAATGTCTATTCATCGGGAGTGACTGGTATAGCTCAGATAGTTTCTGCCTTAGCTGCTTCTTATGCGGGTTGGAATCTACCAATCGCTGTGGTATATTATGCCCTCAATATTCCCTTGCTCGTCATAGCCTGGTATAAAATTGGCTACAAGTTTACCATCTTTACCTTTATTACCGTATCTCTTAGCTCCTTGTTTATTCAGTTTATGCCTCCGGTCACATTGACAACTGATCCTCTGGTCAATGCTATTTTTGGTGGACTTATGCTAGGAACAGGGATTGGCTTTGCACTTAGGAATAATGTATCCAGTGGTGGTACTGATATTGTTTCCATCATCATTCGGCAAAAGACGGGACGGCAAGTTGGCTCCATTTCCCTGATTGTTAATATTATGATTATGCTGATAGCGGGGATGACATTTGGCTGGAAGTATGCCTTGTATTCCATGGTTGCACTTTTCATCTCTAGTCGGATGACAGATGCTATTTTTGTCAAGCAGAAGCGAATGCAGGCCATGATTATTACCAATCAGCCAGACCGAGTTATTAAACAAATTCACAAGAAACTCAATCGTGGTGTGACTATCATCAATGGTGCGGAGGGTGCCTACAATCATGAGCAAAAAACGGTACTGATTACCATTATTACTCGTGCGGAGTTTAGTGAATTTAAGCAAATTATGAAAAAAGCAGACCCAAGAGCTTTTGTATCTGTCGCGGACAATGTCAATATTATCGGGCATTTTGTGGAGAGTGAGTAGGATGAAGAAAAAAATCTATCTGGTATATATCAGTTTGAGTGGCAATACGGAAAGTTTTGTAAAACGTTTGAAGTCATTTTTCCAATTTCAGACAGATTGGGACCTTGAACTGGTTCATGTCAAGGACCTGGTCAAGCAGGATATTCCTTTCTATCAGCTAGATGCGCCATTTGTGGCTTTTCTACCAACTTATTTAGAAGGTGGAAATGGAGTGGACAATGGAGATGTGGAGATTTTAACAAATCCCCTTGGAGATTTCATCGCTTTGGGCACAAATGCAGAGCTCTGTCTGGGGGTTGTTGGCTCAGGCAATCGGAATTTCAACAACCAATATTGTCTGACTGCCAAGCAGTATTCTGAGCGCTTTGGATTCCCTGTTATTGATACCTTTGAATTGCGTGGTATGCAGAATGATATTGAACGCATTGGTCGGAGAATCATGGAATTGATGTGAAATGCAATAGATAACAAAAATGAATGTATAATAAGTCTGTAAAGGAAGCTTACTATACATTCATTTATTTTTTCTTGAAGAGTCTTAGATAATCTTGTTCACTGAGATACAAAAATGGTTCGGCTACCTTATAATATATGGTAAAAGACAAGATAGTCAACTAGCATTATGCAACGAGTGGTATATGGGGATATGATAGTAGACTCCACTCTTTCATCGACATTAAAATCATCTTCAGGAAAAATCTCTAGTCTTTGTAAATCATACAGGATATTATTTATAGTATTATCACCAGTTCTTTTTGAGAAATAAGTATTTTCAATATAAGACTTGAGGGTACGAAGTTACTCTAATACATTATGTGTCTAGTTTTAAAAGACCCAATAAAAATAATGTTTTTCTGTTTAATATTATATAATTCTTAAAATGTTCGATTTTTACTAAAATAGCATATATCTATCTTGACATCTAATATTTTTATGTATAAAATGAAATTGATTTAAAATTAAAAATATAGGAGATTGTATATGAAATATGGCTTTAAGCGTTTTGGAACACAAGAAAGAAAGCGCTTTCGGTATGGGGTTCGTAAGTTTTCTGGTTTAGGAGTAGCATCTGCACTTTTAGGAGTCGGTCTTGTGTCAGCTGTACCAGTCCTGGCAGAGAGTGGAACTGCGACTGTTCGCTACGATTATGTGACAACGGATGAGTTAACTGAGGCAGAAAAGCAGGCGCTTGTTAGTGAATTGCCAAAAGAAGTGACAGCGGATGCTACTTATTATTTGGTTTATCGCAAGGCAGGTTCGGATGTTCTTCCTAAGACAGGTACAGTATCCTCGCTTTTGACAGGTGCTGTCGGTGCTGGTCTTTTGATTATCGCTATAGCTGTCGGTCGCAAGAATAAGAAGGCTGTTCGCTCTGCCATGTTTCTGACAATAGTAGGTGGTAGCCTGGTTGTGACTTCTGCATCTGCTGTGACCGTGGCGACTTTAGCCAAGTACAGCCAGACTCGTATCTTAGAAGTTGGTTCCAGCTTACCAGACGGAAAAATTACTATAGCCGGTTATAATTTTGTAGGTTATTTAGGAGATTCTGAGAATATTGTCCAGTCTGAAGAAAAAGTAGTCCTACAAGAAGATAGAGAGAAAGCGGAAGAAAAAAATGAACAAGTAACAAAAGCAACTTCGCTTCCGGCAGTGATTGAGCAATCGACTGTGGAAAAGATTGTGGTAGACCATCCTGTAGATGAAGCGACTACTCAAGTAGAGCAAACAACTCCGCCAGCTGTAGATGTAAAGGAAGGTTCTGTTAATACGGACTCAATAGTGGAACAACCTACGGAAGTAGCAGAAGCTGAGAAGACTTATCTTAATAAGGAAACGGTAACAGAAACTATAAAAGTTGATGAGCAGGGGCAGTTACTTACGGATATAACTGGCTATGTTTTGGTATCTACAAGTAATCCTGTTAAGTCAGAACGAACAGTAGATAATATTTTACAGACAGTCTATACAGTGACGGAAATCTATAAGAAGGCTGAGACAACTTTGAACGAAGTCAGTGAGTTTGATTTTGCCACAATCACATCTGCAACTATGAGTGTTCCGACGGTAAATGAGGAAGTTATTTCTGAGGAAATCATTGTGAGCGAGCAACAGGTGGAGGAGAGTGTAGAAGTTTCTTCCTCAGTCACAACTACCTTAGGCATTTCTGTTGAAGAAGGAGTTGATAGCACAGAAAATGGGCAGGTTTCAGGTGCAACCGCTGCCAATATTGGCGATTCGAACACCAATGCAACAGATATTGAAACTGGTAATAAAACGGATGGAAATAGCCAAAGCGAAGGAGTTCAGCCAAGCACGACTCCAATTTTACCAGAAACAGAGAAAGTGTTAAAAACAGTCGAGATACATACTACTGTACGTACTGTTCGTTTGACGGAGGAAATTCCGTTTGAAGTAGTATTGAAAGAGGACACAACACTTCCTGCAAATCAAACGGTAGTGGAGCAGGAAGGTCAAATGGGACAACGGATTACAGTTCAGGAAATTCGTTTGGTTGATGGAGTTGAAACGGAACGTAACCTTATTTCTGAAAATGAAGAGCGAGCTCCGAAGAACCATATTATCAGGGTTGGAACAGGGAGTTCTGTTATAAAAAATGATACATCGGTATCATCTAGTGAATCAGCTTCAACTGGACCAACAGAAAAAAATCATCAAGTATTAACTGAAGTTATTGATAAACCTTCTGTTGCAGAACAAGTTACGACTGGTGTTCAAGAAACGTATTCTATTGAAATTAACGAAATAATTCTTGATAAGGAGGTTCCACAAGAAGAAATCGTCCGTTTAGTTGAAGTTGATAGTCGATACATAAACTTGGCAAATCTTTCAAATCCTAATCTCTCTCAAGTAAAAATTGTAGATATTTATGATTCTAGCTTACAGGCGGGAACTCGTCAGCTAGAATCCATTCAAGCAGCCTATGTCACTTTAAATATTCGTAAAAAACAAGAAGGTGAAGACAATGCTGATACGACGGAGCTAGTATATACTCGAGAATTGCCTGTTATTACAAAAGTTTATAAAATTGGAACTCAAGCAATAGATAGAACAGGTAAACCAATCGAGAAAATTGCTGTTTCTGGATATGTTTATAATCAAGAAGGGCTAGCTTTAGAAGAGAATGAAGTGCGTGTTGTTTTAGATGGTAAATTGGTAGATACTATTAAAACAGATGTAGAGGGTTATACCTACACTCATTTAGTACCTAATAAAGTTTATACTCTGGAATCGGGACAGTTTAAATCACAAGTGATGGCTATTAGTGGCACTGATCCACTTGTTATCAATGAACAAGGTCAATTTTTACTTGGTAAACGGATTGCAGATGAAACTGGACGAGTGCAGTTGAATCCTCAGATAATCTACCTAAATGATGCCTATTATCAAACTCTTGAAGATAATGGATTGTCAGTTGTACTGTCTAATGAGCTAGACGTACAGGTAGGCGATGTAATAGTCATCCCTCCTACTAAGATTTATGAAACTTTGAAGGCTATTAAAGTTACTAAAGTCATTAATCAGAATGGTCAAGCTACAGTCTTATATGAACAGCCTAATATTTTTGAAGTAATTAAAGATATTGATATTGACAAATTTGAGTTTGATCTTTCAGAAGCTGTTTTTATCCCAAGTGATGGAGTAAAGGTAGTTAATAGGAGCGAGAGTAACGAAAGTACGTTGCGAACTATTGAAATTAGTCGGGAAGTGGTCCTATCAAAAGAAATAGAAAAACTGAAGGGTAAAATTGAACTTGAAGTTGGAGGAAAATTTACTTCAAAAGCTATATCATTAAATAGTTGGTTCCCGACGGTAGATATAGCTAACTTAGATTTAGAGTTCGAGAAAAATATAAAACTTTCAGGAGGGTTAACGTTTGGCAACGAAAAAACAGGTAAGCTTAAAGACTTAGGAACTGTTACGATTGAATTAGGAAAATTGGAATTGCCAATTGCAACTGGAGTCGGTAGCGTTGAAATTCCATTATTTATAGAGTATTCAATTGATGGTTCTATTTCAATTACAGTAGGTTATGAGCTTCAAAATAAAGTAAAGTTTGAAATGCAAAACTGGATTCCTAAATTTAATAAACCAGAAAGTTCTGGAAAACCTTCTCTTGGCAATTTAGAATTTGAAGCAACGCTACAAGTCGGTCCATCTATGGATATTACTGCTGAAATTTTACAAATAGATATTTTATCTCTTAAACCATGGGGAGGTCTTGGTATTGAAGGCGAAGGTAGTATAAAGTTAAGTGATTTAATAGAGGACATTAGTGATAAAGAAGTATTAAAATCTATTTGGAAAGATATCGAAGGCAAGTTCAGTATATATAGATTCATAAATATTGGTGCGGAAATAGATATTATTAAAGCTCTTAAAGAAAAGTTTCCATGGCTTGCTGAAAAAATTAGAAAACTGGAACTTGAGAGCGAGGTGACTCTACTAGATATTAGAGATATTTTTCTAACATATTCTAAAGAAACTACTGCTACTGCGGAGAGTGATAGCAAGAATAAAACGGAGAACGTAGATAAAACGGAAAATGTAGATAAAACGTCCATAGTAACTGGGAATGATTTACTTCTTGATCGCATTACCAATCCATTCACATTCTCAAGTGGTGCAGGAGCATGGGGTACTGGTTTGAAATTGCAATCAAATGGTCATTTTGAAGGTAGCTTCCATGACAGTAATTATGGTATTCAGGATGAAAAGTCACCAAACGGACAACGCTTCTATTCTAATTTTAAAGGTAGATTTACGAATCCTGAATTGATCGGTAACAATAAATACAAAATGACATTGTTGGAATTGAGTTATGATCCTGTTGGTAAGGTAGAATATAAGGATGGAGTAAAATTAGAATCATCCTATCCATACGGTGTACATAATAAGGACACTTATGATGCTAAAGAGAAGAAAGAATTTATTCTATATCTACCAGGAGCCAAGAAATCAGATCTCGAAGAAATAGTTCAGTTAGAAGCTAGAAATAGCATTATTGATGATACGTTGGTAGATTATATACTGTATAATGTTACTAATAAGGCGACATTTATTTCTAGATTCTTTGATTTTGATGGAATTAGGAAGGTGATTGATGAAGCGCCTGTGGATGTTCTTTCACTATCATCAAGTAAAACATTTAAACTGGTAATGGACTGGACTCGTATTCCAGGGAAGCAGGAGAGTTTTGGGCAAATTGTTCAATATGATTTAGATTCTGTCATTGATTCCTATAATACTTATCAGCCAACCACCTATCAATTACAAGATGTACTGATAGAGTTGGATGCTATTAGCATTGATAAATCATTGTTAGATTACGATACATCAAGTTTTATCAACTTATTTACAGAACATAATATTCGTACAAGGTGGATTTACCTTGCAAAAGATAAAACATTATTATTTGCATATGTTGGTGGTCGTGGAGGGTATATCCCGCCAATCATTATTGCTCCTCAATCAGAGTGGAAATTGAAGGGGGATACTGTAATTATTCCAACTTACTATATGAATGGTGAGCAGCGTGTAAATATGCAAGAATTTGCTATAAAACCTAATAATAAGGACTATTCTGGAGGTAAGGAGAAATCTAAACACTATGTTGATTCTGTTCGATTCTTAGATAAAGAGCGACAAGATCGATCTCTAAAAAATTGGGTAGTAAGAACTTATCTTAGAACAGAGAAAGAAACGAGATTTGATGTTTATGATTACCAAGTTCAAACTCGCAAAGAAGACGGGTTGACAATCTTTGAAGTTAGAGCAAATCATAGTACGCCAAACATGCAGGCGGCAGGTGCTGATAAAAATATAAATTCGTTAGTTGCTACCTATAGACAGAATGCTATCGGGGAACTAGAGAAACTGATTCCTTCTAAAAATGATTGGATGAAGGTGGCTAATCGAGTTAATCTTTATTAATTTGTCAACCATAGTCTAAACAACTCAGCTTTATGCTGGGTTGTTTTTTGGTACACAAAAAACTCACCAGCATGACTGATGAGTTCTAAGGAGATTTATGAAAAATATTTAGGAGTGACTATAGTATAGCCTATATTTCTTTCGCTAACATCCGTCTTAGGTCCTATTTATCTTCCAAAATACAAATACTTTGTCCAGCAAGGGTAATTTGCTGGGCTTTTTTATCGTCAACTGGTGGGAAGCTGAAGCGAATGGTTTGCTCTTTTTCGTTTTCGAAAACAAAATCGCTATCCGCAAAGTTGATAATGAACTGGATAGTCTTGTCGCCATTTGTGACTTGATAGCGGAGGACGTATTCGGTCAGCCAGTAGAAATCACAGGTTTCTTGAATGGTTTCATAGCTGTCCTGACTTAGAATTGGATTGTTTTTACGGAAGGCAATCAATTCTTGGATAAATTCAATATGTTCCTTATAGTGAACAGCCCGTGTCCAGTCTAGGCGATTGATTCTATCCGGAATATTGTAAGTATTATCAATTTCATCCTTGGTACGGAAGAATTCTTGTCCGCTATGAATAAAGGCCATCCCTTGGGAAATGAGGACCAATTGTAGCCCAAAGCTAGCAGCCCGTTTTTGTTGCTGAGGTGTCCAGTCTGGATGTTCAATATGGAAGTAATCAAAGGCCGTTGCATTATCATGACACTCAATATAGTTAAGTGACTGTTGCGGTGTGATGAAGTGGCTGTAGCGGCTTCCAGTCAGGAGATGTTGCACTTTTTCGTGTAGTTGTTTGTCAACTAGACGGGTAGGGTTGAGCAAGAGTTTCTTGAAGGTATCCCGATAGTCATCGTTGAAGAAACTCACTTCTGGAAGCTGGTCAGCATTGTACTGGTGTGCCAGTTTTTCATAGTCTAGACCAGTTGCCATCTTCCAACCTTCGCCATAGAGATAGATATTTGGATGAATGGCTGATAATTCCTCTTGGATTTGGTTGATGGTTTGGCTGTCCAAAATCCCCATCAAGTCGAAACGGAAGCCATCAAAACCATAGATACTGGTCCATTGGCGGAGGGATTGCTTGATGTAGTTACGGACCATGCTGCGTTCGCTAGCGACATCGTTGCCACAGAAAGTACCATCCGTCCGCATACCATGCTCGTTGTAACGGTAGAAATAACCAGGGACAATCAGTTCAAATGCGTATTTCTCAGCATGATAAACATGGTTGTAAACAACGTCCATATTGACGGAAATATCGGCATCGTGATAGGCTTGAATGGCCTCTTGGAGTTCTAGAATGCGAGCATAGGGGTCGTTTGGCAGGCTGGAGAAGGATCCTTCAGGCAGATTGTACTGCATAGGGTCGTACCCCCAGTTGTAAACAGCTTGGGGTTTGTTTTCATCTACACTGCCAAAATCATACACTGGTAAGAGTTGAATATGGGTAACGCCCAAGTTTTTGATATAGTCCATGCCAAGCTGCATACCGTCTAAGATAGGAGATTCGGTTAGACCCAGGAATTGGCTACGGTGTTTGAAGCCTGCTTCTGTCTGCCAGGAGAAATCACGGACGCTCATTTCATAGACAATAGCCTGAGAGATAGGGCGTTGAGTCTTGGCACGACGAACCTTGTGGAGCTTACTTGGGTTGATGACGTAGCTATCGCCAGAATTAGCCTTGGAAGAAAGGGCATAGGGGTCATGAACAGAAATCCACTCGCCATTGACTTTGTGGAGATAGTGGTAGCTTTGACTGTCCAAATCACCCTCTACTGTGACCTGCCAGACACCTTTTGAACCCCTTGTCATGGCATACGGTGTTCCCTCAAGGACTAAAAATACCTGCTTGGAGATAGGTGCCCAGAGTTTGAAGATTGTGGACTGAGGGCTATAAGTTGCCCCCAAATCACTGCCATCATAGGTATAGTTTTGTTCGAAAATAGCAGAGCGGACAATATGACCATAGCCTAGCTCTGTTTTATTGCGGTCTTGATCGTAAATGGCATAGTCCTTGTCCAAATTTAAGGCGTGTAGGCTGGTCAGATAGTAGAGAACCAGGTTTTCTACCTCTAGACAGGAATGAATGAAAAGTTGAGATGTGGCATCGTCGGACTCGAGGGAAAAACTCATGTGTTCGGTATCAAATCGTTTTTCCATAACCAAGCGAATAGTAGCTACATCATCTAGAAATGCTTGAAATTGTCGTAATGCCATGAGCCGAACGGCTCCTTTCTAGGTTAAAGTTCAGTAATCGTATGCGGAATGACACGGCGGTAGCAGACCTGCTTGTCTTCCTTGTTGTCGCTGATGATTTGGTGAAGGGTATTGAAGGCCACACGTCCTAGTTTGATAGCGTGGACATCGACATAGGCTTCAATATCCAATTTTGGTTTGACAGAGTCAAAGGAGATGATAGGGAGTTTTGTACCGAATTCGTTGAGGTATTTGACAATCCCTTCTGCCACCATAGTATCGGTTGTGACGATAGCATCAATCTCTTGTTTGAGTAATTTTTTGGAAATCTTGTAGGAACTGTCTTCCAATAGGAAGCCTGAAACAAACTTGACCTTGTTTTCGTCAAGGGGGATATTATGAGATTTGAGGGCGTTTTTATAGCCGGAATAACGGTCTTGGGAAACGACCAGTTCCTTGTTACCAGCGACAAAGGCAATATTCTTGTAGCCCTTATTGATAAAGTAATTGGTCGCTTCAAATCCAGCCTGGATATTGTCATTATCGACTAGGGAGATAAATGGAGAATCTGCCTTACCGAGAATGAGGAAGGGAAACTTATGCTGAATGGCTAGCTGGACCAGTGGATCATCTGGCTTGGAATAAAGGAAAATTAAACCATCAACCCGTTTTCCATAGACCATCTGAGAAATAGCTTCCAATCGCTGTTCTTCATTTTTTCCAGTAGAAATTTGGATCGCATAATTGTGGTCAGCAGCAACCTGTGAAATACCACGCAGGGCTGTTGGGAAGAAAGGGTTTTGGTAGAAGATATCAGAATCTTCAGGAAGTACCAAGCCAATCACCTGTGTGTAGCTAGAAACCAGACTACGAGCATTGAGATTGGGGTGGTAGTTTAGATCCGCCATAGCCTTTCTAACTAGGTCTTTGGTTTTTTGACTAATAGCAGAGCTGTTCTGAATGACGCGGGTAACGGTAGAAGGTGAAACACCTGCTAACTTAGCGACGTCTTTAATGGTAGCACGCATAGGAACCTCCTAAATCTCATCTCTGAATTTGGTTTTGAAAAATACCCAAATCAATACTATCACAAAGAGGATATTTTGAACAGTCAAAACAGTTGTAACAGGCTGCCCAAAAATCCCAATCAAGCAGGCTAAAATGGTTGGTAGTCCTAAGCAATGTAGGGAGAAATTGAAACATTCTTTAAAGGTATGAAAATGGAAGAAACGGGATTTTTTAGTCAGGTAGAGAAAGCCACTTGCACCCAGTAGAATAAAGAGGAGATTGGTGGCCAAAATCATGGTTGATACCAAGGTAATGCTCAGCCCAACTATTGCCCGATTGGCTTGGTACCAATTCTTTGAAAGGGCGGTGGTCAATCTTTCCTTACTCGAAAAATCAGCATTTGTCAGTCCATCGTAGCTGAGCTGGGTTAGGATATCCTGCCCTTTTCGAATGGTCAGACTTTGTTGGCCAAATTGGTAGGAGAAATCAGAACTTGTAGGCACTGTTTCACCAAAGGTAACCTGCTCCCAGCTACTATTTCCTGTATAGGTGAATTGTCCATTTTCAATAGCTACATGTTGGCTAAGGTCATTCATGACATCCTCATTGAGCGGTTGATACACTCCTTCTACAAAGTTTTCCAGCGGATAGGTTTCCAAGCTGACCGTTTGGAGTGAGCTGGGAATGACTAGGAGGGACACTAAAAAGAGCGTAGTAAATAGACCTTGCCAGACTTTCATCCATCCGCGGTTGGCAAACATTTTTCTAGGAGAAAAAATACTGGAAAAATAAGAGAATGGGTAGGGAATCATGTGTTGTACCTTTCATAAAAATTTTGGCTCTGTCTAAAAAGGGAAAAGGTGGGACAGGGTTACCCCTTGTCACCACCACTTGTTAAACCAGATACAAAGTTCTTTTGTAGGAAGAAGAATAGGATACTGATTGGGAGGGCGATGAGGATAGCACCTGCCGCGAAGTAGGCAATCTTCAAGTTTTTTACATCAGAGATGAAGGTTTGAAGACCGACTGCTACAGTATAAAATTCTTTTTCACGAAGCAAGAATTTGGATAGGATGTAATCTCCAAAAGGTCCCATGAAGGCCCAGAGTGCCTGTACAGCAATCATTGGACGAACAAGTGGAAGAACGATTTGCCAGAAACGTCTGAAGTGACCAGCACCGTCTAGTTTTGCAGATTCATCGAGAGAAATTGGCACTGTATCGAAATAACCTTTCATGAGCCATGCATTCATTGGGATACCACCACCAACATAAAGGAAGATGAGGAACCAGCTTTGGTTGAGGGCATTGAGCATGAGGGCCATAACGAAGAAGGCTGTAAGGGCAGCCATTGTTGGCACCATTTGAATAATCAAGAAGAAGACCAAACTCTGTTTACGAGCGATGAAGTTATAACGGCTATAAGCATAACCAGCTAATACCACTATACTGGTTTGGATAAGCATTGTCAAGATTGCGATAATGAGCGTATTGAGATACCAGGTACCGTAGAGAGTTTCGCTAAATAGTCCTTTGAAATTGTCCAAAGTAAACTGGATTGGTTCCAGCTTGAAAGCTACCACGTTGCCTGATTTAAAGGCTGTCATGATGGTAATCAATAGAGGGTAGATAATGATGATAGACAGGGCAATCAGATAGAGATAGGTAAAAGTCTGATTGAGTATGCGTCTAGTTTTCACAGATACTTTCATCTTATACATCCTCCATTTCAAAGGCGTTTAATTTCTTGAAGGCAATCATAGAGATACTGATGACAATCATAGAGATAATCAAGGTAACCGCAGCTGCCATTGAATACTGAGGAGCAGTACCAGTTGTCAATTTGTAAATCCATGAAATCAAGATGTCAGTCGAACCAGCACCACCACCGACGCTACCAGGTCCACCGTTATTGAAGAGGTAGATGATAGAGAAGTTGTTGAAGTTGAAGGTGTACTGACTGATCAGAGTAGGAGCAGCCACTGCCAAGATCATTGGCAAGGTAATGCTACGGAATTTTTGAATGGCACTTGCCCCATCAATGTAGGCAGCCTCGTACAAATCGTTTGGAATAGATTGCAAAATACCCAAGGTCAAGACGTAGATATATGGGAAACCAAGCCAAGCCTGCATCATGATCAGGGCAACCTTAGTCCAGAATGGATCTGTTTTCCATGGAATAAGGAAGTTGTCGATAAATGGCAAGAATTTGCTTAGGAATGGCAATACTTGTGTGTTAATGGCACCGACACTATCGTTGAACATGTTACTGAAGGTCAAGATAGTCACGAAGGCTGGAACAGCCCATGGGAGCAAGAAGATAACACCGAAGATGCGTTTTCCTTTGATAAATGGCTGGTTAGCAATGATGGCTGTCAGGATACCGATAACAATCTGTGCAGTTGACGCAGCCAAGGCCCAGATGATTGTCCAGCCTAAGACAGAACCAAAGGCTGCACGGAAGGTGCTGAGTTTCCAGATATTGGTAAAGTTAGTAAAGCCAATCCAATCTAGAAGAGCACCAGGAGGTAGGTGTTGGAAATCGTAGTTGGTAAAGGCGATGAAGAGAGTCACCACAACCGGGAAAATTATGGCAAAGGTCATGGCAATGTAAGAAGGGATAATCAAGAGATAAGGGAAACCATTCTCATAGATACCTTTTACCATATCTTGCAATGTAACGGCTACAGGAATGCCATTATTGATTCGTTTGGCTGTATCGCGGGCATCCTTCAAGTTGAGGGCATAAAAAGCAAGATAGACAACTGTAATGATGAGGTGGAAGGAACCACGAATCAGCATGAAGAGAGAGTTGTCACGACCACGTTGGCTACCCAGAGTAATCAAGTTTCCGATTTCACCAGCTGCGATTACAATAAAGTAAATCAGGAAAGCCAGCGTTACGCCAAGAAAAATGTAGCCTTTTGCTTTTTGCTTGTTATAGATTTGTCCAAGACCAGGAATCAGGGACAAAAGGAGTGCCTTATTTGGATTTTGTTTCATAGTTGTAATCTCCTTTAGGTCAGTCCTAAATATCAATATACTTTTTAGTTTCTTA
The DNA here is from genome assembly GCF_002960625.1 of Streptococcus suis. Taxonomy (GTDB): domain Bacteria; phylum Bacillota; class Bacilli; order Lactobacillales; family Streptococcaceae; genus Streptococcus; species Streptococcus suis_T. The sequence continues at coordinate 76,779 of NZ_POJH01000030.1, forward strand.
TTAACAAAGTAGACTGGGAAGAAATCCCAGTCCTACTTAAGAATGACTAGTTGCCGTATTTTTGTGCGATTGTGTCTTCAATCAATTTCACAGCGTCAGTAGCAGCAGTTTTAGGATCTTTCTTACCGCTTACTGCTTCAAAGAGCATGTTGGCAGCTGGTTCCCAAACTGTGCTCATTTCTGAGATGTTTGGCATTGGTTGTGCAGAAGCAAATTGCTCTACAACAGCAGTTGTCAATTCATCGTTCTTACTTACTGCATACTCACGAGCTTCAGTGTTAGCTGGAACTTCGTTTGTAGCATCGTAGAATGCTTTTTGTTGTTCAGTAGAAGTCAAGTGGTCAACGAATTTTTGAGCCAAGTCAGGGTTTTTAGAACCTGCAGGGATAACCCAAGCCTTACCACCACCGAATGCTGAGTATGCTTTGCCGTCAGCAAGTGTAGGGATAGTAGCAACGCCGTAGTTGACACCAGCATCTTTCAAAGCAGAAGCTTTCCATGGACCATCGATGATAACAGCTGTTTTGCCTTCAGTAAATTGAGTTTGGATCAAGTTACCAGCGGCAGATGCGTCTTGAAGACCTTGAGGCCATTTTTCATACCAAGTTTTAGCGTATTCGATAGCTTTAATAGCACCGTCGTTGGCAAGACCGATGTCTTTTGGATCTGTACCATTTTCACCGAATACATAACCACCGTAACCAGAAAGAAGTCCATATGCATAGTAGAAGTTTGTCCAGTCAGCTAGGAAGGCTGAAGTTTTACCTTCTTCACCAGCAAATGCGTATTTGCTGTCTTTTGCCAATTCTTCCAATTCAGCAAATGTTTTTGGTGCTGCAGAAACAAGGTCTTTGTTGTAGTAAGCAACCAATGTTTCGATAACGGCAGGTGAACCATAAACTTTACCGCCAGAAGTTACCAATGTTTCAGTAGTGTCATCTGTATTGCTTGTTTCAGCCAATTTCACTTCTGAAAGCTGACCTTCTGCCCCAAGGCTACCTACACGGTCGTATGGTGCCATCATCACGTCTGGAGCTGAACCTGATTGGTTGTCAAGTGACAAGTTGTCCAAACCTGTAAGAGCATCACCAGTCTTCACTGTAACAGTTACGCCTTCATTTTCTTTTTCAAAGGCAGCTTTTGCTTCGTTGATGTATGCTTCGTATTGACCATCAACGTAGATTGTCAACTCTTTTCCGCCTTCAGCAGAAGAGCTTGAAGTGGATGATGAGCTTGAGCAAGCAGCCAAGACAGCAGTAGATGCAGCTAGAAGAGCAACGCTCTTAAGAAGTTTGTGTTTCATATTCTTCCCTCCAAGAATAAATGGTTTATTGTGAAACGTCCACTAGCGCAAACGTTTTCCTAAGTTGACTTTATTATACACTATTATGAATCCGTTTGCAAGCGTTTTTATAAAAATTTTTAAAAAATTTTTTAGGTCAATATAAAATGTCGGATAAACTTTTGTTATATAATGTAGAAACATGAAAAAATTGCTGAAATTGACTGATATAATTGTGAAAAAGCTTGATTTGTTACCGTTTTCATTATATAATGATAAAAAGCAATCGTTTGCATCTTATTTATGATTATCTAGAAAGATATGGGGAAGATTTTATGAAAGAACGCCAAAGTGGAGTGCTCATGCACATTTCATCTTTACCTGGAAAATACGGCATTGGTTCTATGGGACAGGCTGCCTATGATTTTGTTGATTTTTTAGAAAGAACTAAGCAACGCTACTGGCAGATTTTGCCTTTGGGAACGACTAGTTATGGTGACTCGCCTTACCAGTCTTTCTCTGCCTTTGCGGGCAATACTCACTTTATCGATTTTGATTTTCTGATTGAAAAGGGTTGGTTGACCGAGGAGGATCTAGCTGGAATTGACTTTGGCGACAAGGATACAGAAGTGGATTATGCCAAGGTATTTTATGGTCGGCGTCCTGTCTTGGAAAAGGCTGTGAAAGCGATAAAGGCAGAGGGGTTGCCAGAGGATTACTGGTCTTTTGCTGAGGAAAATGGCTTTTGGTTGCACACTTTTGCAGAGTACATGGCTATCAAAGAGCATTTTGATAATAAGCCCTGGATTGATTGGGAGGATCAAGGAGCTCGCCTGCGCTATCATGATACATTAGAGTATTACCGTCAGCTCTTAGCGGAGCAGATGGATTACCATCGCATCACCCAGTATTTGTTCTTCAGTCAGTGGCATGCTTTGAAGGCTTACGCCAATGCCAAAGGTGTTGAGTTTGTTGGGGATATGCCGATTTATATCGCGGCTGATTCTGCGGATATGTGGGCCAATCCACACTTCTTCAAGACAGACGAAGAAGGCAAGCCAAGTGTGGTTGCCGGCTGTCCACCAGATGCCTTTTCAGAAATCGGTCAGCTCTGGGGCAATCCAATTTATGACTGGGAAGCTATGAAGCAGGATGGATTTACTTGGTGGGTGGCTCGTTTGCGTGAATCCTTCAAGATTTATGACATGGTACGGATCGACCACTTTATCGGTTTTGCTTCTTTCTGGGAAATTCCAGCAGGGGAAGAAACAGCGGTCAATGGCTACCGTGTGGAAGCACCAGGTTTCGAACTCTTTGAAACCATCAAGTACCACTTGGGCGATTTGAATATTATCGCGGAAGATTTGGGAACAGTGACAGATAAGGTCATTCAATTGCGTGAAAGGACTGGGTTCCCAGGCATGAAAGTCTTGCAGTTTGCCTTTGACCCTGAGGGTGACAGCATTGAAATGCCGCACAACCACCGCAACAATGTCGTAGCCTATACTGGCACCCATGATAATGATACCATTCTGGGTTGGTATGAGAATGAACTGTCTGACGAGGGCAAGGAATTCTTAGACAAGTATAGCAATCGCCGTGAGGATGAAAGGGTTAGCCATGCTCTGTTCCGTTTGCTGTTCGGCTCACCTGCCTTTATGGCCGTGGCTACCATGCAGGACTTGCTTGGTCTGGATGGGTCAGCTCGTATGAACCTGCCAAACACCCTTGGTGGTAACTGGACTTGGCGGATGACTGCCGACCAGCTCACTCCTGCCATTGAGGCAGACTTGCTTGATTTGACAGTGACCTACCGCCGTGAGAACGCCATTGTCAAGGCTAAAAAAGAAGAAATGACAGAACCATCAGTCTAGGCTGGTGGTTTTTTGTAAAGGTTGGTGATGGGTATAGAGATTGAAGATTAGATAGTCGCCATTATTGATTTGTCTTTTCAACTTTTCCAAAATCTTGCCTCTAGATAAAAATCATCTCCCCTAGGTCTAACTTAGAGGAGATTGTTCTTATTTCTTCTGTTTACGGACATAGAGCCAGTAGGAAATCCAGTAGTAGATGGTATAGAGCAGGGCGACAACAAGGCTCCAAAAACCGATAGCAGCTAGGATATCAGTGAGGTCAGGGAAGAGTAATTTTAAAAAATGATAAAAGAGTAGGTAGAGATATAAGTATAGCCAGTAGTATTTTTTGAAATGTTTCATCACTTTTCCTCCTTGCTACTTTTCTTTGTTATAGCATTTTAATATATATTTTTCAATTTGTTCACAAAATCACATTGACAAAGCATGTTTTTTGGAGTAGAATAAGACTAAAATTAGGAGGTGCTTATATGAAAAGACCAATTCATCTGTATATTTTTGTGATACTATCCAGTATTGCCTGTATTTTAAGGCTGTTCAGTGCCTTTGTTAAGACATTTAACGAGGAGCAACTTCGCACAGCTATGCAGGGAGCTGTTGGGATTGATGTGGAAGAGTTAATTCTTGTTTCGCGCGAAACAGCCAATCTTCAGAATAGTATTCTTCAAAAGATTGCAGCCCTAGTCCTGTTTGGTCTATTGATTGCGGTCATTGTTTTCCTCTTCAAGAAGAAAAATGAGCTGGCTTCTTATCTTTACATTGGCTATCTCTTTTCAACCTTGTTGCTGAATACCTATAACTACCTAGCAAGTAAAGGGATTGCCAACCTCTACTCAGATGCAGGCGTGCGTGATGTGACAGCAGCAGGCATGCTAGGGGCTTACATCCTTAACATTGTCCTATTTGCCATTTACTTTGGTGTGACCATTTTCTTCCATCTGCGTAAGCCAAAAGAGAAACCAAGTACAGCTATCAATTCTACTGATATTTAAAAATCCAAAAAACTGCATGGTTCATATTGACCCTGCAGTTTCTTTTATTTTATGGGATAGCAATGTAACGACGAGCTCCTGAATAGCTGATATAGCTAATCCACTGGCGGCCCTCGGCTGTGACGACCCGATCATAGCGGACAGAAGAACCAGCACCGTAGTAGGTGATTTCACTTGCGGACTGGCTAGGGCGATTGCGGACAATGGCTTTGCTCTTGAAATAATAGGTACCCGATGCTGGTAAATTACTGTTTGTTTGATTGGTTTGTTGAGATATTGCTGTTAGTTGAGTTGTAGTTCCAGTAATGAATTCGAGTTTGTTTGAGGAATCTGTGTAATAGACATGGATGTGGTAGAGTCCTCGGTCATTTTTATGTTTACTTGCTTGAACGTTTACCTTGTAGCTGCCATCGTTTTGTCGCTGAGCAGGATACCAGATGATATCATCTTGCCCATTATTATCTGACCAAATTGGAATAGATACTGATTTGATAGTTTTGGGAGATTTTACATTGGTGATGATAACTTCAAAACTACCCTCTGCTTGATTGATATTTGTAATGTGGATTGTTCCTTGAGGTTTTGTAGGAGTTGATACAATTGGCTGCTGTGGTGCAGGGGAGGACTGTACTTGTTTGATAGGAATGTAGCGTCTTTGTCCACTGTAGCTGAGGTAGCTAAGCCACTGGTAGCCGTCAGCTGTTAGAACCCTGTCGTAGCGAACGCTTTCGCCAGCATAATAGTAATCTAAGGTTGTACTAGATTGCTTGGCTTGAGCCTTGATTGGTGCTTGCTGGGTAAAGGTATAGGTACCGCTGTTTGCTAAGCCAGATGTGTGCGTCTGAGTAGGTGCAGGACTGGTCTGACTGACAGGCGAGCCAGCTAGGTCCTTGAAGTGAATATAGCCACTGACAGAGTTTTTATGAATCAGTCGTCTACTGTAAGTGAAGCGAGGACTGTAGTTGTATTCTTCGATTTCTACCATGTCCCCTTGGATGCTAGATACCCAGGCAACGTGCATAGGGGAGGTCCACCAAGCTACTGCTCCCACGGCAGGGTTCATATCCACGCGGTAACCTTCACGCTGCGCTCGGTATCCCCAGACATCCGCATTACCGTAAGCTGGTGGGATTTCAAAACCGTTGACTTTACTGAGGCGAAAGGCTACAAAAGAAGTACATTGACGGGTGTAGAGCCTCCAGGGGTCAATAGCGTCAACCGCTGTATAAGGATAATCATCCCCCAAGGCACTGGTGGAGCTAGAACGTGTGCTGGCAGTACGAGTTTGGGTAGTCGGTCGAGTTCTGGTGGTGTTGGTTTGTGTTTGGGTGTTTGTTTTTTGGGAAATGGCAGAGCTACTTGTTGATGGCGTACTTGTCTGGGGATGGCTACTGCTTGCAGGGACAGTCGATGTCTGGTTGTCCTTAGTTGTAGGTGTTGTTTGTGGGGAACTTGTTTGGGAACTTGCTGTCTTAGCTTGATTAGTTTCGGGAATAGTCAGCTGTGTTTGTTGACCGGCTGATGTGCTTGTTCCTGTTTCAATCTTTTCCTGAGAAGTTTGGTCGGTTTGCCCAGAGTTGCTTGGGTTAGTTGTAGTGCTTGTGGTTGTTTGTTCAGTTCCTGTTTGTGGGGTAGTTGGCTGAGTGATTTGTGTAGGTATTTCCTGTCCTGTAGAACTACTTGTCGAGGTCTGGACGGTAGCTAAGCCTGCGCTTGTACTTGTTTCTGTTCCTGTGTTGGCACTAGCGACGGGTCCCGTTGCCAAACAAGCGTAGGCTAGTAGGACGGAGGTAGCGCCTAGAGAATAGGTGCGGATAGAAAAGCGTGGTTGGTTTGTTGAAAGTGCTTGTTGTGTCATTCAGACTCCTTTGATGATTTTTTGTAGGGGGTTATTCCCCCTCGCTACATCTATTCGCACTTGTCTGATAATTTTTGAGAATTTTTTTGTCGCTGATGATAAAAAATCCTCAACCAATAGGATTGAGGATAGTTTAGTATTACATTTTCTCTGGGGCTTTTACGCCAAGAAGACGAAGGGCTTCTTTTAGGACGACACCAGTTGCGTAGGCAAGTGCCAAGCGGCTGTCACGCTCTGGGCTTTCATCCAAGATACGCGTGTGGGCGTAGTATTTGTTGAAGGCTTGAGCTAGGTTAATAGCGTATTTAGCGATGAGGGATGGGTCAAATTTGTCACCAGCACGTTCTACAACGTTTGAGAAGTTTTGGATGTGCTTGATGATGTCCCAGCTTTCTGCGTCAGCCAGTTTGTAGTCATTTTCTGCGTTTGGTACAAAGTTTGCCTTGCGTAGGATAGACTGGATGCGGGCGTATGCGTATTGTACATAAGGACCTGTTTCACCCTCGAAGGAAACCATAGCTTCCAAGTCGAAGTCGTAGCCGTTGTCACGGTCGGTCTTGAGGTCGTAGAACTTCACAGCGCCGACACCAACTGCGTGTGCCACTTCTTCCTTGTTTTCAAGGTCAGGGTTTTTAGCTTCGATTTGAGTAAGGGCGCGTGAAATAGCTTCGTCAAGTGTTGGCTCGAGCAGGATGATGTTTCCTTTACGAGTAGAGAGCTTTTTCTTGTCCTTGGTCACTAGACCGAAGGTGATGTGGGTCATATCGTCGCTCCAGTCGAAATCCATTTCCTTCAAAACGGCTTTGAGTTGCTTGAAGTGGTTGATTTGCTCCTGACCAACGACATAGATGCTTTTCACGAAGTCATAGGTGCGCTTGCGGTACATAGCTGTTGCCATATCGCGCGTGATGTAGAGGGTAGCGCCATCTGTCTTCATGATAAGGGCTGGTGGAAGATTGTAGCTTTCAAGGTCAACGATTTTGGCACCTTTAGACTCTTGAAGAAGTCCTTTTTCTTCTAAGATTTGGATGCCTTCGTCCATCTTATCGTTGTAGAAGGCTTCGCCGTTATAGCTGTCGAATGTTACATCAAGTTTGTCGTAGATGCGGTTAAATTCGACCAAGCTCTCATCACGGAACCATTGCCACAATTCATGCGCTTCTGGGTCGCCGTCTTCCAATTTTTTGAACCATTGGCGTGCTTCGTCGTCCAACTCAGGTTTTTCTTCTGCCTCAGCATTGATACGGACATAGAGTTTAAGAAGTTCTGAGATTGGGTCAGCTTCGACCGCAGCCTTGTCACCCCAGAGTTTGTAGGCAACAATCAACATACCAAATTGTTTGCCCCAGTCACCCAAGTGGTTGATACGGATTGGCTTGTAGCCTAGTTTTTCGTGGATGTTGGCAAGGGCATCTCCGATAACGGTTGAACGCAAATGTCCAACTGAGAATGGTTTGGCAATGTTTGGGCTAGACATGTCGATGGTTACATTGCGTCCTTGACCAATGTTGAGTTTACCGTATTGGTCTTTTTCAGTAATAACATCTGTCAAGACTTGGTGGGAGATAGCAGCCTTGTCCAAGAAGAAGTTGACGTAAGGGCCGGTAGCTACAACCTTCTCAAAGCCAGTAGTGTCTAGTTTTTCAACGATGTCTGTGGCGATAGCCTGTGGAGCCTTTCGTTCTACTTTGGCAAGTGAGAAGGCAGGGAAGGCGATGTCACCCATTTCTGATGATTTCGGTTTTTCTAGCAGATTGTAGATAGCTTCTACTTCCAAACTCGGAAGGATGGCAGCTAGTCTTTCTGCAATCACTTGTTTTTGATTCATATAGGATTTCCTCCAACGTTATTGATTCTATTTTATCACATTTCTAGGCCAATAGCGGTGAAAAGTGTTATAATATTTTTATAAATATACATTCTGAGGTAAGATGATGAATAAAGCAGGGCGACATGAATTGATAAAAAACATGATTCATCAAGAGAAGATTGGACGCCAAACGGATATTCAGAAAAGGCTTGAGAGTCAGGGGATTATTGTAACTCAGACAACCTTGTCCCGTGATTTGCGTGAATTGGGTGTCATCAAAATTCATGAGAATGGTCGTTCCTTCTATTCTTTAGCGATTGAAGAAGAGGGAGTGAATTTCGTTGAATTATTGGCACAATATGCTTATAAGGTTGAGCGGGCGAGTTTTATTTTGGTCCTTCATTCTGACTTGGGTGAAGCGGCCTTGATGGCTAATATTATTGACGCAGAGAAGCCGTCGTCTATTTTGGGAACCTTGGCTGGTGCAGATACTCTGTTGGTTATCTGTCGTGATGAAGAGGCAGCCCAGCAGGTCGAAGCTGAGATCAATCATTATTTGGAGTAGAATTGAGAGGAAGAATGGCAGTAGAGAAAATTTCTCCAGGCATGCAGCAGTATCTGGATATCAAAGCAAACTATCCAGATGCTTTTTTGCTCTTTCGCATGGGTGACTTTTATGAATTGTTTTACGAGGATGCAGTAGAGGCTGCACAGATTTTGGAACTATCCTTGACCAGTCGGAATAAAAATGCGGAAAATCCCATTCCTATGGCAGGTGTTCCCTATCATGCAGCCCAGCAGTATATTGATACCCTTGTTGAACTGGGGCACAAGGTAGCCATTGCCGAGCAGATGGAAGATCCTAAGCAGGCAGTTGGTGTGGTCAAGCGGGAAGTGGTGCAAGTCATCACACCTGGTACAGTTACGGATTCCTCAAAAATGGGAGCCGACAGCAACTACCTGGTCACCATTGACCGTCATGGCGTGCAATTTGCTCTTTCTTACATGGACGTGTCAACCGGTCAGTTTTTCGTGACTAGCCTAGATGATTTTACCAGTCTTTGCGGTGAAATCCGTAACTTGCGGGCGCGTGAATTGGTTATCGGCTATGCTCTGTCGGAGGAAGAAGAGCAGGTCTTTTCGAACCAGATGAACCTCCTGCTCTCTTTTGAGGATGAGGTGACGGCAGATGTCCAGCTGATTGACAACTCCCTGACAGACTTGGAAAAAGCTGCGGCAGGTAAACTCCTCAGCTACCTACATCGAACTCAAATGCGAGATCTGAGCCACTTGCAGAAGGTGGTCCACTATGAAATCAAGGACTATCTGCAAATGGACTACGCTACCAAGTCCAGTCTGGACTTGCTTGAAAATGGACGGACAGGCAAGAAACATGGTAGCTTGTACTGGCTGTTGGATGAAACTAAGACAGCTATGGGTATGCGGCTTTTGCGAGCTTGGATTGACAGACCACTGATTGACCTCAAGCGGATTGAAAGTCGGCAGGCTGTGGTACAGGTTTTTCTGGATTACTTCTTTGAGCGGAGTGACTTGGTGGAGGCCTTGAAGGGTGTCTATGACATCGAACGCTTGGCCAGTCGGGTATCCTTTGGTAAGACCTTGCCCAAGGATCTCTTGCAACTTTCTCAGACCCTTGGAAATGTCCCTGCTATCAAGAATATCTTGCTACAAATGGACCAGTCTGCTCTGGCTAGCTTGGTAGCTGGTCTGGACCCAATTCCAGAACTGCATGCTCTCATCAGCTCTGCTATTGACCCAGAAGCCCAAGGGGCTATTACAGATGGAAATATCATCCGTACGGGCTTTGACGAAACGCTGGATCAGTACCGTCTGGTCATGCGTGAGGGGGCGGGCTGGATTGCGGAGATTGAGGCCAAGGAGCGTGAAGCGTCTGGTATCAACAATCTCAAGATTGATTACAATAAAAAAGACGGGTACTACTTCCATGTGACCAATTCTAATCTGGGCAATGTTCCGGACCATTTTTTCCGTAAGGCGACCTTGAAAAACTCGGAGCGCTATGGAACGGAAGAGTTGGCTAAGATCGAAGGGCAGATGTTGGAGGCGCGTGATAAGTCGTCTAACTTGGAGTACGAGATTTTCATGCGGATTCGCCAAGAGGTTGAAAAATACATCAGCCGCCTGCAGAAGTTGGCTCGGACCATTGCAACCATCGATGTCTTGCAGGCCTTTGCAGTTGTCGCGGAGCAGCAACACTGGGTCTGCCCACAGTTCAATGCGGATAAGCTGTTGGACATTGAGTGCGGACGGCACGCGGTGGTCGAGAAGGTCATGGGCAAGCAGACCTATATTCCCAACTCTATCCAGCTGGATCAGGCGACGACCATGCAGCTGATTACAGGGCCTAACATGAGTGGTAAATCGACCTATATGCGTCAGCTGGCGGTTATCGTCATTTTGGCGCAGATGGGTTCCTATGTACCAGCAGACCAGGCAACCCTGCCAGTCTTTGATGCTATTTTCACCCGTATTGGGGCGGCAGATGACCTGGTCAGCGGTCAATCGACCTTTATGGTGGAGATGATGGAGGCCAACAAGGCAGTCCGTCTGGCAACAGACCAGTCGCTCATTCTCTTTGATGAGCTGGGGCGGGGGACAGCCACCTACGATGGTATGGCTCTAGCCCAGTCTATTATTGAGTACATCCATGACAAGATTGGGGCCAAGACCCTCTTTGCTACCCACTACCACGAGTTGACCGAGCTAAGCCAGACCCTGTCAGGCCTTGAAAATGTCCATGTATCGACCTGGGAGGAGGACGGACAAGTGACCTTCCTCCACAAGATTGCTCCAGGCCCAGCCGATAAGTCCTACGGGATTCATGTGGCTAAGATTGCGGGAATGCCAGAGGAGTTATTGCAGCGGGCGGACAGGATTTTGCAGACGCTTGAAAACCAAGCCCCTACTGCACCAGCAAAACCAGCTCCGACAGTTGTGGAAGAGCCGTCAGGTCAACTCGACCTCTTCGCAGACACACCTTCTCACCCAGTCCTCGATGAACTGGCAAAACTGGACGTCTACAATATGACCCCTATGGAAGTCATGATGGCGGTGGCGGAGTTGAAGAAGAAATTATAAGATGATTGAAGAGGCTTGGACAAAAGTCCTGGCCTCCTTGTTTTTTCAATAGTTAAACTTGACGCAGTGGTTGAGTGGGCTCTAATTAGCTGATTTTATCAGCTTTTACAGCCCTACTCAACTGTGCGGGGGTGGGACGACAAAATCGAACCCTGCGGGTTACCGATTTTTGTCCCACTCCCTTTTTTGCCGTTTAGCGCTGGAAAACGACCACATAGCCAAAACCCCTTGAAACCAGTACAGAAATGGTGTTTAATAGGGTCAGAAAGAGAAGGGAGAGAAGATGAAAGTAAAATTAGCTATTTCACCAGAAATTTTGGAAGATTTGGTGACTATTGAAGCACAGGCTATGTCTGAGCAGGTTAGTCACTTGATGACCTATATTCAAAACTTGGATAAGCAGAGGTCCAGTCTAACCGTCAAAAAAGGGGAACAAGTTTATCTTGTGGAACATGATGAGATTGTCAGGCTATATCTAGAAGATAGGCTCTTGCAAGTGGAAACCGTAGAAAATGTCTATACTTCCAACCTACGCTTATATCAGGTTAAGGAGGACTTGCCGGCAAACTTCTTACAAATCTCCCAGTCGGAAATCATTCACATCAAGCAACTGGACCACCTCAAGCTGACCGCCAACGGTCTGGTCAAACTGGTCATGAAAAATGGCTCAGTCACCTACTCATCCCGTCGCTATCTAAAAGTTATCAAAGAAAGGTTAGGACTATGAAAAAATATATCTTATCAGCCAGTTTAGGCATCGCTATCGGAACCATTATCTCCATTATCACATCAGCTGTCTTCGGACAGGGAACCTACCTTCCTCTCAATCCCTTTTCAACCATGGGTGCTTACTACCTGAGCAACTTTAGTCAAGTAACTGTCATGCTGATTTGTGTAGTCATTTGGGCGGCAATCGGGATTTTGTTTCAGTTGGCAGACAAAATTTTTGAACAGGACTGGAGCCTTTTGCGAATGACGGCAACGCATTTTGGCATCACGGTTTTAGGCTTTACACCGCTGGGTATTTTGGCTGGCTGGTTTCCCGTGAAACTTGGGGCCCTTCTCTTTTTCTGGCTCATCTTTGTCTTGGTATACGCTCTGCTATTTTTCCTAAACCATCGGAAAATGGAGCGGCAAATCAAGGACATTAACGGTCGTTTGTAGTATAATAGCACTATCATTTTGTTGGAGTGTTTTATGAAAATTATTTTGACGATTGTCTATAGCTTGGGAGTGGTGTGGAATATCCTCTTTCTTGCGGTGAATGTTGGCAGAATTCCTGTCATCAACTTGCTTTGGCCTGCTGTGATTTTAGTGGCCTGTGCCATCAATTTGTACTTCTTATGGACCAGAAAACAAGAGTCAGAATAGGCTCTTGTTTTCATTTGTTTTTCAGAAATAGAATCTATATTTTGTGTAAATTTATCACTTTTATATTTTTTAACACAAGATATTGATTTTTAATTTGTGAAATGTTACACTAGTAGCAGTGAAAAATGGAGGCCAGTCAGATGAAGAAGCGAGAAAATGATGTAGAAAAACTGAATTTAGTCGTCTTGAAACGGGACGGTCGGACGGTGTCCTTTGATGAGCAAAAGATTTTTTCTGCTCTTTCGCGGGCCAATCAGGAATTGGAACACCCTGTGTCAGAGGCTGGTCTGCAGCTGGTTTTAGGGGCAAGCCTGCAAGAGATTGGTCGTCGTTTTACAGACGACATTCAGATTTATGAAATTCAGACCATTGTGGAGCAGGAGTTGCTCAAGGCTCATTTGTATGAGCTAGCAGAGCGCTATATCCAATATCGGACCCAGCGGGATTTTCGACGTCATCAGGCGACCGATATTAACTTTGAAATCCACAAGTTGCTGAGCAAGGATCAGGCCTTGGTCAATGAGAATGCCAATAAGGATGCGGATGTTTTCAATACTCAGCGGGATTTGACGGCAGGTATCGTTGGTAAGTCTATCGGTCTCAAGCTCTTGCCTGCCCATGTAGCTAATGCCCACCAAAAAGGTGACATTCATTACCACGACTTGGATTATAGTCCTTATACTCCCATGACCAACTGCTGCTTGATTGATTTCAAGGGCATGTTAGCTCAGGGCTTTAAGATTGGTAATGCGGATGTGGAAAGTCCCAAGTCGATTCAGACGGCTACGGCACAGATTTCGCAGATTATTGCCAATGTGGCATCTAGCCAGTATGGGGGTTGCTCGGCTGACCGTATCGATGAGGTTTTGGCTCCCTATGCGGAACTCAATTATCAGAAGCATTTGAAGGAAGCGAAAGACTGGGTCTTGCCAGACAAACAGGAAGACTACGCCCGTGCCAAGACCCAAAAGGATATCTACGATGCCATGCAATCCTTGGAGTATGAAATCAATACCCTTTTTACTTCCAATGGACAAACGCCTTTTACTTCGCTTGGTTTTGGTTTGGGAATTTCCTGGTTTGAACGGGAGATTCAAAAGGCCATTCTCAACATTCGTATCAAGGGTCTGGGACGGGAAGGTCGGACGGCCATTTTTCCCAAGCTGATTTTTACAGTTAAACGAGGCTTGAACTTGGAGCCTGATTCGCCCAACTATGACATCAAGCAGCTGGCGGTGGAATGTGCAACCAAGCGGATGTACCCAGATATGCTGTCTTATGACAAGATTGTTGAGTTGACCGGCTCCTTCAAGGTGCCAATGGGTTGCCGTTCTTTCCTCCAAGGTTGGCAGGATGAAAACGGTCAGGATGTGACATCTGGGCGGATGAACTTGGGTGTTGTGACCGTCAATCTGCCACGGATTGCTATGGAATCAGCGGGCGACATGGACAAATTCTGGGAAATCTTTGCAGAACGCATGGCCATTGCTAAGGATGCCTTGGTTTATCGTGTGGAGCGGGTCAAGGAGGCGACACCTGCCAATGCACCGATTTTGTATCAGTATGGGGCTTTTGGCAAGCGACTGGCCAAGACCGATGCGGTGGATGAGGTTTTCAAAAATCGCAGAGCGACCATTTCGTTGGGCTATATCGGACTCTATGAAGTCGCAACAGTTTTCTACGGTGGTCACTGGGAGGACAATCCAGAAGCCAAGGATTTCACGATTGCCATTATCAAACGAATGAAGGAATTGACAGATGCTTGGTCTGACCAATACGGCTATCATTTCTCTGTTTATTCAACCCCGTCTGAAAGTCTGACAGACCGCTTCTGCCGAATGGATACGGAGAAGTTTGGTCTGGTGGAAAATATCACCGACAAGCAGTATTACACCAATTCCTTCCACTATGATGTGCGGAAAAATCCGACTCCCTTTGAAAAACTAGATTTTGAAAAGGTCTATGTGGAGGCAGGTGCCAGCGGTGGCTTTATCCACTACTGCGAATATCCTGTTTTGCAACAAAATCCCAAGGCCTTGGAGGCTGTTTGGGACTATGCCTATGACCGTGTAGGCTATCTGGGGACCAATACCCCGATTGACCATTGCTATGCCTGTGATTTTGAAGGGGATTTTGAGCCAACGGAGCGTGGTTTCAAGTGTCCAAACTGTGGCAATAGCGACCCTAAAACAGTTGATGTGGTCAAGCGGACCTGTGGTTACCTAGGCAATCCGCAGGCCAGACCCATGGTCAACGGACGCCACAAGGAAATTATTTCCCGTGTCAAAAACATGAATGGGTCTAGTTTATAAAGAAGGACATGAGGGCTTCCGTGGTTTTGAGGAACTACGGAAGTTTGTTATAATAGGGAGAAAAATGTAATAGCTCTGCTATGTTCAAAAAAGGAGAAAACAATGGGAAAATACCAATTAGACGACAAGGGCAAGGCCTTGGTGGCGCGTTATCATGAGAAGAATTCCAATGTGAAACAGGACAAGAAGGCGCGTGTGCAGGAATTGCTCAAGCAAGCCAAGAATAAGAAAAAATAATATGGATTTTACAGATATCAGCATTCTCCATACCAATGATATGCATTCTTACATGGAGAATTTTCCAAAGAAAGCTCAGCTGATTGCGGACATTCGGGCTAGGAATGAAAAAGAGGGTGTGCCGACTTTTGTCTTTGATAGCGGGGATCTGTTTTCGGGCAATATCTTTTTCAATATGTACCGTGGAATCAAGGAAATCGAGTTAATGAATCAAATTGGTTGTCAGGCTATGACCTTGGGCAATCATGAATTTGACCACGGAGATGAGTTGCTCAGTCGCCTGGATGACTTTGCCCAGTTTCCAATTGTGTCCTCCAATCTTCGTTATCGTGATGGTGAGGTGGCGGATGAATTGGTGCCGCTGGAGGATGTTCTCGAGTTTGATATGAATGGTCAGTCCTTGTATGTTTTGGGTTTGACCACCTTGGAAACCCAGGAGGTTGCTTCGCCGTCAGACAAGGTGCTTTTTGAGGATCCTCGGAAGGCTCTACGACGACTGGTGGATCAGGTTCTTGCCAAGAATCCACAGGCTCATTTGGTTTTACTCAGTCATCTGGGCTACGATGAAGATCTTGCCTTTGCCCAGGACTTTCCAGAAGTTAATGTCATCTTGGGTGGACACACTCACACGATTTTGAGGGAGCCAAGTCAAGTGGGTGGCGTCAGCATTTGCCAAGCTGGTCAATATGGTCGCTTTGTCGGACATCTGTCCCTGCGGTGTTTTGCAGACGGGCGACATGAAGTCCTGGCTTATGACTTGATTGAGGTGGAAAAACTGACCCAAGAAGACAAGGGGGTCAAGGCCATTATCGACCAGATGAGGTCGGAACGGGACGCAGCTTTTTCCCAACCGATAGCGACTCTGCCGCAGGCACTAGACGGGGAGCGAGAGAGCATTCGTCAAGGTGTGTCCAGTCTAGCTCCTGTCATCTGTCAGGCTCTTTTTGAGCGGGCTGGCCAGCTGGGCTTGCAGGCGGACGGTGCGGTCATCAACGGTTTCGGCATTCGGGCTTCCTTGTCGGCGGGACCAATCTTTTATTCGGACTTGGTCAAGGTCCTGCCCTTTTCTAAGCGTGTGCTCTTGGTTGCTATCAAGGGCAGAGACTTGCTCTCCAGTCTACAGACAGGCCTCCACCCTCAGATGTGGGGCATTGTTTCGGACGGTGAGGATTTTATGGTCAATGGCAGAGCTGTCGAGCTAGATAGGGTCTATTATATTGTGACCAATTCTTTTGTTTGGAGTGGCAAGGACAATTACGACGATTTCCACAAGGCAGAAATTGTGCAGGATTTAGGACTGGATATTGACATCATCAGCGAATTTTTCAAGAGACAATATGGAGGCTAGTATGGAATTAAGAAGACCGACTATAGCGGATAAGGATACGATTTTGGAGATGCTGGCAGAATTTGAAAAAGCAGGCTCAGCTATGGACGGAGGCTTTATCTCCAAAGATATGGACTTTGAAGACTGGATTTTGAGAAACCAAGACTATGAGGCAGGCATCAACCTGCCAGAAGGATTTGTTCCCTCTATTCAATATGTGTCATTTGACCAGACAGGTCGAGCCCTTGGATTTCTCAGTCTACGCCTACGGCTCAACGATTTCCTGCTCAATAAAGGCGGTCATATCGGATATTCCATTCGACCGTCCGAGCGTGGCAAGGGCTATGCAAAGGAACAACTGCGACTTGGTTTGCAGGAAGCTGCTAGTAAAAATATCACCAAGGTCCTTGTGACCTGCTCGACAGACAATCAAGCCAGTCGCCGCACGATTCTGGCTTGTGGCGGTAGCCTAGAAGACACCCGCGAAGGAGTAGAACGTTACTGGATTGGCTAAAAGAAGGAGGCAGCTATGACGGAGCAGACCTGGAACAATCCCAAACCAGGCGAGTGGAAGAGTGAGGAACTCAGTCAGGGACGGATTATGGACTACAAGGCCTTTAATTTTGTGGACGGCGAAGGGGTGCGGTGTTCCCTCTATGTCAGCGGCTGCCTCTTTCACTGCCCCGGTTGCTACAACGTGGCCACCTGGTCCTTCA
This sequence comes from Streptococcus suis, assembly GCF_002960625.1. GTDB lineage: Bacteria > Bacillota > Bacilli > Lactobacillales > Streptococcaceae > Streptococcus > Streptococcus suis_T. The sequence continues at coordinate 93,678 of NZ_POJH01000030.1, forward strand.
AGGCCGGCATTCCCTACACCAAGGAGCTGGAAGACCGCATCTTAGCAGACTTGGCCCAGCCCTATGTGCAGGGCCTGACCCTCTTGGGTGGCGAACCCTTTCTTAATACAGGTACGGTCCTCCCACTCGTCAAGCGAGTTCGGGAGGAATTGCCAGACAAGGATATTTGGTCCTGGACAGGCTACACATGGGAAGAATTGATGCAGGAAACGCCAGACAAATTGGAGTTGCTCAACTATTTGGACATTCTCGTAGATGGCCGCTATGACAAAAACAAACGCAACCTCATGTTGCAATTTAGAGGCTCATCCAACCAACGCATTATTGATGTGCAGCAGTCCCTCAAACAAGGACAGGTGGTTATTTGGGAGAGGTTGGAGAAATGATGGGTATTCATTTCATTTATTTCCCAGATACTTGGAGTGAGTAGCAAAATTAAGGTAAATAAAAGCATAGTTCTAGGGAGGCGGCTGCCTCTTTTTACTTGCCTTTCTGCAAAAAAAGATTATAATAATATTCAAAATACATTATATTGAGAAAGTGAGGCAATCTATGTTAGTGGTGAAAATTGACCAGTTTTCTTACGGTAAAAAGCTCATTTTCAAAGATATTCATATGGAAGTCCCGTCCTCGAAAATCATCGGTCTGGTTGCACCTAACGGGACAGGGAAGTCAACCTTGGTTCGAATTATTTCTGGGCATATTACTGGATCAGGGATAGAAGTGAACTATCATGGAAAGAGCTATCAAAAGGACAAGCAATATATGCGTCAACAAATTGTAAAAATGCCTGACCAGGCAGATTTGTACGACGAACTAACTGGCTTACAGCACTTGGAATTTTACGCTGCCATGTGGGGAGTAGATGTCACTTATCCACAAGAAATAGTGACGGTCTTAAATATGGGGACCTATATTCATAAAAAAGTTGGGACCTATTCATTGGGAATGCGTCAGCGCTTGTGTTTTGCTTTGGTAGTAGTGACCCAGGCTAGCTACATGCTCTTAGATGAAGTCATGAATGGTTTGGACCCAGACAATGTAGAAATGATTTCAAGTTTATTGAAAGACTTGCGGGCCCAGGGAAAGACCATGCTTATTGCTTCTCACTTGTTAGATAATTTAGACAGTATTGCTGACAGTATTTACTTTATCAAGGATGGTCATTTTTCAGTTGTCTACCACCCCCAGGAGCAGGCTTTGGAAACCGTATTGCTTTCCTTTTCATCTAAAAATGTAGTGCAGGAATTTTTAGCCTTAAAGCCGCACTTTACTTGTGTGAATAATGAGGAATGTCAAGTCACTATTCAACTGGATGAGCTGGGGGGAAGTCTTTCTGATTTTTTGGATTGGGCAAGTCGCAACCTAGATGATGTGAGAGAGATAAAGGTCGGTCGAAAAGGTAGTTATCTCATATATAAGGAATTATATGGGACCGAGGAGGAGGGAGGCTAGTGGTGCGGACTTTGAAAACACAATTCCTGCTCATCATCAACAATCGTTTATTGAAGATGCAGGCTATCGGAATGCTTCTCTGCTTGCCAATGTTGATCTTGTTCCTTTTTAGCTCTTTGGAAAATCAGTCGATTCAGTATGCTGAAGATGTAGCTAGACAGAGTGAATATGCGCAAGAAGATATAGAGTGGATGAAAAGGACCTATGATGCGTCCTTGCAAGAAAAACATGCAAGAGAAATCCAGTTAGATAGTATGGTGGTACAAAAGGCAGAGTATTTTGCAAAGGGACAGTATGTCAGTTATCTACAAGAAGCAGTCAATAGCTGGAAATTATATTTCTCCCTCCAGAAGGTGAGAGGCTACAATATAACGGAAAGTCAATTTCCTGCACTTCATTATGGAACAAATATGGCCTTTGATGATGTTAAGCGATCTACTTTAAACAGCAATTTTGCTAGGCAAAGAGTGGCCATTTTCGAAGGAATGCTAGCTTCTACCAAGGAGGTTACAATCAATGAACTTGTTGGTATTACTGCCAGAGGGCAATTTTATCGCTGGTTGGGTCACGCAGGCCCTGAGGTTTTGTATCTGCCCCTATTTTTCCTGCTGACACTTTTGTTTTCAAGTCCCATTTTTTTAGATGATAAGCAACATGAGAGCCTCTTGGAAGTAAAACCGCTTAGTCAATTGAAGTATTTATTTGATAAAATCATTAGTTACTGGTTGCTGATCAGCGGTTTTGAAATCTTCTTGCTAGCCATCATTCTTTTTGCTATCAGTAGCAGGTTTGGAGCTGGCGATTGGACGCTAGGCATTTTGACCTTCGTGGGGCAAGAAGAAGTGCAGATTTCTTCAATGGAGTTTTATGGAAAAGCAGTTCTATTTTTCCTTTTAATCAATTTTTTTCTGATTACATGTTTGGCTTCTTGCAATAAGATTTTCTCCAACAAGCCCCTGACGGTCTGTCTAAGTGGACTTGTCCTATTTTTAGAACCACTTTTGCGTTTTTTGCAGATAAACTTTTTGGGGCAAGATCTTCTCCCTAGTTATTACATTAGTTTTGGTCCAGTCTTACATGGTGTGAAAGATTATTTTTTCTATAGAGGAGATTTTTCGGTTGAAAAAGGATGGATTGTTCTATCTCTTTGGACGCTTGTTCTATTTACAATGATGTATCTTAGTGTTCTTGTAAGGGAAAGGTTTCGACAGGAAAGAGGGAGAATATGGGGATAACAAAGATAGATTGGAATTTCTTGTGTTCAAAAAATTTTATTTTAAAGGCAATGTTATCAATCGGCTTCTTATTTTTGCTATTTGTAGGCTTTAGTCTTTTTTTCCCAAGTCCAAGGCCTCGGGACTTAGTTGATCGCCAATTCAAAGTAATGGATAGTTTAGTGACCATTTATAAAAGCGACACGGAGCTGACTGCTGAAAGAAAGGAAGAAATAAGAAAACAAACCAACCGTATTTTTCAAAATTATGCCCAAGAAGATATGGTATATGTTTCAAATGATTCGGTTGAAAAATTAGTCCCAATCTTTGAAGAGCGCATGACATTACTGGAGGAGTATGAACAACTATTTCCAGAATATTATCAAGAATATTTGCCAGATAAGAAATATGTAGAGCAAGAATTTATGGTGGTGCAATTTCTTGTTAAGCGTCATCAAGATTATACAATTTATAAGCTCTATGGTCCCTTCTTTGAAAAACTCTTGATCTTTTTGGGTTATGGGGGCAGTCTGCTGATTTTTACTTTATTGACTGGCTCCTATTTTCAGAGAAAATATGCTCATTATACTTTGTTGGAAATTCTTCCTGTCACGAGAAAAAGAGAAGTTCTTATAGAACTCCCTTACACAATCGTATTGTTTTATCTATTTCCGACATCCTTAATTTTTTTGTATGCTGGGCTGTACTCCATTTTCATAGCTAAGACCAATCTGTTTACCTATCCCGTCTATCAAATGAGGACCGAAGGACAAGTATTATTGTCCATGGCTGAACTTTCTATCACCTATCTCTTATTTCCATTTCTATCTTGTTTACTTATTTATATTTTACAAGATTATTTAATCGGGTGGATGAAAGATAGTACGGTGACTACCATTATAATTTATGCTATTTCACTACTGTCCATATGGAATAAACACTTTTGGTCACCCTTGTTCCACATGTTTCCCTTGCCGATTTTACAGTCGGATACAAATATGTGGCTAAGCCTTGTAATTCTTTTGATAACGACTCTTGTTTTGCTTATAGGGAGAGAATATTTGTCGGTTAGGTCATTCCTCTTTCCAAACTAGTATAGCGTCTAGGCTATTCTAGCGGGAGTATTTTGACTGCACTGTTTCTAACCTCCAGCGATCTCCCAGATAGTTGGAGTTAAAAGCAAACACTAAAAACCAGCTATCCTCTTTGCATGGATAGCTGGTATTTTTTAACCAAATGTAGAACAAATTCACTCAAAAAACGAGAAAAAGCCTTGATAAATCAAGACTTTCCTCATATCAACCAATCCTCCCTGTAGGGATCGAACCTACGACCCACGGATTAAGAGTCCGCTGCTCTGCCAGCTGAGCTAAGGAAGGGCAAAATAAAAATGCTGTATTGGTACCGGTTATTCATGAATTGTATTGATCCCGCACGCTAGAAGCAGGTGGGTGACGTGTTTCTGACTTAGTTGCTTCTGGGTGTACCAGCCTGCATACTGCCAAAAGATCTTTGTCTCCCTAGTAATACAAAAATAGTCGGTCAACACAAAGGTATGAATTCGTATACCACAGCAGTTCTTATTTATGATTTAATATTACCACATTTTTTAAAAAAATCAAGAGAAAATCGGCAAAAAATGAAAACGTTATCAACTTTTTTTCTTGTTTTGTTTTAGTTGCTTGATTTTTTCTTGGGTCATGCCCAAGGCACGCTCGTATTTGCCGGTGTCGTTGGCAGTGAAGTAGTCCGCAGCCAATAACTTATCGGGCAGGTATTGCTGGTCCACCCATTTTTCAGGATAGGCATGCGGATACTGGTAGCCAATAGCATTTCCCAGCTCCTTACTACCGGCATAGTGACCGTCCCGAAGATGATTTGGTATAGGTAGGTGACCATTTTTCCGCAAATCAGCTAGAGCTGCATCCATAGCCAGATAGGCAGAATTGGATTTGGGAGAAAGAGCCAAATCAATGACCACATTGGCAATCAAAATCCGTGCCTCTGGAAAGCCGATTTTCTGGGCAGCTTCAAGGGCGGTCACCGTATGAATTTGTGCCTCTGGATTGGCCAAGCCGATGTCTTCGTAGGCAATGACCGTCAAGCGACGGGCCAGACTAGGTAGGTCTTCTGCCTCAATCAAACGAGCGGCGTAGTGGAGGCTGGCATTGACATCGCTACCCCGAATGGATTTTTGTAGGGCGGAGAGGATATCGTAGTGGGCATCGCCGTTCTTGTCCATGCTGATGTAGGATTTCTGCAGGCTATTTTCCACAGCATCCAGATCAATGTGGCGACTGCCGTCGTCACTTTCCTTGGTCGAAAGCACAGCCAATTCTAGCGAATTATAGGCAGCTCGCAGGTCACCGTTTGTCGCATTTGCCAGAAAGTCCAGAGCCTCAGGCTCAATGGTGACTGGGAAGTCAAAACCACGTTCACTGTCTGTCAGAGCCAGCTCCAAGGCCTGTCGGATATGGATGGTTTCCAATGGCTGCAATTCAAAAATCTGCACCCGACTACGAATGGCGGGCAGGATTGAGAAAAATGGATTTTCCGTCGTTGCTCCAATCATGATGATATTGCCGTTTTCCAAGAGAGGAAGCAGGAAGTCCTGCTTGGTCTTGTTGAGGCGGTGGATTTCATCGAGCATGAGCACCAGGCCGCCAGAAAATTTAGCCTCCTCAGCGATTTCCTGCAGTCGTTTTTGGTTGTCGGTCGTGGCATTAAAGGTTCGAAAGGCATATTTGGTCGTGCCAGCAATGGCAGAGGCGATCGAGGTCTTGCCAATCCCTGGCGGACCGTAGAGAATCATGGACGACAGCATATTGGCATCAATCATGCGACGGATAATCTTTCCAGGACCGACCAGGTGTTCCTGACCGATGACGTCATCAATGGATTTGGGCCGCATACGAAGGGCGAGATTGGCTGGCATAGGCTTCCTTTCAGTACATTTATGGTATAATCATTATACTACAATTTTAGGATTTGGAGAGAAACGAAGATGGCGGAGTTGACGGTGAGTGTTTTGGAAGAATACTTGCGTGACCACTATGGGACGACAGTTCCAGAGCAAAGTCTCTTTATGAAATTAGCGGAAGAGATTGGTGAAGTGGCAGAGCTACTGAATCAACGTGCAGGCCGCAAGATGATGGATAGCGAAGGCGACAGCTCTGCTCGTTTGGCAGAAGAATTAGCTGACGTTATTCACTATGCTGTAGCCTTGGCAGCGGTAAATCAACTAGATTTAACCAAGTCCATTTTGGAGAAAGACGAGCGGGCTTCCGTCAAATATGGTCGAGAAATAAATTTATTGGAATTTATCGTCATTTAGTTTTTCTTTTATTACGTCGTTAACTCGCTTTGCCGTACTTCAGTACAGCCTACAGCTCGTTGCCTAGTACTAAAAGTAAACTAAAAGACTATATAGAAAAGAGGAAATAGAATGGCAAAACATGGCTTTTTAGATGTGCTGGAAGCAGCACTGGACAAACATTTTACCTATGATTACGAGCTCAACTGGGACAAGAAAAACCATGCTGTTGAGTTGGCTTTTATCTTGGAAGCACAAAATACGGCTGGGATAGAAACGGTGGACGACGAAGGCAATGCCTCTGCGGAGGATATTTTCTTGGAGGAGTATGTTCTTTTCTACAACCAGGACAAGTCCCGCTTTGACGAGGAAGACTACCTGGTCGCTCTGCCATTTGACGCCAAGAAGGGCTTTTCAGCAGAGTTTCTGACCTACTTCGCAGGTTTTCTCAAGGACACTGCCGACCAAGGTTTAGATGACCTCATGGACTTTTTGGCGGATCCAGAGGCCCAAGAATTTGCGATTGCTTGGGATAGCGGGGCTTTTGAAAAAGGCAGAGCAGACTTGGTGGAAGGGGAATTTTACCCATATCCGAGGTATTGAGATGGTATATGAAATTGGAAATATTGCTCCGCTGCTACTTGTCTCAGAACTGAATCGATCACGAGTTTTTTACGAAAATCTACTACAATTGACAGTTGTTTACGAATCGTTCGAGCAAGGTCTTGTCTGTTATGCTTTTGGCTCCAATAATACCATTATTTTACGGATTCGTCAGGGAACAAAGGAAGAACTGGAGAAAATGGCTGCACCACTTGGTCAAGGGGCTGAATTTGTTTTAAATGTTGGACGTGGTTATCAATATGCCATAGGGCCTTTTGAAAAGGCCAGCTATCCTTATAGTTGGAATGGTTGTGTCGTAGCGTTTGACCCAGATGGATATAAGTGGAGTTTAGTAGGATGAAATTCAAAAAAATAATAGATTGATTCGTAGTAAGAAAGGTTAAAACAAATATGAACTCATGGCAAGAATTAACGATTCACGTGCATCGTGATGCAGAAGAAGCAGTTTCGAATCTCATGATTGAAACGGGCAGTCAGGGAGTGGCCATTAGCGACTCGGCTGACTATGTGGGACAGGAGGACCGTTTCGGCGAACTCTATCCCGAGGTGGAGCAGTCAGATATGATTGCCATTACGGCCTACTATCCTGACACTTTGGATATTGAGGAAATCAAGGCAGATTTGGCGACTCGCTTGGCGGATTTGACAGGCTTTGGCTTAGAAACAGGTCAGATTAGTTTAGAAAGTCAGGAATTGGCAGAGGAAGACTGGGCGGACAACTGGAAGAAGTACTATGAGCCAGCCCGTATTACCCACGATTTGACCATTGTACCGTCTTGGACCGACTACGAGGCGATTGCTGGTGAGAAGATTATCCGCTTAGATCCAGGTATGGCTTTCGGTACAGGAACTCACCCGACCACTAAGATGAGCCTCTTTGCTCTTTCTCAGGTCCTGCGTGGTGGAGAAACGGTCATCGACGTCGGAACAGGCTCAGGTGTCCTTTCCATTGCTAGCTCCCTCCTAGGTGCCAAGGAGATTTACGCCTATGACTTGGATGAGGTGGCGGTGCGTGTAGCTCAGGAAAATATTGACCTTAACGCCAATACTAGCAATATTCATGTCGCAGCGGGCGATTTGCTTCGTGGCGTTGATATTAAAGCAGAAGTCATCGTTGCCAACATCTTGGCGGATATTCTCATCCATCTGACCGAGGATGCCTACCGTCTGGTCAAGGACGAGGGCTACCTGATTATGAGCGGTATCATCGCGGACAAGTGGGATATGGTGCGAGCATCTGCGGAGGCGGCTGGTTTCTTCCTTGAGACTCACATGATGCAGGGCGAGTGGAATTGCTGTGTCTTTAAGAAGACGGCTGACCGCTCAGGTGTGATTGGAGGCTAGGATGCAGCAGTATTTTGTCAATGGCAGAGCACCGCAGGGCATTTTCCAGATAAGCGATAAGGACACTGCCAAGCATATGTTTTCTGTCATGCGCTTGCAGGCAGATGATCAGATTGTCCTGGTCTTTGACGATGGGATTAAACGCTTGGCGCGTGTAGTGGACAGCCAGAACCAATCTGTTGAAATCATCGAAGAACTGGTAGATAATGTTGAATTACCCGTTTCCGTTACCATTGCCATGGGCTTTCCCAAGGGAGATAAGCTCGAATTTGTCGCCCAAAAGGCAACGGAATTAGGCATGACAGCCCTCTGGGCCTTTCCAGCTGACTGGTCTGTGGTCAAATGGGACGGCAAAAAATTAGCCAAAAAAGCAGAAAAGCTAGAAAAAATCGCCCAAGGCGCAGCCGAGCAAAGCAAACGCAATCGCATTCCAGCTGTTCGCTTGTTTGAGAAAAAAGCGGATTTCCTAGCCCAACTAGCAGGATTTGACCAGATTATCTTAGCCTACGAAGAGGCTGCAAAAGAGGGCGAACAAGCCAACCTGGTGAAAATCTTGTCTGGCTTAGAAATCGGGCAATCAGTCCTGGTCATCGTCGGTCCAGAAGGTGGTGTATCGCCTGAGGAAGTAGCCGCATTTGAAGGAGCAGGAGCTGTCAAGACAGGCCTAGGTCCTCGCATTCTCCGAGCAGAAACGGCTCCACTCTACGCCCTTTCTGCCATTAGCTACGCAACGGAATTGTTGAGATAAGGAGAATCGGGAGATGAGTGAATTAGAACAAAAGGAACACCGAGAATTGATTGTTTCGGATGATTGCTTTGCTCTCATTCAGAAAATGAGTGAGTTGGATTCATCAGCATATCAGAGATATGAAATTACGAATCCGAATATTTTGGCTCATGTTGAAAAGATAGTTCAACCAGCACTTAAACATCATCTTAAGAAAGCCGGACAGCCTAATATTCCTAAGGGATTGTTTAAAGTGGATTTGCCGATAGGCGATTTGCACAAAATCAAAGGGGAAACGGATAAGTATCGTGCTTTTGTTAAAGGTGCGGAAGGAAAATTTAAGGCTCATGCAATACTAACTCCTGCTCAAGTGGAAATTGCAAAAGGAGCAAAAGCTGCAGCTGCTGTTTCAGGAGCTATGCAGGTCGCTGCTATGGTAGTTGGTCAGTATTATATGGCTGAAATCAATGGTCAGCTTGATTCAATGAAAGAAACGTTGAACGATGTTAAGGATTTTCAAGTAAGGGAATTTAAAGGGACTGTTCGCGCTTTGATAGTTAATATTTCTCAACTATCAAAATTTTCAGCAGACTATGTCGAAAATGCTGAACTTGTAAGACTAAAGTTGATGGAGTGTGCTAACTTCCGTGCTGAAGTAACCAAGTTACTAGAACAGGTCAATCTAGCTATTGAAGAGAGTATCACTAAGGGAAAAGGATTATCTTTTGAAAAGTATGAACAGTTAATTGATAAGTTAAGTACTAATTTATTCTATCAACAAACCTTGTTGAGATTATTAGCGGAACTTAGTAAGCTAGATCTAGTCTTCTCGCAAGGAGTGGCGTCAGAGGATAGTAGTTACTATGTGTATGAGTACTATCTAAACAATTGTAATAGTCTAGGTGAAAAGATAGCCAATTGGCACAAAGATAAGATAAAATTTTTCCAAATTGACACTAAGCGCAATAGACGTACCCAAGAGGGTCCTATGAAAGTAGTTGCAGATATTGCAAAAGAGTTGGATAAGAATGCCCATGTTGCTGCTGGAGTAGGCTTTCTTGGAGGCCTTGTCGGTGCAGCAGCAGGTTTTGGAATTGGTAAAGCGGCTGGAGAGCTAAATAAGGCCATTCGTTACATTGATGTTCGAAAACGGACAGTTAAGCTAATTTCAGAACAAGAAACTGTTTCCTATCAATCTAGTAAGCGATTGTCTGTTAACAATTATGGGGAGAATGTGAAATTGTTGGTTGAAGATGGAAAAGTTTATTATCTATTGCCAGATGATAGTGAATCATAAAGGAGGATCATGTTCGCATTAGGAACCATTATCAATACGGTGGCCATTGCCCTAGCAGGTGTACTAGGGTCTTGGTTTGGGCATTTACTAAAAGAACGCCATCAATCAGGTTTAACGGTGGCGAGCGGGCTAGCTGTCTTATTTCTAGGAATCTCAGGTAGTTTAGAAGGACTGCTGACAGTAGTTGACGGTCAACTCAAAAGTCAAAATAGCATGCTTTTGGTCCTTAGTTTAGCCTTGGGGACTTTGATTGGGGAAGTACTCCATATCGAAGGCTGGTTTGAAAGGCTGGGTGTTTGGCTCCGTGAAAAATCAGGAAACAGTCAAGATGGGCGATTCTTAGATGCTTTCCTGACAGCTTCTTTGACCGTTTGTATCGGTGCTATGGCCATACTAGGAGCCATCCAAGATGGATTGACGGGTGATTATCGCTTGTTGGCCGTTAAGAGTATTTTGGACTTTATTATCATTTTGATTATGACCTCGAGTTTGGGCAAGGGAGCAGGCTTTTCAGCAGTGCCAGTCTTTCTCTTTCAAGGGTTTATTACCCTCTTGGCACGTTTGATTGAGCCGTTGATGACAGCTCAGGCGCTTGCCAACCTTTCCTTTATCGGCTCCGCCCTCATCTTCTGCGTCGGTGTCAATATCATCTGGGACAAAAAGATTCGCGTGGCCAATATGTTGCCTGCTATTCTTATCGCGGTTATTTGGAGCTACTTTGCATAAGAAAAACCAGGATTTCCTGGTTTTTGCTATTTTCGTTCAAATTCTAACAGACTGACTTGCCCCAAGCCCTTCCAGACCTCCTCGATTTGCCCACTCTGTTGAAAACCATTTTTCAGTAGCACCTTCTGAGAGGCTCGGTTTTCTGGCAGGACAAAGGCAATGATTGCTTTTATCTGACATTCTTCTATTAGGAAATGGCAGAGCAGGCTGACTGCCTGACTAGCTAGACCCTGATTCCAGAAGGCATGATGGATCCGATAGCCAATGGTTACCGACGCAGACCGTTTCTTGTGGTCGAAAACTTCCAAAACGCCAATCAATCTCCCTTGATGTTCCAAGCCCAAGAATAAGCATTTCTTCTTATTGAAATCCCTCTGGAAATGCCCAATGCGTTTTCGGAGGGTTTCTTTGTTTTGAGTGGAAGTGTTGGGTGTCATCTGAAAGTGAATGGGATTGGAATAGATTTCCCACAGGTCATCGAGGTCTGTTTCCTCGATTTTCCGAAGTTGGAAGGAGGTAGATTTTAGAGTAGGGAAGGTTTGAATTACATATTTTTACTATTCTTTTTTCTTGCGGAAAGCACCGACAAGGCCCATCAAACTAAAGCCAATCAGGCTAAGCATAGAACTTGCCTCACCAGTTGCAGGGAGTGTTTTCTGCCCTGTTTGATTTGTTGAGGAGGAGGTGCTTGTCTTAGCTGTAGTAGCAAGTTTGTGTTTTGGTGCTGGTGTCGCTGGCTTGTCTGCTGGAAGGGTAATGATCTGACCAGATGGCAGTGTGATTTGAACACCAGTTTGACCAGTTGATGTGTTCGTATTGGTATCTGTTTGGTTAGTTGGAGGTGTCACGACTTTTGGCTCAGTGTAGACAAACTTGAACTCGCCAAATCCTTCGCTTGCAGTAGAAGCTTGGAGGTAAACCAGACCTTCTTGATTAGCCAACAATTCTTTTGCACGATCAGCTGTCAAGAAGCGGAGGTCCAGACCTTTGATGCTATCTGTAAAGGTCCAGTTATTGTCTGCAGTTGGGTTGATGACCTTTTCAGCGATGATGTAGTTGATGATAGCTTGACGGTTTTCCAGATTGAGCAAATAGTTGACAGAGGCGTCTTTGACACCTGGGAAGGTACCGCTAGCACGGTAGTTGTTGGTCACTACGATGAATTCTTGCTCATCTGTAACAGCCTGTCCATTGTACTGAAGGTTGCGGACACGGCTGGCTGTTTCGTTGACCACCTTACCGCTGCGGTCATACTTGTTTGGCTGGGTGATGTCGTATTGGTAGGTTACGCCGTCAATGACATCGAAGTTGTAGGTACGATAGTCCGTATTGATGAGATTTTGTGGTTCTGTAGAGTTTGGATCTACTTGATTGAACTGACCTGCAGACATTTCCAACCATTCTTTTAGTTGGGCACCGTTGACCTTCAAAATAGCCGCGACATTATCGTAGAGGTAGAGGTCTGCTACGTTCTTGATAGCGATTGGTCCAGCAGGAATATCGGTATAGGCAGTCGCGTCGCCACGGGTTCCAGCCTTGAATGGGGCCGCTGCAGAAAGGATTGGCAGGTTAGCTTCAGGCGTTCCTGCTAGTTGCTGTTTGGCATACCAGATTTGAGCATTGTTGACGATTTGAACAGATGGGTCATCTTGCACCAAGGCGAAGAAGCTGTTGATTGGTGCAGTTGTTTCACCGACTTGCTGGCGGACGTAGTTGATGGTTTCGGTATGGGCTTCTTTGGCAAGGTCAACGATACGGCTGTCTGCCACAGTTGATTTCGTGTTAATCTTGCGGATGGCAGCCTTGCTAGAAGTTGTGGTCCATTTACCGTCAGTATAAGTCAAGTTTAGGTCGATCACCCCAAGGTGGTCACCGTATTTACCAGCCATGGTGACAGGAGTGCCGTTGATTTTACCATTTGTGTCGTCCACGCCAGCATATTTAGCGTAAGAGCTTGGTTTTTCAGCTGTTCCTGGGAATTCTGCGTGGGAGTGACCTGTGATGACCGCATCAATTCCAGACAGGCTGGCGATTTGGTAACCGACATTTTCTTCGCCGACTTCATACTGGTCATCACCGATACCTGAGTGAGAAAGAACTAGAACGATGTCTGCACCATTTTCGCGAATAACAGGAACAATGTCACGGACTGCTTCGACCGCATCGCGAACGATGACCTTACCTTCCAAATAGGCCTTGTCCCAGTTGAGGATTTGTGGTGGAACGATACCAGTAATTCCAATCTTCAAGCCGACAGCTTTACCGCTTGTATCTGTAAAGGTCTTGTCAATGATGGTATAGGGTTGATAGGCGAATTCTTTGGTCACAGGGTTGAGAACGTTGGCATTGACAAGGGGCATACCAGCCGTAGCAATGACCTTGCGGAGATAGTCTAATCCGTAGTTGAATTCATGGTTGCCGAGGGTACCTGCATCAAAGCCAAGTGTATCCAAGGCAGTGTACATTGGGTGCTGCTCGCCTTCTTCGATTGGGTCGATGATGGATTTGTAGTTTCCAAGAGGTGTTCCTTGGATGGTATCGCCATTATCAACCAGAACGACGTTTGAGTTTTCAGCCTTAGCTTCTTCAATTAGGACAGCTGTTTTAGCCAGACCGAGTGTCTCCACAGGCTTGTCTTGGTAATAGTCATAGTTGACCAGGTTGGTATGGAGGTCTGTTGTTGCTAGGATACGGACGTCGACGGACTGGCCTTCAACAGGAGTTGTTGTCTCGGTCGTTGCTGCGCGTGTTTCAGTTGCAGGGCTGGTTATTGTCTCCTCGCTAGTTGCTGTGTCACTAGCTGGGGTGCTAGTGCCTTCGGTTACTGTTTCAGAGCTTGCAGGAGTTTCTGTAGCAGGTACAGGCTCAGCCACTGTTGAGGTAGCTACTTCAGAAGAAGCAGTTCCAGTTGTGGCTGCGGAGCTACTTGTTTCTGTTTGTCCTGTTTCAGTCGTTAAGACAGGGGTCTCTGTGCTGGTTTCTTCAGCGGAGACAAGGGCGGTGTTGGTGCCAGCCAGTAAAGCTAGGCTGAGGGCTAGGGCACATTTACTAAAACGAAATTTCATGAGAACCTCCATTTGATATAATCTCAAGAATATTATACCGATTGAAAGCGAAAACAGCAAGGTGTTTTGTAAAAATAAAAAGAAAAACAAAGAGAAAATTCCAGAAAATTTCATAAAAAGCGAACGATGGTTGAGTGAACGATCTTGTTTTGTCATAGTTTTTAAAAGTGAAGCCGGGAGGAATTACCGCTTTCCTTTTTCTTTTCCAGTGAAAATGGTAAAATAATAGGAAATAGTTAGGGAGAGAAACAGATGAAGGAAATCAATTTTACAGGAGAAGAGGTCGTTGGGCTGACTGCCACTTACCTTCCAGCCGAAGATGTTGCTTTTGTTCAGAAGGCCTTGGATTTTGCGACGGAAGCTCATAAGCCACAATTTCGTAAATCAGGAGAACCTTATATCGTTCACCCCATTCAAGTAGCGGGAATTTTGGCAGGACTTAAGCTTGATGCTGTTACTGTTGCCTGTGGCTTCTTGCATGATGTGGTTGAGGATACGGAGGTTACCTTGGATGAGATGGAGGCTGAATTTGGACCAGAGGTTCGCCATATTGTCGGTGGTGTGACCAAGCTGGGTAAGGTCGAGTACAAGTCACATGAGGAGCAGCTGGCTGAAAACCACCGCAACATGCTGATTGCCATGTCCCAAGATATGCGGGTGATTCTGGTGAAGCTGGCAGACCGTCTCCACAACATGCGGACCCTCAAGCACTTGCGCAAGGACAAGCAGGAACGTATTTCACGTGAAACAATGGAAATCTATGCACCGCTTGCCCACCGTCTAGGTATTTCTTCTATCAAGTGGGAATTGGAAGACATGTCTTTCCGTTACCTCAATGAAGTTGAGTTCTACAAGATTACTCGCATGATGAGCGAGAAGCGTCGTGAACGGGAAGATTTGGTCAATGAAGTCGTCGACAAGTTGAGGGAATACACAGAGGAGCGCAATCTGATTGGACAGATTTATGGTCGTCCCAAGCATATCTACTCTATCTATCGGAAGATGCACGATAAGAAAAAACGCTTCGACCAGCTCTATGATCTGACAGCTATTCGCTGCTTGATGGATACTCCAAGCGATGTCTATGCTATGCTTGGCTACATCCATGAACTATGGAAACCTATGCCAGGTCGGTTCAAGGATTACATTGCCAGTCCAAAGGCCAATGGCTACCAGTCCATCCATACGACAGTTTATGGACCAAAAGGTCCAATCGAGTTCCAAATTCGGACGGTGGAAATGCATCAGGTTGCAGAATACGGGGTGGCGGCTCACTGGGCCTACAAGCGTGGTGGCAAGGCAACTGCTTCTGAAAAAGAGCTGCGTTGGATCAACAACCTGATTGAACTTCAAGAGGGGGCAGGAGATGCCCAATCCTTCGTTGATTCGGTCAAAGAGGACATCTTCACTGAGCGGATTTACGTCTTTACGCCAGATGGTGCGGTGCGTGAATTGCCTAAGGACTCCGTACCGATTGACTTCGCCTATGAAATTCATACCAAGGTCGGTGAGCGGGCGACAGGTGCCAAGGTCAACGGCCGTATGGTGCCTCTGACGACCAAGCTCAAGACGGGCGACCAGGTGGAAATCATCACCTCTGCCAACTCTTTCGGTCCCAGTCGTGACTGGGTCAATCTTGTAAAGACCCACAAGGCTCGCAATAAAATCAAGCAGTTCTTCAAAAACCAGGACAAGGAATTGTCTGTTTCCAAAGGGCGTGAAATGCTCCAGAATCTCCTCCAAGAAAACGGCTACGTTCCTAACCAATACCTGGACCGTCGCCACATGGACGAAGTCCTACAAAAGACCAGCTATAAAACCGATGAGGCTCTCTATGCAGCGGTTGGTTTTGGGGAAATCTCTGCCGTGTCCGTCTTTAATCGTCTGACAGAGAAAGAACGTCGAGAAGCCGAGCGGGCTAAGGCCAAAGCTGTCGCGGATGAATTGGTCAACGGTGGCGAAGTCAAACACGACAACAAAGATAGTTTGAAAATCCGTCACGAAGGTGGCGTGGTCATTGAAGGGGCGTCAGGTTTGCTGATTCGGATTGCCAAATGTTGTAATCCAGTACCTGGCGATGAGATTGTCGGCTACATCACCAAGGGGCGTGGGGTTGCGGTTCACCGTGTGGACTGTATGAATCTCAAGAGCCAGGAAAACTACGATGTTCGCCTAATTGATGTCGGTTGGGAGGATGAAAATTCGACCAAGGAATACATGGCAAACATTGACATCTACGGGCTCAACCGTTCAGGTCTCCTCAATGATGTCCTCAAGGTCTTGACCAATGCCAGCAAGAATATTTCGTCAGTCAATGCCCAGCCAACCAAGGATATGAAGTTTGCGACTATCCATGTTTCCTTTGGTATTTCCAACCTGGCAACCTTGACCAGTCTGGTGGATAAGATCAAGTCGGTGCCAGAAGTTTACTCAGTGAAAAGGACCAACGGATAAGATGAAAATTGTATTACAACGTGTATCGCAGGCCAGTGTGACTATCGAAGGAAGCATTCATGGGCAAATTGAACAGGGGCTTTTGCTCCTAGTCGGTGTGGGGCCAGATGACAGCCAGGAAGATCTGGACTATGCTGTTCGTAAAATTGTCAATATGCGTATATTTGCAGATGAGGCAGGTAAGATGAATAAGTCTGTCCAAGATGTGGCGGGCAAGATTTTATCCATTTCCCAATTTACCCTTTTTGCGGATACCAAAAAAGGCAATCGCCCTGCTTTTACAGGAGCGGCAGCTCCTGCCCTAGCCAGCCAACTCTATGATGCTTTTAATCAGGCCTTGTCGGCCTTTGTGCCGGTTGAAGTGGGCGTTTTTGGGGCGGACATGGCGGTCAGTCTAGTCAATGATGGTCCGGTGACCATTGTGTTAGATACCAAAAATCGCTAGACCTCTATACTTTTATAGGTTTATTTGATATACTAATATCAAGAAAATGTGGAGGTGTCGGATGAAAAAGTTATTAACCAATCATTTCTTTTATTTAATCCTTGCTTTTGTACTAATCTTAGCGATTTATTTCAGTGATTTGGATAAACGTTGGATTATCTTAGCAAGTTTTCTCTATTTCATTCCCTCGCAGATTTTATACCGTCGTCGCCTCAAAGAGCGACTACAAGAAGACCAGCCCAAGTAGGCTGGTTTTTTGATGTATAAATTGGACTACAATTCTTTATTAAATATGCTATAATAGTTTTTGCAGAAAAGTAAAGACGGTGGCTCTAATTTCTGAAAGGTAGGTGGTGCCTATGGGCAAATCATCAAAATCTAACAGAAGGGCTAGCCCAAGCCAGCTGGTAAGTGAACTTACTCATCTGGCAACGACAAATCCTATAAGATTTGTCTAGGGCTCGCACTAGCTCGAGTTTTGAAAAATATCGTTTCAAAACTCTCACGTCGAAAGTCTTAGCTTGTCAACCTTTGAGAGGCTAACACTCATGTTTGTAGCTGGTACAGTCATCCAGTTTTTCTTTTATTACTTCGACGAGCGAGGAAACATCGTTTCCTTATTTCCAACTTCAAAGACACCACTGGAGTCTTTGAACTCGCTTTGCCGTACTCTGCAGGGGTAACTTGCTTTCGCAAGTGCTTTCTACAACCTTGTACAGTCACTCGACTGTACAAGCTGTCTGCAGCTCGTTGCCTAGTACTAAAAGTAAACTGGGTGACTATTATCTTTTATCGCTCTCGTGATGTTAGTGCTTGAATTGGTAAAATCGACAAAAAAATAACCGTCTGTAACTTTGGCGAGTTCACGGTTATTTTTTAAATAATTTGTAAACAGCCACCGTCTTAAACGGTTCTGCAATGGGTAGTTGTTTCCCGCAACTACCTTTTTCTATGTTTATTATACATCGGCAGGTCTATCAAGTCAAGTTGGACATTTATCTTTTGTCTAAATATGCTATAATAATGATTATTACTTACAAAAAATGTAGGAGATTTCTATGCTTAATATTTTTGTATTAGAAGATGACTTTTTTCAGCAGAGCAGGCTAGAAAATGCTATTAGGCAGTGTGTTGAAGAAACGTCAGTAAGATATAAATTCCTAGAAGTTTTTGGTAAACCAAATCAGTTATTGGAATCAATTGAGGAAGCAGGGAATCACCAATTTTTCTTTTTAGATATTGAAATTAAAGGCGAAGAAAAGAAAGGCATGGAAATCGCTAAAGAAATCCGTGCTCGAGATCCTTATGCTGTTATTGTCTTTGTAACAACTCACTCAGAATTTATGCCGGTAACGTATCGTTATCGGGTTTCTGCTTTAGATTTTATAGATAAAGGCCTGGAGGATAGTGACTTTCAAAAGGCAGTATCAGATGTGTTAGTGCATGCTTTTGAAAATATTGATCATACTATAGCTGAAAATTCTTTTATATACAAAACTGAAACTGCTCATATTCAAGTCCCTTTTAGTGACATCCTTTATTTTGAAACATCATCAACGATTCATAAAGTCATTTTAAAAACCAAAACAGGTCAGACTGAGTTTTACGGGAAAGTATCCGATATAGCGAAAGCAGATGAACGACTTTACCAGGCACATCGTTCTTGTGTAGTGAATCCATTAAATATAACGAGATTGGACAGAACAAACCATATTGCCTATTTTGAGAATGGAGATTCTTGTTTTGTTTCTCGGATGAAGCAGAAGGAGCTTGCAGATTTACTGGAGATTGACTGATGAATATTTTTATATCTCCATTTTATGATACTATTTTCTTTATTGACATGCTGATTCGTTTGATGATTCTTCAACAAATTAGCGGTTTATTTTTAAGCAAGAAGAAAAAATGTTTTATAGCTTCTTGCTTAACTGTCTGTCAAATAATTCTTTATGATATTTACTTACTATTAGAACCATTTTCTTTTCTGATTGTTATACCATTTTTTAAAACAAATTGGAATAGAACTCAAAAAATATTTTATGGATTATTACCATTTGTGATAGGGGATATGTTTCAACGTATCATCAGCCTTTATTTACGTTTTATTTTTGATGTAGATATTGTATATGCAAATGCTAGTGTTATGTTTGAAATCTTATTGTCTATTTTATTAATTCCTTTTTATTATGGATTTTTCAAGGGATTACGAATAGAATCGAAATATCTTCAAGTTGATACTTTGGACAAAAAATTTAGCGGTATATTTTTGGGATTAAATATTCTATTTATTACTTATTTTCTTTTAATAAGAGGTAATTTATTTTTGGAAGTATTGATGGATAAAGGAATAGTGGATATTAAGATAGATACTTATTTTATTAGAACTAATATACTACTATTATACTTTATTCTATTTACAGTTAGTATGTTGTATTTAAACTATCAGAAGAAAGAAAAGCAAGAAAAAGAAATCCAGGAATTGAAGGACAAACAATTAGCTGATTTAGGTCGTTATAGCCGTCATGTTGAATCACTTTATAAAGAAATTCGAAGTTTCCGACATGACTATACAAATATTCTCGTTAGTTTGAATGAGGCTATAAAAGAGGGAGACATTGTTGCGATTCGAACGATTTATAGTGAGGTTATTGCAGATTCTGATAGAAAATTCTATGATGGAAAATATGATATAGCTAGATTATCCAATATACAAAATCCTGCAGTGAAGAGTTTACTATCATCTAAGATGTTGGAGGCACAAAAAAAGGGGATTGCAATTTCTGTGGAAGTAGATGCTGAAATTGAACCACCTGCTTTAGAGTTGATAGAATTCATAACGATTCTGTCTATTTTATTAGATAATGCTATCGATGCTGCAGAGCAGTGTACAAATGGAAATATTGTATTTGCCTACTTCCAGGAATATGACCGAAAAATTGTGGTTGTAGAAAATACTACTGTCGAGGATAAAGTATTAACAAGTCATATTTTTGAATATGGTCATTCTACAAAAGGAGATAATCGAGGAATTGGCTTGGCCAATATAAAAGCTATTTTAGATAACTATCCTAAATTTTCTATATCAACGAACAGTAGCAATCATCGATTTGTTCAGGAGTTGGTGTTTTTGGAATAAGATTTATAGATGTAAGTCCAGTCGAAAGGCTGGATTTTTTTGCATCTTCTCGAAAAAATGGTCATTCATTACAAAATAACGACATTTCATGACATGGATGAAAAAATGGTGATGTATTAGTCTATACTAAGAGTGTAAAGAAAACAAAAAAGGAGGCACGAACATGAATACTTTAAAAACATACTTCAAAGGAAATAAAAAAACAATCTACATGGTGTTGATTATTGTTGGCTTATTGACCATTTATCCGCCTATTTTTCAAACCATTTACCAAGCAGGTAGAGATTTTGGGCGTAGTTTTGTGAATGCAGTTTTACCGTAAATATGTAGATAGGATAGGAAATTTTAAAGGAGAGAAAGCGATGAAAAAAATGAAAACTGTTAAGGATAGTCAACCGTGGTCAGAGCGTGAAAAAGTTTTGCTCTTGTTACTTTTGGTTAGTGTGATTGATATTCCATCTCTCATTGATACCCTATATCAAATTGGTTATGAATTTGGTCAGGCTCTTGCACTTTGGTTTTAGTAAATGATGAGATGATTTTACGGAATGTGTTTGTTGGTGCATTTTATACGCGTATCGTAAGAGGAATAATTTTATGATTTGGCTTATTAAACTTCTATTGGTTGTTGTAATTTCCATTCCTGTAACAAGTATTTTACAGCCTTTTCACAACCATTACTTAAATGGATTCACGGTTGCGGTCATTTCCGTCATTGTGTCCCATTTAGTGGATAAATATGGGAAAGGTGGGGATGAAGTATGAGTAAAGAGCTGAAAAAGATGTTGAAACTCGGGACACTTTTCCTTGCCTTATTTGTCTTAAATATGCTTTTTCTTAAATGGTTGTCTGTTATAGGATTTGTTATTCATTTTAGCGAAATTAGTTATTTGGTTCCACCGCTGTTTTCAGTCATCGTTCTATCGATGATTGAAAAAAAGAGAAGTAAGAAAACGACTAAATGAAAAAATGGTCATTCATTACAAAATAACGACAGTTCATGACATGGATGAGAAAATAGGGCTGAGTTAGCTTATACTGAATGTGTAAAGAAAACAAAAAAGGAGACACGAACATGAATACTTTAAAAACAATTGCTAAACACCGGCATTTCCACTCCCTACTTGTAGGACTCGGAGCAGGAGCTATCATTGGTCTATGGGGAGTGTATTATGGAATGATTTACCTACTCAGTTACCTTGTCATTAGAGGGTTGAGTTCTGTGGTTAAAAAATAAGGAGGAAAATAAAATGAAAATGATGAAAACTATTTTAGCTGTACTATTCTATTTTTGTTTAGACTATGCAATGAGAGAGTGGCTTGGCTTTGGTAGCCTTGGTTACTGGGCTCTATCCGTTCCAAACTTTTTGCTTCTAGTGATGTTACTCAAACGTAACTATCAGGTACACAAGCCAGTACACTGAGGTTGACTGGCTGGCTTGAAAGGAAACTGGTTATGGATGATCTAAAAATAATTAAAATCGGAAATTATGCCAGTATTGCAATTGACCTATTCGTTTTTTTGATGTAGTTGGTTTCAGTTAGATCTGACGGAAAGGTTTTATTGCCAATCATGCTGATATTAACATTGCTTCACGCTTTGGTGATAGGGACAAGCTACTATTTTTTAAAGAAACGTGGCATGTCGTACAGGATGCCTGTACATCAAAGATACCTCATTTTAGGGGTAGCTCTTGCATCTGCTATACTATTTATGGAGTCTATGATAATGGGAGAAGTGAGCAGATTATTTCTTTTGCTAATCAATGGATGCCTGGTATTGGTTTGTCCTATTGCGAGATTGGTCAACAATACTACTGTTAATTAGGTTCATAGGATGACACCTCGAATAGTCATTTGGGGTGTTTTCGTTTGGTAGAAGATATTCAAAAAGGCTATCAGTCCTTGCTTTTTGAACAGTTTATTCAGCTGAGGTGTTTAAATCAATGTTGGAGGCTGATGTTGACTAAATCGCATCAAGTCAATGCTTCTAGTCAGTTTGTACGAGATACAAAGGAGGCCATTTTCTGCAAGAAGATATTAGGGACTTATGAATCGACACCTGAGAGATTTAGAGTGGAATTCTCGGAGGTTATTGATTACAAGCATTGTAAATGCCTTTGTGGATAACAGATGTTTTATGTTTATGAATAAATAGTTTGAAATTTGTCTAAAATCTGCTATACTAAGTTAGAAAGATGTAGTGCAAAGCACACCAAAGCCCTCAGAAATTGCAGTTTCTGAGGGCTTTTTTACGTTCTCTAGTTTGAGAGATTAACGGGTGTGGTTTGGGCTAGCTGTGGTCGTTGTACTTGCTATCTAGCCACTTGCAAATGCAGTATGCAGCTACATTTGCCATAACAGCAAGTAAGAGCTCTAAGATGTAATGCAAAGCTATTCACCCCCTTTCACGAACTCCTATTGAAGAACGCAATCGGTTTCCGACAGCAATATTATTTTATCATAATTTTTTGTTTTTTTATGTAGAAATCATAATTCAAACTATTTTAGTTGATTTTACAATCTGTCACTTTCAACTCCAGTCAAAAGGCTGGAGTTTATGAATTTTCTCGAAAAAATGGTCGTTCATTACAAAATAACGACCGTTCATGACATGGATGAAAAGATGGTGGTGTGTTGGTCTATACTAAGAGTGTAAAAAATAAGAACAAGGAGAAACGAGATGACAGTGAAAAAGAAAATTGCTATGACAGAAGAACAATTGCTACATGTCGCTATGATAGTCTATACCTTGTATGTGCTGTACTTACTTGTCACCAAGAATTTTGTACCACGCTTCATAACTCCCTATGGACTGTATCTATTTGTTCTCGTTGAAGAAAAATTAGAGAAATTTTGCAAAAAACTATATCACAACTTAATGAATCGATAAAAAATGGTCATTCATTACAAAATAACGACCGTTCATGACATGGATGAAAAATTTGTGCTGAGTTGGCTTATACTAAGAGTGTAAAGAAAACAAGAACAGGAGAATTGAAGATGATGAATAAAAAATTCTATGCAGTATTGATTGCTATTGCACTATGTTTAGTGTTTAAGATTAGTGCGAACGTGTCAGACGATAGCCTTAAAGATTTTTTCAATGTTTTGGCAGTTAGTATCCCAGGTTCAATCATTACTTTTACTGCTTTAGCGAATAAGGAACAAAACAAGGTAAAGTAGGCATTAATCTCGGCGGAGACATTATTAAAGTTGCCGAAAAAGTATTTGCAGGTGTATGCTCATTTCTTGATGGATGGAATAAGAAAAAATATACTGGTGGATGTTAAAGTGGGGTTGATAGAATGGTTAATATTTTAAAAAAGTGTGGCTATGTTTTGATATCTATTTTGGGGTTTATGTTTTTATCTATATTTACTCAAACCCCGGTTGTATCAACTTTTAGCGATGATCGTATCCATGTTAGTAATAATCTTACAGGAGATACTATTCGAATTATAGTGTGTATTGCTTTTGTATTATTATCGCTTTGGTTTCTATCATCTTTTGCTAAACGACTGGATATTACGTTTAATCTACTACAGTTTAAACAAGGAAAAATAAATAAAAAAAGTTTAGTTATCTACTCATCAGTGACACTTTTTTTGACATTAGTATATGTGACGATTCTATATGTTGGAAATGGCTATAATGTAGGATCAGTTCCGACACAAATACTGGAAATGAAGGAAAGACCGATAGTCTTTATATTGTATCTTTTAACCACAATCGTTACTCAGCCTATTTTGGAAGAAATTTTATATAGAGGAATTCTTCAAGAGAAACTATCACGTTATATAGGTTGGGGTTCTATTGTTGTTACTTCTCTCATATTTTCGTATAGTCATGATTATCAAATTGCATTTAATAGTCAGTTAATAAGTTCTCTAATTTATGGACTAGCTTATTATTCAACTGATGATATTAGAATACCTAGCATTGCACATTGTTTACACAATTTCGCAGTAGTTATGGTAGTTATTTTGCTGGGATAATCCGACAGAATAACATTATTAATGAAAAGGAGAACTGAAAATGGAAAACAAACATCAAATGATGACTATCAAAGAAACGAATAAAATTATGCAGTTCTTGCAAGGGCTTGTTGTAGGAATTTTGGTCACTGCCGTTCTTATTCACCTAGTGGTTTGGCTTGTTCTTGGAAAAACAGTAGATGTTTTCTCATCTGACTTCTATCCCACTGTATTTATTGCATTGTATTTTCTAATGAAAGTGAATAAGACTAAAAAGGAGGACTAGCTTATGAAACGTGTTAAAAATATTTTAAAATTTATTGGTTTGATTCTTGTCATCGTTGCGATTAACATAACTCCGATGCGATTGATTGCCATACAGGATTCGATGTCAGGTGTCATGCAGTGGGTTTCTGGCATTGGCTATCTGGTCATTGCGACGGCTATTGTGGTGTGGACTTGGAAACGGTATAAGAAAGGTCTACCTGATCAGCAAAAACGGTTCACATTTACTTGGAAAGATTTTGGGTTTGCTCTGCTATTTTTCTTGGCCGGACGAGTTGTCGGTATTGGCGGAACGTTATTGACCCAGTTGGTTACTGGCAATGCCACCACGGCCAACGATGCAGCACTTTTGGCTACAAATGAGCAATTGGCGAAGATGTTTCCACTATACTTTGTTGCATTTCATATGGCAATAGGCGTCTTTGCTCCTTTTATGGAAGAGCTTGTTTTCAGAGGTTTGTTTAGCAGTTATTTCTTCAAAGAACATCAAAAATGGCTAAAATTGATAATCAGTTCAGCTGTCTTTGCTCTTCTTCATACGATTTATCCAGTTGAGTTGCCACTTTACTTCTTGCTTGGGGCAGTCTTCTATTTGGCCTATGCTCGTCGTGGCAATATTGTGGATGCGATTCTTGTTCATATCTTGAACAATAGCTTGATGGTTATCTTCTCAATTATTGGTTACTTATTGGTACTGTTTGGTTAGTGATGTTAAAGGAGTTCAGTTATGACAATGATGGAAAAATTAGATAAAAAATACCAAGAAGTTGAAACAGCTTATGAGTCTTCCCCGTTTGCAATGAAATTCTTGGTCTGGGTAGGAGTAGCTCTGACCTTGACGACACTTGGATCAGTTCTTGTACCAGCGATTTATTCAGCAGGGCAAGAATTCGGGGAATTTCTATATTTTGTTTTTGGATGAGGGAGTGGTAGAAAATAAAATGAAAAAAGCTGAGCAATCAGCTTTTTATTCACACTCGTTTCGATAGACTTGTTGAAGGTGGGAAAGTATCTCGTTATTTGAGGGTTTGCTTGAATAGATTGTCTAGGTTGTTTAGGTAGTCTGTCCTTGCTCCTCTAATGCGAAGGATATCTACACGAGAGCCACGAATCAAATAGAAGATGAGGTGCTGTTTTCCAGGAATCATCCTTGTTTTTCCTTCTGGGAATAATGCTCGTCCCAGACGAGCGTCGAGGTCAATATATCCCTCTGGAAATATTTCTAAGGTCAAGATAGCTGTGCTTAGAGATGCAAGCACCTTTCGAGCACTTGATTCTGAAAATTCGCGGACATAATACTGGTAGATTTCCTCTAAATCTTGTTCGGCTTTAGCAGATAAATGTACTTCATAGACCATATTTGGCGAATACCTCACGAGCAGGTGTCGTATGTCCTGATAAAACTTCTTGGTAGCCTTCATCAAGCTCTGCAATCAACTCATCTAGAAAAGTATCTGCACGTGCCTCTTCTACCGTTTTTATTGGCAAATCTTGCTCTTCAACCACTCTTTCTACAAATAAATTAAGAGCATCAGAAAGGGTCATATCTTTTTCTGATAAGATTATTTTTGCTTGTTCCAGTATTTGTGCATTTACTCTAAAATTATATTGTCTATCCCTAACCAATCCTGCCATTGTCTTCGACTCCAAATTCTAATGTGTATAACAATAGTGTAGCTATTTGTTTTACATCTGTCAAGCGATAATCTGGTACTGAATATCTTGGATAATATCCGGTGACTTCGAAAAAATGGTCATTCATTACAAAATAGCGACCGTTCGTGACAGGGATGAGAATAGTGTGTTGATTTGCTGTATACTAAGTTCATAAAAAGATTCTATTAGAACGGGAGAGTAGTAATGATTCATTGGATAAAAAGCATAGTGCAGGTTTTATTGTTAACCTTAGTCATACAAGTCCCCTTCATTGCTGAGATGAGTTGGGGGAATATAGATGAACATCTACTTGGTTATATCCTACATGTGTTTTGTTGGATTCTTCTCACTCTTTTCGTTTTTGGGTTATTGGAAACTCTTCGGAAAAACTGTCGTGACAATAGTTTAGATGCAAAAGGCTATAGCTATGGTAAATTGTTTGGATTGGTTATTTTGGTAATCATTATTAAAATTGTACTATTAAATGTTTCCTTGCGATTATCTGGATCGACGGTTGATAATAGTAGTATGCTTGAGCTATTTCAGTCCAAATATGGCTGGATGGTCTTGCTTAGTACAAATATTCTCTCTCCTATCCGAGAAGAGTATCTCTATAGGGGAAGCTTTCAGGAGAGAATAAGGAGTAAGCACTATCCAATCATTAGCGTGTTAATTACAGCCATTTTATTTGCTTTTGTACATAGTTATGAAATTTCTTTTAGTTTCTGGTCGGCACTTTTTCCAGGATTTTTGTTTTCTTGGATTTACTATAAAACGAACCATCTCAAATATCTGATAGTGGTACATATCTTGTCGAACAGTATTGTGACCGTTTTAAATGTTATAAGTATATAAAGGTGTGAGCATTGTGAAAAACAATTGAATAGGCTATAAATGACAATGGAAAGGAAGCGAGAATATGAAAATAATAAAATCCATCGGTTTAGCTGTGGGTACCTTGTTGCTCACTTTGCTCATTCAATTTCCAGTTTATGTGGGGATAACAGCCTTTCAAGAGAATGTGCTACTAAAACTTTCAGTCATGATAGGGCTTGGTTTTGCAATATTGGCACTACTTTCTGTCATCAGACGAGGAATGATGAAGCATCAAGTCTTTTCAAGAGAGAAGCTGAATGTTTTAAAAATAGTCGGAATGACAGCACTGGTATTTACTGGAGAAACTGGCCTGAACCTCCTTTGGCAGTATTTGGGTCTTAGCCCTAGTGATTCTAACGCCTTGGATATAGTCAATCAGTTAAATTCGGACAATTTTTGGGTGATGGCTCTCTCAGTTGTCTTGTTTGCTCCAGTTTTAGAAGAATTTCTTTACAGAGGAATTTTGTTAGAAAAGACAGCCCAGTATTTTCCTAAGCATCCTCAAATGGTCATCGTATTTTCTGCCCTTCTATTTGCCTATTGTCATACTTGGAGCTTTTCAGTGGCATTTTTAGGTCACTTTATCACAGGGACTTATCTGGGCTATCTGTATATGTGCAATAGACGAATGACGGATACTATCCTTGCACATAGCTTCTATAATGCCTTCATTTTATTCCTCCAAATTTTATTTGGTATGGTGCAGATTGGTGGATAAAAATTGACAGTAGACATTTTACGGAAATGCCTGTATACTGAGGATAAGTGGCAATTTTATAATTGCTAACAATCAAGTGTAGAGGTAAGCAGGAATATGAGAAAATTTTTTCAAGACCTCAATCAAGAATATCTGGAAACCAGAAGTTCAGTTGGAGAAGATAGGCTGGAATGGTTCATTCAGAGAAAGATGACCTGGGGCATGCGGTGGGGCTTGGTGCTCATGTTCATGTTTGTCGTGCAGCCTATAACCTACAATCCTTTCTTTCTCTTGGGCTGTTTTTATATAGGTTCTTTTTTGGGTTTGGTATATATCCTAGGGCAAGTGTTTTTTGCAACTAGATCCATTTTCCGCAATTGGAAGAAAAAATAATCGCTCAGCTTGTTTAGGCTGGGCGATTGGTTTTGAAAGAGAATAGAGGAGATTTGATACTCAATGAACAGCAAAAATAGCCCTCTATACCTAATTTTAACTGCATGCTTATTCATTAAACTGTTTGTAGTATTTGTCGTTAAATAGATTTTGAAGGTTTATTTTTGGTTTGGGTTGTGCTTTTAAGATAGGGGGCAGGATTTTATTGAGGAGTAATTCCGCCTCTTTTTGATATTGTGAATCATATTTTTTTTGGTCTATATCATCAGTGTAATAATAAGAATAACTACCGAAATTATTGAAAATATATTTTTTATTTTCTGTATAATTCCAAATACGAATGTAGGGACCATTACTTAATATTATAGAATTATTTAGTAAAATTGCACCATTCCCATCAAGGTCATAGGATAATTTATTGGTCGAAGGTCTTTCAATACTGTCCAGATGAGTTAAAATGATGACCAACTCAGGATTGGTCCCCTCTTTCCGAGGCAACTGTTGGACATAGTACCCTGCGTAGTGAGAGAGATTATATGCGATATACAGCTTTCCAATCCCCCAAAGTAGGAGGCTTATGAAGGTTAGGATAAGGGCAACAAGTAATTTCTTTTTCATCCTCTTTTTCCTTTAGATTTTGATTCGGCATTCCTCTCTTTTTTACTAATACAAAACTAATCGCTCAGCTTATTAGGCTGGGCGATTAGTCTTTTCTACGAATAATTCTTGGGCGATGGCTGTAGGGATAGCCAGTTCTTTGTTCTTGTACTGGATGGTGATGGTCTGGGCAAACTGGTCGAAGGCTGTCACAAGTAGTTGATCGCCGACAGCTAACTCATGTTGTTCCAGGTATTGGAGAAGCTGGTAGAAGTCATGGATACGAACCAGTTGGTAGCTGCCAGTTTCGGTCAGTTGAGACAGCCGGGTCTGGTAGCGTTCTACAAGCAACTGGTTTTCTTTTGGGATGCTACCACCGTGTGGGCAGGTTTGGGGATAGCCCAGCAGTTTGTCCAGTTGGTTGATAAAATGGTCTGAAACGGTGTGTTCTAAAATTTCAGCTTCTTCATGGACTTGTTCAGGGGAATAGCCCAGCTGTTCAACTAAAAAGACTTCTATCAGGCGGTGCTTGCGGTAGAGGTTGGCTACCATTTCCAAGGCAGTTTGGCTGAGGAGATAACCTGCTGATTTATCTTTTTCAATCAGCTCTTCCGTGACCATTTTTTTCAGCATTTCGGAAACGGCTGGGGCGGAAAAATTCATCTTTTCAGCAATCTGCTTATTGGTGATTTTCTGTTCTGTCTGCCCTAGTTCGTAAATGACTTTCAGGTAATCTTCTTTGTTTGGTGTCATATTCTCTCACTTTCTAGTAAGAATAGTATACCAAAATTTTATAAAAATCATTGACAGAAAGAATTTTTTAATATATATTAAAACTAAAGTTAAGCATGCCTAACAAAATGCAAAGGAGAACCTATCATGAAAAAACTAATTCTTAGTTTGGCTCTGCTATTGTCCCTTATCGGACTAGGAGCCTGTCGTTCAACGCAAAGCCCAGAGGCTTCCGACAAGCCACGAGTGGCAGTCACGACCTCTTTCCTCAGCGATATGGTCTATCAGCTGGCAGGAGATGAGGTGGAGCGGGATCTACTAATTCCAGCGGGGGAAGACCCTCATTTGTACGTAGCCAAATCTAGTGATTTATCAAAATTACAAAAGGCTGACCTTGTTCTCTACCATGGTTTGCATTTTGAAGGCAAGATGGTGGAAGCCTTGGAAAAGACGGGAGTGGCGGTGTCTAAGAACTTTGACCAGTCGGATTTGACTACCATGGATGAAGACGGGGAGCAGATTGTGGACCCTCACTTCTGGTTTTCTATTCCTCTCTATAAATCAGCGGTAGCGGTAGCTTCTGAGGAGTTGCAAAAACTGCTTCCGGAAAAAGCAGAGCTGATTCAGAAAAATACGGAAAATTACTTGGCTCAGTTGGATGACTTGCATACTTGGATTGAAAAAGAGTTGAGTGTCCTACCTGCTGAGAGCCGTTACCTAGTTACCCCACATGATGCCTTTAACTACTTCGCAGCCAGCTATGACTTCACTCTCTATGCACCGCAGGGCATTAGTACCGAGTCTGAAGTTGCCAACAGCGATATGATTGAAACGGTCAATATGATTTTAGAACATGGTATCAAGGCTATCTTCACCGAGTCAACAACCAGTCCAGAACGTATGGAAAAATTGCAGGAAGCTGTCAAGGCCAAGGGTGGTCAGGTAGCGATTGTCAGCGGTGAAGGCAAGGAGTTATTCTCAGATTCCTTAGCACCAGAAGGGGAAGAGGGAGCGACATTTATCGATATGTATAAGCATAATGTCCAGTTAATTGTGGAGCATTTGCAGTAAGAAAGGTTGGAAGAATGGAAGAAATACTGAGAGTTGAAGACTTGTCCTTGCACTATGGTGCAGGACAGGTCAAGGCTCTAGATCAGGTCAGTTTTCAGCTGCCCAAGGGTTGTCGTGCGGCTTTGGTCGGACCAAATGGTGCAGGGAAATCCAGCTTGTTCAAGGCCATCTTGGGCTTAGAAAAAGGGGTGACGGGCAAGGTCTCGCTACTGGGTCAGTCGCAGCGGTTGGACCAAGTCATTCAGAAAAAGGTTGCCTATATTCCCCAAGCCAGCCAGGTCAACTGGCAGTTTCCTGCAAGGGTTCTGGATATTGTCCTGATGGGGCGGTTTGCCCATACCAGTGGTTTCTTCCGCCGACCAAGTTCCTTGGATAAGGAAAAGGCAGAGCAGGCTCTGGAAGAGATGAAGATCAGTGATTTACGCAATCGTCAGATTGATCAGTTATCGGGAGGTCAGCGGCAACGAGTCTTTCTAGCTAGGGCCTTGGCTCAGGAAGCTGAACTCTACATGATGGACGAGCCTTTGGCTGGGATTGATCAGGTGACAGAGCACGTCATCATGGACTGTTTGAAGAAGTTCCAGCAAGAAGGCAAGACCTCTTTGGTCATCCACCATGACCTTTTGACCTTGGAAAAGTATTTTGACTATGTCCTCTGGCTCAATGGTCGCTTGGTGGCAGAGGGGGCTATGGAGCAGGTGGATTTGCTGCAAGCCTATCAGGCTGCCTATG
The DNA here is from genome assembly GCF_002960625.1 of Streptococcus suis. Classification (GTDB taxonomy): domain Bacteria; phylum Bacillota; class Bacilli; order Lactobacillales; family Streptococcaceae; genus Streptococcus; species Streptococcus suis_T. The sequence continues at coordinate 124,494 of NZ_POJH01000030.1, forward strand.
GTCAGGAACCTGCCTTGTTTCTAAAGGAGGGGCTTGGTCATGTTTGATCTCTTGCAGGACTATTCTTTTTGGACAGTAGCTCTGGGAACCCTTGTTTTAGCCTTGGCGGCTAGTCAAATCGGGACCATTAGCGTCTTGACTAGGCAGAGTTTAATCGGAGATAGCTTGGGGCATGCGGCCTATCCAGGTATCATCCTGTCCTATATGGTCTTTCAGTCACGCCAACCCCTGCTCCTCTTGATTGGAGCGGTGGCTTCGGGTTACCTGTCCTATGGTCTGGTTAGCTGGCTCTGTCGAGGAGGACGGACCAGTCGGGTCAATGCCTTGGCCCTGGTTTCAGCGGCTTTTTTTGGACTGGGCTTGGTTCTCAAGCAGTATGTTCAGGGCAATGTTGCCTTTCAAGGAGTTGCCCAGGCAGGCTTGGAAAACTATGTTTTTGGTCAGGCTGCCTTTATGCAACTGGATGATGTTGTATTGATTTGCCTAGTAGCCTTGCTAGCCTTGTTCCTATTTGGCTGGCACTACCAGTCACTTAAGCTTTATCTGTTTGACAGACAATTTGCCAAGCTAGTGGGGATTCCTGTGGAAAAGATTGACCGCCTGACCTTGTTTCTGATGATGAGTTTGATTGCGGTTGGCTTGAAGGTGGTTGGGGCTATCCTGATGAGTAGTTTCTTGATAGCTCCAGCCGTCTTTGGCTTGCTTTTAGGAAAGTCCTATGGCCAGACCTTGGTATTAGCAGCAGGAATTGCTGGATTTTCAGCCCTTCTTGGAAGCTATGTGAGTTCGGTGGTGACAGGGTTATCGACTGGGCCGGCTATTATTGTTTGCTTAAGCTTGTCCTCTTTAGTGGCTTTTGCTTATGTGACCTATATCAGAAAGGAGAATGCAGGTGCTTGAGGTCTTATTGATTTTACTAGCTGTCGGTTCTTCTTGTGGCTTGATTGGGTCTGTCCTGGTGGTACGCAATCAGGCCATGCTGGCAGATGCCTTGTCCCACTCGGTCCTCTTGGGCATTGTACTGGGCTTCTTTGTCAGTCACAGCCTAGATTCCCCCCTGCTCTTGTTTGGGGCGGCGGTTTTTGGTCTACTGACAGTTCTAGCGATTGAGGGGCTACACACTCGCAAGTTGGCTCAGGATGCGGCGACGGGCTTGCTCTTTACCTTTTTCTTTGCCCTAGCTGTTATTCTCATCTCCCTCTTTGCCCGTAATGTCCATCTGGACTTGGATATGGTTCTGATGGGCGAGGTGCTCTTTGCCCCTCTTAACAGGTTGGACCTCTTTGGTCTATCCCTACCCTTGGCCTTGGTCAAGTCCGTCGGGCTCTTGCTGGTCTTGCTGGTCTTCTTTTTCTTGAATTTTCAAGCTCTGACTCTCTATCTCTTGGACAAGGAGCAGGCTAAACTCCAAGGGATTGCCACTAAAAGGCTGGAGTTGGGATTGATTTTTCTGGTTTCCTTGACAACGGTATCGTCCTTTGAGGCGGTCGGCTCCATGGCGGTCATTGTTTTCTTACTAGCACCCAGCATGGCAGCTTTACCTTGGTCGAAGCATTTCTGTCAGTTTTTAGTTTTGGGGCAATGCTGCGCCATTCTGATGATTGTTCTAGGCTTTGGTCTTGCCAGCTGGCTTGACCTGACCATGTCTGGAACCTGTTCGGTCATGGGGCTTCTGACAGTCTGCGTCAGCTTTTTCCTAAAAAATACCCTAAAAATTTAGTTTGGCAAATGAAATTGTCAGACTTTTTTGTTATTATAGTAAGTAACACACAAGCAAAGGAGAAAATAATGACACGTTTACAAGATGATTTTTACGAATACGTCAATGGTGAATGGGCAAAAACAGCCGTCATTCCAGATGATAAGCCAAGAACAGGTGGATTTTCAGACCTGGCGGACGAGATTGAAAAGCTCATGATTGATACGACAAATGCTTGGTTGACGGGGGAAACTGTCCCAGAAGATAGCATTTTGCAAAACTTCGTGGCTTTCCACAAACAAGTAGCCGACTATGAAACCCGTGACCGTTTGGGAGCAGAGCCCGCTCAGGCCTTGATTGAAGAGTACAAGGCTCTCAACTCTTTCGAAGAATTTACCAGCAAGTTGGCAGAATATGAGTTGGCAGGCAAGCCAAACCTCATGCCTTTTGGCGTGGCACCTGACTTTATGGATGCCCAAACCAATGTTCTTTGGGCAGATTCTCTAGGCATTATCTTGCCAGATACGACCTACTATGAAGAAGGTCATGAAAAAGGAGCCGAATTGCTCAAAATGTGGAGAGAGAGTCAAGAAGCTCTCTTGCCTAAGTTCGGTTTCAGCGATGAGGAAATCAAGGATCTCCTAGATAAACGTTTGGAATTGGATGCTAAGATTGCCAAGTATGTCTTGTCAAATGAAGAGGGTTCTGAGTACGCCAAACTCTATCATCCGTATGAGTGGGCAGATTTTACTGCTTTGGCACCAGAGTTGCCTTTGGATGATTTCTTCACAGCGATTTTAGGGCAAACGCCAGACAAGATTATCGTGCCTGAGGAACGCTTCTGGCAGGCTGCTAAGGAAATTTACAGTGCGGATAATTGGGAGCTTTTGAAGGCGACCTTGATTTTGAAAGCGGCAGGAGCTTATACAGCCTTCCTGTCGGATGAAATCCGTATTCTAGCAGGAGCCTACAGCCGTGCCCTTTCTGGTACACCGCAGGCTCAAAACCAAGAAAAAGCAGCCTACAATCTGGCACAAGGTTACTTTAACCAAGCCCTCGGTCTTTGGTATGCTGGAGAAAAATTCTCACCAGAAGCTAAGGCGGATGTGGAAGCAAAAGTTGCCAAGATGATTGAGGTCTACAAGTCTCGTTTGGAAACGGCAGACTGGTTGGCTCAGGAAACGCGTGACAAGGCCATTGTCAAACTCAATGTTATCAAGCCTTACATCGGCTACCCAGAAGCCTTGCCAGAGCGTTACTATAAGAAGATTGTTGACCCAAGTAAGTCCTTGGTGGAAAATGCCATCGAACTAAACAAGATTGACATTGCTCATGGTTGGAGTAAGTGGAACAAGCCTGTGGACATGAAGGAATGGGGCATGCCAGCTCATATGGTCAATGCCTACTACAACCCACAGAAAAACTTGATTGTCTTTCCAGCAGCCATTTTGCAGGCGCCTTTCTACTCGCTAGAACAGTCTTCATCAGCTAACTACGGCGGTATCGGTGCCGTCATTGCCCACGAGATTTCCCATGCCTTTGACTCAAACGGTGCTTCCTTTGATGAGAACGGCAGTCTCAACAACTGGTGGACAGAGGAAGACTATGCAGCCTTTGAAGCCCGTACTCAGCAGGTCATCGACCAGTTTGAAGGTCAGGATTCTTACGGTGCCAAAATCAATGGTAAGTTGACTGTGTCAGAAAACATTGCCGACCTTGGTGGGATTGCTGCAGCCTTAGAAGCAGCCAAGTCAGAAGATGACTTCTCCGCAGAGGAATTCTTCACTAACTTTGCTCGCATCTGGCGGATGAAGGCCCGTCCTGAGTTCATGCAGATGTTGGCTAGTGTGGATGTTCATGCACCAGGTCACCTACGCACCAACATCCAGCTACCAAACTTCGATGAATTCCATGAAACCTTTGGCGTTCAAGAAGGCGACGGCATGTGGCGTGCAAAAGAAGACCGCGTGATTATTTGGTAAAACAGACAAAGGTTGGGATTTCCCAGCCTTTTCTTGTGGGAAATAGCACTCTCTAGTCGGCATTGTTACAGAATATAAATTATGGTACAATAACAAAAAAACTTTTCGGAGGAGATATGAAAACAGGAAAGAAGGTTTCAACCAGCTGGGCCTTTCGTGGTCGGATTGTCTGGCTTTTCACTAAATACCAATTGCTTAGTAAGGGGCTGTTGGCTCTAGTGATTTATCCCTTGTATTCCTTTGCCATTGATACTTTTTTAGCCTTATCAGGGCGGACAGGGATTTCCAGTGGGGACTATGTATCCTTTCTTTTGAGCTTCCAAGGGATTGGCTTTCTTTTGGCGACCTTGGTCATGATGGTGATTTTGATTGGTTTAGATATCAACACCTTTATCTTGACCAGTGCTCTTATAAAGGAAGAAAAGATTGAAATGACCGCCCGGCACATGCTCTGGCTGGGCTTGACCTCTCTCAAGTCCCTCTTTAGTCCAGCAGGCCTCTTGCTCATGGTCTATGTGTCCTTGATTTTCCCGCTCTTGGGCTTGGGTGTCACCATTGGCCCTATGCGTCAGTTCCAGATTCCCAACTTTATCACTTCGGTGATTTATGCCAACCCTCTTTATCTATCGCTTTATATAGGAGTTCTCCTGATATTGACCTATCTGAGCTATCGACTGATATTCACCTTCCACTATGTTCTCATTGGTGGGAAAACGATTGGTTCAGCTATTCGCTCCTCTCTTGACCTGACAAAGAAATACGGTCGAGCGCTCATCAAGCGACTTGTCGGGATTTTTGTGAAAAATGGCCTTGTCTACTTTTTCCCTCTCTTTGTTGCCTTGGTAGCCCTGCTTACCTATGTTTTGGCCAGTCAGGCAGAGCAGACAAATCAAAGTCGTTTGTATCTCTTGTTTATCCTCCTTGTAGTCGTGGATATTGTCAGCTTTCTAACCTTCCTCTTTCCGCCGATGATGATTTATCGAGTGACAGAAGCCTTTTATGACTACGAAGAGGCTGAGGGTCGTACTGCAGCGGTCACACTTTCGACCAAGGCCAGTAAGTGGCGGGAGGACATCTTGCCGACCATTCGCCTGCGTACCAAGTTTTTGGTGACCAGCTTGATTCTGCTCATCTTGGCAGGAAATTTTGGCTTTGCTTACTTGTTGGTGCAGCATTTTGACACGATTTTCCGTGTAAATCGTGAGATTGCCTTAGTCGCCCACCGTGGTGGAGGTGACCTGGGTGCTGAAAATACGATTGCAGGTATTTTAGCAGCTGCGGAGGAAGGGGTGGCCTGGTCTGAGATTGATATTCAACGGACCAAAGACGGTCACTATGTCCTCAACCATGACGGTGATTTCAAGCGTGTTGCTGGTGACAGCCGTAGTTCTAGTGAGATGACTCTGGCTGAAATCCAAGACTTGCAAGTTGCCGATGCCTTTGACAGCAGCCGTCCAGCCCAGCCTGTTCCTACGATTGAGGAGGTGATCGAAGCCAGCAAGGGTAAGATTGGCCTCTTTATCGAGTTAAAAGGTAAAACAGCTGACAAGCAAATGGTGGATGACATTGTTGCCATGGTCAAGGCCTATGGTGTTGAAAAGGAAGTGGCTCTGCTGTCTTTGGACTACAAGCTGATTACCTACATCGAAGAAACCTATCCTGAGATGGTGTCTGGCTACCTCTATTATTTCTCAATTGGTCAGACAGAAGATTTGCAGGGCGATTATCTGATTATGGAAGAGGCAGAAGCTAGTCCAGAAAAGGTAGCAGACCTGAAAGCCCAAGGCAAGAAAGTTATTGTCTGGACAGTCAATACAGATGAATCCATCCAACGCTTTGTCAACTCAGAAGTTGACGGCATCATCACGGACTATGTTCTTGATGTCAAGGCTGGCATCAAGGCGCGTGATGAACGGACGGACTTTGAAGTCATTGTGGATTCGGTTCTGGGGGAATAATACTCAATAAACATGAAAAAGCTATTTTTAGCAGGGTTTACAATCCTGCTTTTTTCTTTCCTGATTTCGTGATATAATAAGAAAATAATCAATTTTATTGGAGAAATGATATGAGCTTCTACAATCACAAGGAAATCGAGCCCAAATGGCAGGAATTTTGGGCAAAAAATCATACTTTTAAGACGGGAACAGATGCGGACAAGCCAAACTTTTATGCCCTAGATATGTTCCCTTATCCGTCTGGGGCGGGCTTGCACGTTGGTCACCCAGAGGGCTATACGGCGACCGACATTCTCAGCCGTTACAAGCGTGCCCAAGGCTACAACGTTCTTCACCCAATGGGCTGGGATGCCTTTGGTTTGCCAGCAGAGCAATACGCAATGGACACGGGAAATGACCCAGCTGACTTTACGGCAGAAAACATCGCCAACTTCAAGCGTCAGATTAACGCCCTTGGCTTTTCTTACGACTGGGACCGTGAGGTAAATACGACAGACCCTAACTACTACAAGTGGACCCAGTGGATTTTCACCAAGTTGTATGAAAAAGGCCTCGCCTATGAGGCAGAAGTGCCTGTCAACTGGGTAGAGGAATTGGGAACGGCGATCGCCAACGAAGAGGTCCTTCCTGACGGAACGTCTGAACGTGGTGGTTATCCAGTTGTCCGCAAGCCAATGCGTCAATGGATGCTGAAAATCACAGCCTATGCGGAGCGTTTGCTCAACGACCTAGAAGAAGTTGATTGGCCAGAGTCAATCAAGGACATGCAACGCAACTGGATTGGTAAGTCAACGGGTGCCAATGTGACCTTCAAAATCAAGGGCACAGACAAGGACTTCACTGTTTTCACAACTCGTCCTGATACCCTTTTCGGTGCGACCTACGCAGTCCTTGCCCCTGAGCATGACTTGGTAGATAGTATCACATCAGCTGAACAAGCAGAAGCTGTGGCAGAATACAAACGCCAAGCCTCTCTCAAATCAGACCTGGCTCGTACTGACCTGGCTAAAGACAAGACAGGTGTTTGGACAGGTGCCTACGCCATCAACCCTGTGAACAACAAGGAAATACCAATCTGGATTGCGGACTATGTGCTAGCAAGCTACGGAACAGGTGCTATCATGGCTGTTCCTGCTCACGATGAGCGTGACTGGGAATTTGCCAAGCAGTTTGGTTTGGACATCATTCCAGTTCTGGAAGGTGGCAATGTAGAAGAAGCTCCTTATACAGAGGACGGTGCCCACATCAATTCTGACTTCCTAGATGGTCTTAACAAGGAAGAAGCTATTGCCAAAATGGTGGCTTGGTTGGAAGAAAATGGTGTAGGTCAGGAGAAAATTTCTTACCGCCTCCGCGACTGGCTCTTCAGCCGCCAGCGTTATTGGGGTGAGCCAATTCCAATCATCCACTGGGAAGACGGCACTTCCACAGCAGTACCAGAAAATGAGTTACCTCTGGTATTGCCAAAAACCTCAGACATCAAGCCTTCAGGTACAGGGGAATCGCCGCTTGCTAACCTGGCAGACTGGTTGGAAGTGGTGCGGGAAGACGGCGTAAAAGGTCGCCGTGAGACCAACACCATGCCACAATGGGCGGGTTCTAGCTGGTACTACCTTCGCTATATCGACCCGCACAACGATGAGAAATTGGCAGATGAGGAGCTTCTCAAAGCTTGGTTGCCGGTGGATATTTACATCGGTGGTGCCGAGCACGCGGTCCTTCACCTGCTCTACGCTCGCTTCTGGCACAAGTTCCTCTATGACCTTGGCGTTGTACCGACCAAAGAGCCATTCCAAAAACTCTTTAACCAGGGCATGATTTTGGGAACTAGCTACCGCGACAGCCGTGGTGCCCTTGTAGCGACAGATAAAGTTGAAAAACGTGATGGTTCTTTCTTCAACATCGAAACTGGTGAAGAGTTGGAGCAGGCACCTGCTAAGATGTCCAAGTCCCTTAAAAACGTAGTCAACCCAGACGATGTGGTTGAGCAGTTCGGTGCGGACACCCTCCGTGTCTACGAGATGTTCATGGGCCCACTTGACGCGTCAATCGCTTGGTCAGAAGAAGGCCTCGAAGGTAGCCGTAAGTTCCTGGACCGTGTTTATCGCCTGCTTACAACGAAGGAAATTTCTTCGGAAAATAGCGGAGCGCTTGATAAAGTGTACCATGAAACTGTGAAGACGGTGACAGAGCATATTGAAGACCTGAAATTCAACACGGCTATCGCCCAGCTCATGATTTTTGTCAACGCAGCCAACAAGGAAGATAAGCTCTATGTCGAATACGCCAAAGGCTTTGTCCAATTGATTGCTCCATTTGCGCCACACTTGGCAGAAGAACTCTGGCAGGGTCTGGTAGCAACAGACCAGTCAATCAGCTATGTCGCATGGCCAATCTATGACGAAAGCAAGCTGGTAGAAAGCGAAGTGGAAATCGTTGTCCAAATCAAGGGCAAGGTAAAAGCCCGCTTGACCGTTGCCAAAGACTTAGCACCAGCAGAACTTGAAAAAATTGCCCTTGCAGACGAAAAAGTCCAAGCTGAAATCGCTGGTCAAACAGTGGTGAAGGTGATTACGGTTCCGAACAAACTAGTTAATATTGTTGTGAAATAAATGTAAATAATAAGAAAACGACTTCCGTCTTGGAGGTCGTTTTTGGCTGTCTATAGATACTTCTTCTCGCTCAACCAAGCGTGGATAACAGAGAGGGTTTTGTCTTGGAACTTGCCAGACTCGTACATATGGTCTGCACTTGTTAGGGAGACCAGAACAGAGTCCTTGTAGTTTTTTGCTGTTTTTCGGGCAATAGCAGAAACGGTCATCTTGTCTTCGCTTCCTGTGATGACTAGGACAGGTCCTGTAATTTTGCTGAAATCGACGTATCCTGCTCTGCTTTTATCAAAGAAAGGAAAGACCATCTGGGTATAGACCTTGCCAGACTCAGGTACTAAGGTCTTGAAAATATCTTCTTTGAGGGCAGGGTCCTGAACGTTTAAGCAGTAGCGGAAGAACTCATCCTTGTAAGGTGGCATGGGCTTTTTCCAAAATCCCCAGCGTAAGAAATGGCGGATGAAGCAACGAATCATGGTAGGGTAGAAAGCGAAGATATCTGCTGTCGGAGCAGGGCCCATGAGAATCATGCCAGCCACCTGTGTGCGTTCAGCGACCATTTGGGCGAGTAAACAGCCCAGAGAATGTCCCAAGAGTAAAGGTGGCTCTTCCAAACTTTCAACCAAGGTCACCAAGTCATCGGCATAGTCTGTCAGACTAACCGCACCGACCTTTTCCATAACCTCATCATAGGGCAAGTTGTGGTAGCGTAGGCTAGGTGTATGAACCCGCAAGCCCGTTTTTTCTAGCTTACTAGCGAAATTTCCCCATACCGAACCGTCACACCAGGTTCCGTGAATTAACACAATATCTTTCATAAACAAACTCCTGACATTTATTTCTATTATAGCATGCTGAAAGTCAAATGTTAACTACCTGCAAAACAGCTGTCATACTTGTTACATTTCTTTAAGTCTTGTGCAAGATAAATTGGTTAGGATAGATGAAGAAGTAATACTCTTCGAAAATCAACCTCAGACGTTGTTGACTTGATTTGATGACTGAAAAGCTCCTGAGGAGGTTTTCAGCCTATTCCCTTGAAATATAAAAGGAACAGAGTTCTATCTGCATCAGTGTGAAACGAACTTCGTTCGCCTATTTCCAACCTCCAAAGGTTCCCCGAACCTTTGGAGCAAGTCTGATTTCGATTTTCATTGAGTATAATTTGAAAGGATTTGAATAGGTATGAATAAACACAAACTTCACAAAACAATGAAAGTTGCCCTTGCTACTGCTATCTTGGGAGGAATGCTAGCTTTGGGACAAGAAGCTGTTAAGGCGGACACAGAATTGACAGATAGTCCTAGTCTATCAGTCTTAACGGTTCAGGTTGAGCAGGAAGAGCAGTTGAAACAAGAAGCAGAGGCTAAAGCTGCAGCTGAAAAGGCTGCGGCAGAAAAAGCAGCTGCGGAAGCCGCAGCCCAAGCAGCCCTTGCTACGAATATGGTATCAGAGGTTGCTGTAGAATACACAGCCAATACCTATCCTGCTGGTCAATGTACATGGGGAGCCAAAGAAATGGCGCCTTGGGTTGGCAACTATTGGGGAAATGGTGGCGACTGGGCAGCCAGTGCAGCAGCTCTTGGTTATGAAGTAGGAACCACTCCTAAGGTTGGCGCAATCGCTGTCTGGACAGACGGTGGCTATGGTCACGTTGCCTATGTTACCGATGTAGCGGCTGATGGTACCATTCAAGTAATGGAATCAAACTATGGCGGAGCCTACTATCCAAGCAATGTACGTGGCTTCTTTGATCCAACAACCACTAGCGAAGGAACTGTAAGTTATATTTACCCTCCAGCTGGGGTATAAACACTCATGAGAGAAGAGGAGGAACGTCTTGAAGACTTTCTTCCTTACTTTTTTTGTAGCTGTACATTCTCAAATAAAGAAAAAGCTACCTGTACTCTCCATTGTGTTGGAATGTAGAGTGTCTAAACAGAAAAAGACCAGAATTCTAACTTTAATTAGAATTCTGGTCCAAAAGTAAATTGACTTACACACAGCTGACTATCTTTCAGAACAATCCTGAATACGTTCGCTTAGTTTGCTGTTATATGCAATATTTATCGTTATTAGATGCTATCTTCATTACGGCGACGTTTGTGAATTACAAACCCGAGTAAAGCTAATGCTACTCCGAAAACAGTAGCGAAATAATCTGTTTCTTCACCTGTATTTGGTAGATTAGATGCAACTTTGCTTGTTTTGACATGATTTGATGTTGGTGCCTGTGGTTTTGTCACATTTGCAACGGCAAGCTGAGTTTGAGTTGTAATAGAGGATGGGACCTGTGGTTTTGTTTTATTAGGAACGGTTACTTGAGTTTGAGTAATAGATGGAGCAGGTACTTGTTTCGTCAATTTTGCTTCCAATTGTACTTTCAAATCTTGGAGTAAGTCGTAGTAGGTCTGAGTCATTTCTAGGGTGGCTTTAGCTTTGTTTAGTTCCAATTGCTTGGTAGCCAAATCTGCTTCAGCTTGTTCAAGAACTGTACGAGCATCATTGAAATTTTGTTTTGCATTTTTTAGACGTTCTACGTAGGCTTTGGCTTCGGTAACAGCTGTTTCTGCTGTAACAACCGTTGCTTGAGCTTCTGTTAATGCTTGGTTGGCACTTGATAGAGCAGATTGAAGGTTTGAAAGTTTAGTTTTCTCTGTATCAACCTTGTTTTGAGTTGCTGTAACAGTAGATTGCTTGGTTGCAACGAGTGCTTTAGCACTATTCAAGGCTTCCAATTTAGCCTTCAAAGCAGCATCGCTATTCAAGGCAGACAAGGCTTGTTGATATTCTGTTTTGGCTTTTTCTAAATCTTCTTTAGCATATTTTAAAGAAATTTCAGCACTAGGAGTTTTTTCGAATGTGGCTTCTAACTTCGCTAAAGCATCCTGCGCTTCACGTAGAGCAGTACGGGCGGTTGCAAGGGCTTTTTGCTTTGTATCAATTTCAGAAGTCAGGTTGCTGTATGGATTTGTCAAGACAGGTTCATTATTTGCAGCTGTCTGGTTGTTTTGAATTAATTTTTCGCGCGAAACCAGAGCAATACTGTTGTAATTGTTACGTCTAGAGCCTTCCTTAGTGTCAGCATGGTATTCGTAGACGAGAATATTTCCTTTTAAGTCATAAGATTCCAACAGTCCGAGGACACTTAAGGAACTACTCAATGATTCGTTATTATATGGTACAAATAATGCTCCGATAATGGTATCATAAATCTGTTGCTTTAGCTCATCAACAGTCATCTGAGGTTTTAATGGATTTACAGCATCGGACACTTGGCGAAAGGCAGTCACTGTCTTATATGGATGAGAGTTATTATAAACGGTAGATGCGGCTGCTAAATCATAGAATAAAGTGTTGTTCGCAATCGATGCTGCCTTGACATCTTTAGAAAATTGTAAACCTGTTTCGGTAACTGTAATAGGACCGCTTCCAGTTTGCGTACGAACTTGATTGATTAGGTCTGCGGCAAAAAAGGTCAAGTCTCGTAAGATTTCATCAGACATGGTATTGACATCGATCAGTGTGTTCTTGTCTTTGTTGTTCGATACGTAATTATTTATTGCCTTATTCGTAGCAGCAAGAGCAAAGAGATTGTTGATATCTTTAACGCGGCCACTAACTTCTTGTGAAGCTTTAACAGCAGCCAAATAGTCAGAGTTAATGGTAATTGTATTTCGTACGGTATCTGCATCAGCAATCTCAGCTTCTTTTGACTTGACCTCGGCTTCAGCAGCGACTACATTAGTCTTAGCTACCGTAATATTAGCTAGACGTTCGGCATCTGCCTGTTTAGCAGTTTGTACCTCGGCCTCTGCAGTAGATACTTTCGCTTGTGCAGCATCCACAGTCGCTTGTTTTTCAGCAACAAGTGTAGTAGCTGCTGATTTTTCGCTATCAATGGCCTTTTGAGCGTTTGATTCTGCCTCTTGCGCTGTGACTAAGTCAGCTTTTGCAGTTGCTAAATCTGATTCTGCACTTGTAATTGCCGCTTCTTGGTTGGCGACAGCTTCTTTCGCAGTATCGACAGTTGCTTGTTTTTCAGTTACAGTTTGATTGGCAATTGTTACTGATTTTTCAGCTTCAGAAACAGCAAGTTCAGCTTGAGAGATAGTTTCTGGAGTAGCTGCATTTAGGTCTTGCTCGGCTTGGCTGAGATTTTGTTTAGCTGTTTCGACAGTATTCGTTGCCGTTGCTTCTGCGGTTTCTGCACTAGTGACAGCTGCTTTAGCCTCAGTCAATTCTGTCGTAGCCTCAGCAATAGCTGTATCAACAGTAGTGACATCTTCTGGAGTTACTTCGTTTGCCGCAACCTCTACAGGGATGCTGGCTTTTAATGTTTCTAGGTCTGAGATTCCTTGAGTCTTAATAGCTTCAATTGTTTCAGGATTTGGCTTTACCTCTTCAGCCTCTACCTGATTTGCAATAGCTGTAGCTAGGAAAGCAGAGCATAAAAATAACGACTTGATCAAATTCTTTTTCATAGAATCTCCAATATATGTTTATTTTTATCTAGCATAACTCAAAAATAAATTTAAGTCAATAAATACTTATGAATATTCATAAAGAAATGTAAATTACGAACGATAATATCTTGTAGACCTTTTTTCACAACCATGCTTCTGTTTTAAAATTTTTATACCCCTGATAGAAATTATATATTGGCTCATAAGATTCTTTCGTGATATGATAGTACAATCTGAAAAAGAAAGAGTGTACAATTCATGAAAAAATTAGCTTTATTTGCAACAACAGCCCTAGCAGCTTTTACTTTAGCAGCCTGCAGTTCTTCAACATCAACTAGCTCATCAAGCAGCACAGACAAAACTCTCTTGGCACAAATCAAAGAAGAAGGTGTCATTCAAATCGGTACGGAAGGTGCCTATGCTCCTTACTCTTACCACGATGAGAGTGGAAAATTGGTCGGTTACGATGTAGAAGTGGCTGAAGCAGTTGCTGAGAAATTGGGCGTTAAGGTCGAGTTTGTTGAAACCAAGTGGGATTCCATGATTGCAGGTTTGGACGTAGCACGTTTTGATACTATTGCTAACCAGGTCGGTGTGACAGACGAGCGCAAAGAAAAATATGATTTTTCAACACCATATACCTATATCTATGGAGCCTTGGTAACTCAGAAAGACAATACAGAGATTACAGGTTTTGCTGACTTGGCAGGTAAAAAATCTGCTAACAGCTTGACAAGTAACTGGGCTGATTTGGCACGTGAAAACGGTGCTGAAGTTGTTGGTGTAGATGGATTTGCACAGGCTGTTGAATTGTTGAATACAAACCGTGTGGATGTGACCATCAATGACAACTTGGTTTACTTGGATTACCTCAAGCAACACGCAGATGCACCGATTAAACTGGTGGCTTTGACAGACGATGTTTCTACAACAGCCTTCCCAGTGGTTAAAGGAAATGAAGACCTAGTAAAAGAAATTGATGCAGCCTTGGCTGAATTGGCAAGCGAAGGTAAACTAGCTGAAATTTCAAACAAATACTTTGGCGAAGACGTATCAAAAGCCAAGTAAGCAGGAGAAACTATGACAGATAGAGTATGGCAATTAGTGATTGACTCATTTTCGCAGATACTTGTTCCAGGATTGTTGGTGACCATTCCACTGACAATCCTGTCTTTTGCCTTTGGCTTATTGTTGGCAATTGGAACTGCCTTGGTACAGGTAGCCAATCTTCCAGTACTCAAGCAACTGGCTCGCTTTTACATCTGGATCATCCGTGGGACCCCCCTCTTGGTCCAGCTCTATGTCATTTTTTATGGCTTACCAAGTTTGGGTCTGGTCATCGATGCCTTTCCATCGGCAGTCTTAGTCTTTTCCATTAACTCAGGTGCTTACGTTGCGGAAACCATTCGGGCTTCTATCGAGTCCGTACCTAAGGGGCAGTTGGAGGCTGGTTATTCTGTCGGGATGAGTTTTGCCCAGACCATGCGCCGTATTATTCTTCCCCAAGCCTTTCGAGTGGCCTTCCCACCTTTGTCTAATACTTTGATTGGTTTGGTCAAGGACACGTCACTGGCAGCCAACATTACGGTCTTGGAGATGTTTATGGCAACTCAGCAGATTGCGGCTAGAACCTACGAGCCTTTTATTCTTTACTGTGAAGTTGCCCTTATCTACCTACTCTTTTCAACCATTTTGACCAAACTGCAAGCCTTTGGTGAGAAGAAGCTGGCGGTTTATTAGGAGGTTCAGATGATTCAAGCAAGTGGAATAGAACTGGCCTTTCATGGTCAGCAGGTTTTAAAGGGGATTGATGTTCAGGTCAATCCTGGAGAGGTGGTTGTCATCTTGGGTCCATCTGGCTCAGGTAAAACGACCCTACTTCGTTCCTTGAACTTTTTGGAAAAAGCTGACGCGGGTCACTTGGTTTTCGGTGAGGACAGCTATGACTTGGCTAAGATTAGCCACAAGGAAATTGCTGCCATTCGCAAACGAACAGCCTTTGTTTTTCAAAACTACAATCTCTTTGCCAACAAGACTGCCCTACAAAATGTGACGGAAGGCTTAATTGTAGCTCGGAAAATACCCAAGCAAGAGGCTGAAAGAATTGGTAAGGCAGCCTTGGACAAGGTTGGTTTGTCGGACAAATATGATTTTTACCCAAGCCAGCTTTCAGGAGGTCAACAGCAACGGGTTGGCATTGCTAGAGCCATTGCGACCAATCCAGAGGTTATTTACTTTGATGAACCTACCTCTGCTCTCGATCCTGAGTTAATCGGAGAGGTTCTGACTGTCATGATGCAGTTGGCTAAGGAAGGCATGACCATGGTAGTAGTAACGCATGAGATGGGCTTTGCGCGTGCAGTGGCTGATCGGGTTATTTTTATGGATGGGGGGCAGATTATTGAAGAAGGTCGACCAGAAGATATTTTTGACCATCCAAAAGAAGAACGAACCAAGCAATTCTTGGCTCGCATCCAGAAAGAAGATATATAGAATGAAAACACTAGCTTTGCTGGTGTTTTTTAGTTCCCTAAGGAAATATATGTTATAACTATCAAAACGTTTTTGATTTTTTTAGATAAATTCGATATAATAGAATAAGGAAAACGTTTGCATGAAACAGAGGGATATAAAGAAAGTAGGAGGTGTCAATGACAACTTTAGCGGATGTGGCTAGGCTAGCCAATGTATCGAAGATGACAGTTTCGCGTGTACTCAACCATCCTGAACAAGTTACGTCGGAGTTACGCACTTTGGTCACAGCTGCGATGGAGGAGCTACATTATAAGCCAAATGTTGTAGCCAAGGCCTTGGCTCAACAGCAAACCTTAATTGTGCAGGTAGTTATCCTAGAAAAAATGGATGTTGTTGAACCATATTACATTGATTTATTGCAAGGAATAGCGAGGGAATTGAATCAACGAAATTATACCTTACAACTAGTAACAGATTCGAAGATGGTGACGGATCAGTGTGATGGCTACATTGTGACAGGTGCCAGAAAGTCAGATTATTCATGGTTGAAAAGTTTAGGAAAACCGCTTATATTATTTGGAGAGAATAGCGAAGGGCTACCATTTGTTGATTCAGATAACATGGAAGCAACTCAGGTAGCAACGGAATTCGCCCTTTCTAAAGGGTATGAACAGGTTTTCTTTGTGGGCATTGATTTGGAAGAGCCTTTTGAAGAAAGGCGGGAAGAAGGCTATAGAAAGGCTATGGAAGGTCGAGAAAGCCGCTTGTATCGATTAGCAAATCATTCTCATGTCGCAGAAGAATTTATCAGAAATTTAAACGATTTACCAGGTAAGACCTGTTTTGTCTGTGCTTCGGATCGCCTAGCACTGGGAATTACAAGAGGGCTGCAAGCTATTGGAAAATCCATTCCACAGGAAGTTGGTGTTATTGGATTCGATGGATTTTTTATTGACAGAATTTCAAATCCGAGGCTGACGACCATGAAGCAACCGATTCAAAAAATGGGGGCAATCAGTGTAAAGTTGTTGATGGAAATGCTTGATGGAAAACCATTGACCAGCTTGGCTCATTTTTGCCGAGCAGAATTAATAGAACGAGAGACTACACCTCAGTAGTTTCTTTTTTTGTTGATTTTTGTTACCGATAACATTTGAGAAAACGTTTGCAAAGACCGTATAAGATTGTATATACTTATACTATAAAAAATCAATTTACGTGGAGGAGCCTATGAAAAAGAAATCCATTCGTGAGATGAAATCAAGTGGCATGTTTGAGAAAAAACAATTTTTTAGCATTCGTAAATTTAATATCGGAGTTGCATCCGTCGGGATTGCGACAGCTTTTTTGATGTCTGGGACAGGTCATATGGTCCATGCTGAAGAGGTGATGGCGACTACTGTTACAAGTGTTTCAGAGCAACCGGTTGAAACAGACAGAACTGGTGCTACTACACATCCTACTGGAGTATCTGAAACAGTTGAGACTCCAGCAGTAACGGAGGTTGTTGAAACAGTAGATAATGCATCAGCAGAACCGCTGGCAACTACTGCAACACCTGTGGCAGAAAGAGCTGCAGCAGAATCTCCTATCGAAGAAGGCAGCATTCGTCTGCACTTTGAAAATGTAGATGAAACAGCGCCAGAGAGCCAAGGATTGTGGACTTGGGGTGGAGTGGCAGAGCCGTCCGATGGTAATCAATGGCCAAGGGATACAGCGAATTTTTCAAGCAGTCAGGTAGATGACTACGGCCATTACGTTGATATTAAAAAATCTGAGACACCAGGAACGATTGGTTATCTGGTTCTCAAGAATGGGGAAAAAATAACAGAATCGGACCAGAAAGTGGAGCTTCTTGTTCCGGAACAAAATGAGGCTTGGATTGCTAGTGATTATAGCGTGTCTAGCTATGAGCCGCTCAAAGATGAAAATGTCCTCCGCATAAATTACACACGTGAAGACAACAATTATGATGGTTGGGGCGTTTGGACTTGGGGCGATACGACCGAAGCGAGTGATGGCTGGCCAACAGGTGCCGTTGACTTTAAACTTGGCAAATACGGCGCCTATGTTGACATTCCTCTATCGAATGGTTTAGATTCTAAACTTGGATTTCTGCTAATCAATCAGAATAATCCAGATTTGGCAGGCAATAAAACAATTGATTTAGCCTTTGCAGATCGTAAACGGCATAGCCAAATTTTCCTTCGCAATGACGACGACAAAGTCTATACCAATCCATATTTTATCGAAGAGAAAGTAGAACTTGATACCAGCAAGGCGACTCCGGGTACAAAAAATGTGACCCTTGAGGCTAGTAGCAAAGCACCATTCAACTACAATGAAAGTGGCTTGGTATCTGTAACTGTCACCAACCCTGAAAATGCTGAGATTGTCAAAATGGAAGTCGATACAAGTGCCATCGGCGGAGGCCTTGTGCCAATCTCTACTGAGCTCAATCGTGTGACCATTAAAGCGACGTCTAGCACAGCGCCAGGGACATATAGTCTTCCTGTAAAGGTCTATGACAAGGACAACGGTTACTACGAAACTAGCCTAGATGTGACCATTCCAGAGCGTATCAAGGCAGATGGTGAAAAAGACTGGGACGAGCAAGTTATCTACTTTATGATGACAGACCGTTTCTACAATGGGGACACCAGCAATGACAAGCTAGTGGAAGGAACAGCCACCAACCCACGCGGTCTTTACCAGGGCGGTGACTTCAAAGGAGTGACAGCCAAGCTGGACTACTTGAAAGAATTGGGTGTGGATTCTATCTGGCTGACTCCGATTGTGGAAAATATTCCACAGAATGTCGGTAGCGCAACAGATGGAGAGTACTATGCTTATCATGGTTACTGGGCATCCAATTTTGAGAAACTTAATCCGCATTTGGGAAGTTTAGCCGACTTCCACGAATTGATTGATGCCGCGGCAGAAAAAGGAATAAACATTGTTGTTGACGTGGTGCTTAACCATGCTGGCTATGGTACAGAAGAAACCTTTGCAGGTATGGTACGAACTAAGGAAGAAGATAGGCAGGGAGATGACCAATTAGGCTCATTATCTGGATTACCAGACTTCAAGACAGAAGAAGCTGCGGTTCGCAATCAGTTGGTTGCTTGGCAGGCATCTTGGTTGGAACGCTCAACAACTGCCAAGGGCAACTCTATCTATGCTTTCCGTGTCGATACAGTCAAACACGTTGATGATACCACATGGCAACATTTCAAAAATGAATTGGTGGATAGAGATCCTGACTTCCACTTGATTGGGGAAACTTGGGGAGCGAATTATAAGGATACCAAGGGTGACTTGGGAGTCGGTACTATGGACAGCTTGTTGGACTTTGGCTTCAAGGATATTGCCAAATATCTGGTCAATGGTCAACTAAAAGCAGCTGGGAAAGAGCTGGAAGAGCGTAGCAAGGTTCTGACTAGTGCAGCTTCTCTGGGTCAATTCTTGGGTAGTCATGACGAAGATGGTTTCCTCTACAGTATCGGTGGCGCAGAAAAAGAAGGAAATCTGGACAAACTGAAATTGGCTGCTAGTCTTTTGATTACTGCTAAAGGTCAGCCAGTCATCTACTACGGTGAAGAAGTGGGACAATCTGGGCAAAACAACTGGCCAGTTTATGACAACCGGTATGATTTCGATTGGAGCAAGGTAGAGACTAGCGACATCACAGACCACTATCAGAAATTGTTGGCTTTCCGCAATGCCAATTCAACATTGCTATCACGTGGTGATACAACAACCCTTGCTGGAAATGATAGCCAAGGTTGGCTTATTAGCAAACGCAGTTACCAAGATCAAGCAGCCTATCTTGTCTTCTCAACCAATACCGAGAACAAGGAAATGGCGCTTGAAGTATCTGGTAAAGATGTGGTTGTAACAGATGCCTACACAGGAAAATCTTATCAAGCTCTCGAGAAAGACGGTAAATGGGTTGTTCAAGTCGAACTGCCAACAATCGGTCAAGGTGGCACCATGCTCCTTCAGACAGAAGCAGGTGACATCGTCAATGCAAGTGTGCAAGGAGCGACTGAAGAACCAATTGAAGCCGGCTACTTCCGTGTTCACTTTAAAACTCTACCATCTGATAATGTATCTAGCTTAGGTTTATGGACATGGGATGATGTCGAAAAACCATCGTCAGATCTTGGTGCTTGGCCAACGGGTGCAACCAATTTCAGCACTGCTAAGCAGGATGACTATGGCTATTATCTGGACATCAAGATGAAAGATGAAACAGCCAGCAAGATTAGTCTGTTGATTAATAACACTTCTGGTGATAACATCACAGGTGACAAGACTATTGAACGGATGAGCACCAAGATGAATGAAGCTTGGTTTGATGAAAACTATCAACTCAGCCTCTATCAACCGCTCAAAGAAGGCTACATCCGTATCAATTACTTCCGTACCGATGGCAATTATGACCAAAAAGGTCTCTGGATTTGGGGTGATGTGACTGACATTACCTTGGGTGACTGGCCAAATGGTATTGATTTTGAAAACCAAGGCAAGTACGGTGCCTATATTGATGTCAAATTGACAGATTTACCAAGTTCCATTGGCTTCTTGCTATTGGATGAAAGCAAGTCAGGAGACGATGTGAAGATTCAACAGAAAGATTATAGCTTTAAAGATTTGAAAAATCAGACACAAATCTTCCTCAAGGATGATGATGCGACTATTTACACCAACCCTTATTTTGTCAATAATGTCCGTGTAACAGGTGTTTCTCATGTTAGCCTAACAGCTCTAGAAGCAGCCTTTACAACGCTGGAAGGTGCTGATAAGGATAGCATCTTGGAGAAATTGTCTGTAACAGATAAAAATGGTCAGACAGTTGCTGTGACGGACCTTGTCTTGGATGCAACAAGCAACAAGGTGCGAGTCCTTGGGGATTTCAACCAAGAAAATGCGGGCTATACCCTCAAATATGGCAATGATAGCTTCACAACAACTATGAGCTGGCAATTGAAGGATGAGCTCTATGCTTATGATGGAGAACTTGGTGCGCGTGTGAGTCAGGCTGGTAGTGTCGTTGATATGACTCTCTGGTCTCCAAGTGCAGACAGTGTAGCAGTTGTTCTTTATGATAAGGATGACCAGTCTAAGGTGGTCGGTAAATTGGCCATGACCAAGGGCGATAAGGGACAATGGGACCTTGAATTGAATGGTCAATCAGGTCTTGGTATCGCGGACTATCGTGGTTACTACTACCATTATGAAATCACTCGTGGGGATCAAGCTGTTCTTGTCTTAGATCCATATGCTAAATCTTTAGCGGAGTGGAATAGTGATTTGGCAGATACAGATCCATCTTATCGTATTGCCAAAGCGGCGATTGTGGATCCATCAGAAGTTGGTCCAAGCGATTTGAACTATACCACAATTCCTAACTTCAATCAGCGTGAAGATGCGATTATCTATGAAGCACATGTTCGTGACTTCACATCCGATCCTGCAATTTCGGATGAATTGACAGCTCAGTTCGGTACCTTTGCGGCTTTTGCAGAGCGTCTCAGCTACCTCAAGGAATTGGGTGTGACCCATATTCAACTGCTCCCAGTTATGAGTTACTATTTTGTCAATGAATTGAAAAATGCAGAGCGGATGAGTGATTACGCGTCAAGCAACAGTAACTACAACTGGGGTTATGATCCACAGAGTTATTTTGCCTTTACAGGTATGTATTCTACAGATCCGACCGATCCAATGAAACGCATCGAGGAATTTAAAAACCTGGTCAATGAAATTCACAAACAAGGCATGGGTGTGATTTTGGATGTGGTGTATAACCACACTTCTAAGACTTTCTTATTTGAAGATTTAGAGCCAAACTATTATCACTTCATGGAGGCAGATGGTACGGCTAAATCAAGCTTTGGTGGTGGTCGTCTGGGAACCACTCACTACATGAGCCGCCGTGTCTTAGTTGATTCCATCAAGTATCTTGTGGATGAGTTTAAGGTAGATGGTTTCCGCTTCGATATGATGGGGGACCATGATGCCGAAGCAATTGAGCTGGCCTTTACCGAGGCTCAAAAACTCAATCCAAACATTATTATGCTTGGTGAAGGATGGAGAACCTTTACAGGTGATGCCAATCAGCCTGTTCAGCCAGCGGACCAAGACTGGATGAGTTCAACAGATACGGTTGCAGTATTCTCAGATGACATTCGCAACACACTTAAATCTGGTTATCCAAACGAAGGTCAGCCAGCCTTTATCACAGGTGGTGCTAAGAGTGTAGAATCTGTCTTCAATAACATCAAGGCACAACCAGGCAATTTCTTGGCAGATGATCCAGGTGATGTGATTCAGTATATTGCTGCGCATGATAACTTGACCCTCTTTGATATTATCGCTCAGTCCATCAAGAAAGATCCGTCAGTTGCTGAAAACTACACTGAAATTCACCAACGTCAACGTTTGGGTAATTTGTTAGTTTTGACTGCTCAAGGGACACCGTTTATCCATTCTGGTCAGGAGTATGGACGGACCAAACAGTTCCGCCATCCTGATTACAAGGAGCCAGTTTCAGAGGACAAGGTACCGAACAAAGCTCATTTGTTGACCAATGCAGATGGAACGCCATTTGACTATCCATACTACATTCATGATTCTTATGATTCATCGGATGCGGTCAACAAGTTTGACTGGACCAAAGCGACAGATGAGGCGCTCTATCCAGAGAATACCCGTACTCAGGCCTTTACAAAAGGATTGATTGCCTTGCGCAAATCTACAGATGCCTTCCGTTTGGGAACAAAAGACCAAGTCGATCAAATGGTTAGCTTGATTTCAATTCCAGGTCAAAATGGTATTGCTACAAACGATGTGGTTATTGCCTATCAAACCATTGCAAGCAACGGTGATCGCTATGCTGTCTTTGTCAATGCTGACAGTAAGGAACGTAGTTTTGTTCTTTCAGATATTTACAAAGACTTACTGCAGGGTCAAGTACTGGTTGACGGTGAACGTGCAGGTGTAGAAGCATTGTCTGATTTAGTGGGTGTCGAATTGACTGATAGCGCAGTTGTTCTTGCACCTTTGACAGCAACAGTGATTCGTTTGCCTTATATCATCACAGAAGTTCCGGATACAGCCCCTACTGCTGAAGAAAAACCAACCCTAGAATTTACTACGAAAGAACGTACAGAAGAATCTGTCCTTCCGATTGCAGAGGAAGTTCGCTATGATACAACTCTTGCAAAAGGTCAATCTTATGTGCTTCAAGAAGGTAAGGCAGGTAAGCGAGTCTTGGTTTATCAAGATGTCTTGGTTGATGTCAAGGTGGTCGCTACTAACTTGTTATCAGAAACAGTTGTAGATGGTGAGGCACGGATTGTTGTACAAGGCAGTCTAGTTACAGAAGTTCCGGATACAGCCCCTACTGCTGAAGAAAAACCAACCCTAGACTTTACTACGAAAGAACGTACAGAAGAATCTGTCCTTCCGATTGCAGAGGAAGTTCGCTATGATGAAACTCTTGCTAAGGGTCAATCCTATGTCCTACAAGAAGGTAAGGCAGGCAAGAAAGTCTTGGTTTATCAAGATGTCTTGGTTGATGGCAAGGTAGTAGCAACAAACTTGTTATCAGAAACTCTTGTAGATGGTGAGACACGGATTGTTGTTGAGGGTAGCAAGGAAGTGATAAAAGAAGTAGCGAAATCAGAAGCAGTTGAGAAGCAAGAGATATTGAAACCAAGTCTTTCTACTCCAACGGCTCAAGTGTCTGAACAGGTTACCAGTACATCAAACAAAGAAAGCCTACCAGCTACAGGAGACCGTCAGAGCGATTTGGCTCTCTTAGGACTCGGACTTGCAGGACTTGGTTTGACAGTCGCTGCACAAGGAAGGAATAAAAAGCCAGAAGAATAATGAGCTTTCCTCCAAAGAGACTAGGAACCCCGATGGTTCTGGTCTCTTTTTATTTGGTGGATAGAAGCAGGCTACTTATTCAATTTTATTATTTATACTCTTCGAAAATCAAAAGCAGACGTTGTTGACTTGATTTGATGAACTTCCGTTCTATCTACATCTGCGTCGCTTAGTCTGATTTTCATTGACTATTAGTATAAAACATTAGAAAAATTGACAAATAGTCCAAGAGTGAACACAAGCCTGTGTTTTATTTGGTCTTTTTGTTTCCGCTTTCAAGACTTATAATAAAACCATAAAAATCATTTCAAAAAGGAGAATTGAAAAATGGATTTTCTTCAAACCCCATTAAACTGGTTCTCGCAAAACATCTTGCAGAATCCAGCCTTCTTCGTAGGTCTTTTGGTATTGGTGGGCTATGCCCTCTTAAAGAAAAAGCCTCATGATGTCTTTGCAGGGTTTATCAAAGCAACTGTCGGCTACATGATTTTGAACGTAGCAGCTGGTGGCTTGGTAACAACCTTCCGTCCAATCTTGGCAGCCTTGAACCACAAGTTCCAAATCGATGCGGCGGTTATTGACCCTTACTTCGGTCTTGCAGCAGCAAACGGAAAAATCGCTGAAGAGTTTCCTGATTTCGTATCAGCAGCAACAACAGCCCTCTTGATTGGTTTCGGTGTCAACATCCTCTTGGTTGCGCTTCGTAAGGTTACAAAAGTTCGTACTCTGTTCATCACTGGACACATCATGGTACAACAAGCTGCAACAATCTCATTGATGGTGCTCTTCCTTATCCCAGGACTTCGTAACCAATTCGGTACAGCAGCTATTGGTATCATCTGTGGTATCTACTGGGCAGTCAGCTCAAACATGACTGTTGAAGCAACACAACGCTTGACAGGTGGTGGTGGATTTGCCATCGGTCACCAACAACAATTTGCAATCTGGTTTGTAGATAAGATTGCTCCAAAACTTGGTAAAAAAGAAGAAAACTTGGACAACTTGAAGTTGCCTAGCTTCCTCAACATCTTCCACGATACAGTAGTTGCATCTGCAACCTTGATGTTGGTCTTCTTCGGTGTCATCTTGTTCATCTTGGGTCCAGAAATCATGGCAAACCCAGAAGTTATCACTTCAGGCACTCCATACAACCCAGCTAAGCAAGCATTCTTCATGTACGTTGTACAAACAGCCTTCACTTTCTCAGTATATCTCTTCATCTTGATGCAGGGTGTACGTATGTTCGTAGCAGAATTGACAAATGCCTTCCAAGGTATCTCAAGCAAACTGCTTCCAGGTTCATTCCCAGCGGTGGACGTTGCAGCTTCTTATGGCTTCGGTTCATCTAACGCAGTTCTTTCAGGTTTTGCCTTCGGTTTGGTTGGTCAATTGATTACTATCGTTCTCTTGATCATCTTCAAGAGCCCAATCCTTATCATCACTGGTTTCGTACCTGTATTCTTTGATAACGCAGCTATCGCAGTTTACGCTGACAAGCGTGGTGGTTGGAAAGCAGCAGCAATCCTTTCCTTCCTCTCAGGTGTCCTTCAAGTAGCCCTTGGTGCAGTCTGCGTCGGCTTGCTTGAATTGAGCGGTGGTTACCACGGAAACATCGACTTCGAAATCCCATGGTTGCCATTCGGTTATGCCTTCAAATACCTCGGTGTTGCTGGTTATGTTCTTGTCTGCCTCTTCTTGTTGGCTATCCCACAACTTCAATTTGCAAAAGCAAAAGATAAGGAAGCTTACTATCGCGGTGAGGCGCAAGCGGACTAACATCGTCATCCAGTTTATCTTTTATTACTTCGACGAAAGAGGAAACTCCGTTTCTGGATTTCCCACTTCAAACAATCTACAGATTATTTGAACTCGCTTTGCCGTACTCGGCAGTGGTGACTTGCTCCGCAAGTGTTATTTCCAACCTTATACAGCCATTAGACTGTATAAGCAGCCTGCATCTCGTTGCCTCGTACTAAAAGCAAACTGAAAGACGATAACTCTTCGAAAATCAACAGAACAAAACTTCATTTATTACTTGGTTCATTAACAAAAACAACAAAATATATTTTATAAAAAACAAGGAGAAAATAAGATGGTTAAAGTATTAACTGCTTGTGGTAACGGCATGGGTTCATCCATGGTTATTAAGATGAAGGTTGAAAATGCCCTTCGTCAACTTGGTGTAACAGATTTCCAATCTGCTTCTTGCTCAGTAGGTGAAGCAAAAGGTTTGGCAGCAGGCTATGACATTGTTGTTGCTTCAAATCACTTGATCGCTGAATTGGAAGGTCGTACAAATGGTCATTTGGTTGGTCTTGACAACCTCATGGACGATAACGAAATCAAGACAAAACTTAGTCAAGTATTGTAATGGAAAAAGGGGGCGGGATTTCTTCCCATCCCCTTTCATATAGAGAGGAGAATATCATGAATTTACAGAAAGCATTTATTGAAAACAATTCTATCCGTTTGGGCTTGACAGCTGAAACTTGGCAGGAAGCTGTTCATTTGGCAGTTGAACCGTTGATTGAAAGTGGTGCTGCAACAGAAGAATACTACGATGCCATCATCGCTTCAACCGAGGAATACGGTCCCTACTATGTGCTCATGCCAGGTATGGCTATGCCACATGCCCAGGCTGGTGTCGGTGTTTTGAAAGATTCCTTTGCTTTGATTACCCTGACAAAACCAGTAGCCTTTTCAGATGGTAAAGAGGTTTCTGTCCTATTGACCTTGGCTGCGACAGATCCAAAAATCCATACTTCAGTAGCTATTCCGCAAATCATCGCCCTCTTCGAATTGGAAAATTCAATCGAGCGTTTGATTGCCTGCAAAACTCCAGAAGAAGTATTGGCAATGGTTGAAGAGTCTAAAAACAGCCCTTACTTAGAAGGTTTAGACTTGGAAAGCTAATTTGGCAGTTAGAAATTGACGTAGACAAAAATGAAAGGAATTGAAGGGGAATAGGCAGCTTTATCGGCCGTCTATTCACTCTTGGTAATAGTATTATGACAAAACATATCCCAAATTTACAGGTTGCATTGGATCATTCAGATTTGCAGGGAGCGATTAAGGCTGCTGTGTCTGTTGGTCATGAAGTTGACGTGATTGAAGCAGGTACGGTTTGCTTGCTCCAAGTTGGTAGCGAATTGGTGGAAGTTCTTCGTAACCTCTTCCCAGACAAAATCATCGTTGCAGATACCAAGTGTGCGGATGCTGGTGGTACAGTTGCCAAAAACAATGCCGTTCGTGGTGCGGACTGGATGACTTGTATCTGTTCTGCAACTATTCCAACTATGGAAGCGGCTTTGAAGGCTATCAAGGAAGTGCGTGGCGACAAGGGTGAAATCCAAATCGAGCTTTACGGTGACTGGACTTATGAACAGGCTCAACTTTGGTTGGACGCAGGCATTTCCCAAGCGATTTACCACCAATCTCGTGACGCCCTCCTTGCTGGCGAAACTTGGGGCGAAAAAGACCTCAATAAAGTGAAAAAATTGGTTGAAATGGGATTCCGTGTTTCTGTAACAGGTGGTCTTGATGTGGATACCCTCAAACTCTTCGAGGGTGTAGATGTCTTCACCTTTATCGCAGGTCGCGGTATTACAGAAGCAGCAGATCCAGCAGCTGCGGCGCGTGAATTCAAAGACGAAATCCGTCGTATCTGGGGGTAAGGCCTATGGCACGACCAATCGGAATATATGAAAAGGCAACGCCCAAGCACTTTACATGGAAAGAGCGTTTGGAGTTTGCCAAAGAATTAGGTTTCGACTTTGTGGAGATGTCGGTGGATGAGAGCGATGCTCGCTTGGCTCGTTTGGAATGGACCAAGGAAGAGCGTTTGGATTTGGTCAAGGCCATCTATGAAACAGGTGTCCGTATTCCGACCATTTGCTTCTCTGGTCACCGTCGTTATCCGCTTGGTTCTAATGACCCTGCTCTTGAAGCTAAGTCGCTAGAAACCATGAAACAGTGTATCGAACTAGCTCAGGACTTGGGTGTCCGTGTCATCCAGCTGGCTGGCTACGACGTTTACTATGAAGAAAAGTCGCCTGAAACTAGAGAACGTTTCATCAAGAATCTCCGCAAGGCTTGCGACTGGGCAGAACAGGCTCAGGTCATGTTGGCTATCGAGATTATGGATGATCCATTTATCAACTCTATTGAAAAATATCTAGCAATTGAGAAGGAAATCGACTCACCATATCTCTTTGTTTATCCAGATACTGGAAACGTGTCTGCTTGGCACAATGACATTTATAGCGAATTTTACTTGGGACACCGTTCCATTGCAGCCCTTCACCTCAAAGATACCTATGCGGTAACTGAAAGCTCCAAAGGTCAATTCCGCGATGTACCATTCGGTCAGGGCTGTGTGGACTGGAAAAATATGTTTGCAGTCTTGAAAAAGACCAACTACCAAGGTCCATTCTTGATTGAAATGTGGTCAGAGAATTGTGAAACGGTTGAGGAAACACGTGCAGCCATTAAAGAAGCACAGGCTTTCCTCTATTCATTGATTGAGAAAGCGGGGTTGAACTAATGCCAAAAGATTTACAGGAAATGCGTCAACGGGTCTATGAAGCCAACATCGCCCTACCTGCTCACGGACTTGTGAAGTTTACCTGGGGAAATGTATCAGAAGTTTGCCGTGAACTTGGTCGCATTGTTATCAAGCCTTCTGGTGTGGATTATGAAAAATTGTCACCAGAAAATATGGTGGTGACTGACTTGGATGGAAATGTGGTAGAAGGTGACCTCAATCCTTCTTCTGACTTGGCGACCCACGTTGCCCTCTACAAGGCTTGGCCAAATGTACACGCTGTCGTTCATACGCATTCGACAGAAGCAGTGGGTTGGGCTCAGGCTGGTCGCGACATTCCATTTTATGGAACAACGCACGCAGACTATTTCTACGGTCCAGTACCGTGCGCTCGTTCCTTAACGGCTGAAGAGGTGAACGCTGCCTATGAAAAGGAAACAGGCTCAGTCATCATTGAGGAATTTGAGCGCCGTGGCATCGACCCAGTTGCTGTACCAGGGATTGTTGTCCGCAATCACGGTCCGTTCACTTGGGGCAAGGATCCTGCTCAGGCAGTTTACCACAGTGTTGTCCTTGAGGAAGTCGCTCGGATGAACCGCTACACCGAACAAATCAATCTACGGGTGGAACCAGCACCAAGCTATATCATGGACAAGCACTATCTCCGTAAGCACGGTCCAAATGCTTACTATGGACAAAAGGGAGATGCCCATTAAGCCTTGTTTCTAGCCAAAAACGATTAGAAGAATGAGAGGGAGTGGGAAAGAACTTGACCGATCATAGAAGAGTTCGTCAACAAGCCCTAATTTTAAGTTGTTGAGCTAAAACGGTCTATTCCCAGACCGTTTTAGTCCCAGCCCCGCATAGCTCCAAAGGTTCGGGGAACCTTTGGAGGTTGGAGATGAAGCGAACTTGTTTGCTACAAAAAAGGTTCGGGGAACCTTTGGAGGTTGGAAATAAAGCGAACTTGTTTGCTACAAAAAAGGTTCGGGGAACCTTTGGAGGTTGGAAATGAAGCGAACTTGTTTGCTACAAAAGAGGTTCGGAGAACTGGAAATAAAGCGAGCTCGTTCGCATCAGTGGTAGAGGTCAGATTTGGAGTGTAAAACGCGAATTAAGGATATTTACTTTGCAAATCTTATCTCCAACCTTTAACAGTCCACTGGACTGTTAAACCCAATCAACCACTGCGCTGATATTTTGGCGCAAACTTTGAGAAGTGTTGCTGGGCTTGGGTCCAGCCTCTTTTTTTGAAAGGAGAGGACATGAGAAAGTTTTTACAAGATAGTCTGACAGAGGTCGCCTACTATCTAGAATTGATTTTATCAGCCATTTTAGGATTAGCCCTCCTAGCGCTGTCAGGCTTGTTGTTGGCGGATTTAGTTGGTTCACTGACGGGTGGTATTCAAGCGGATAACTTTATCCAGAGTTTTTTAAGCAAGGCCATGACTTTGGCAGTCGGGGTCGAATTCATCAAAATGCTCTGCAAACAATCCCCTAGTACTGTCATCGAGGTGCTCTTGGTTGCCATTGCTCGTCAACTGATTGTGGAACATGGTTCCAGCATGGATTACCTGATTGGTATTGCGTCGGTTGCTATCTTATTTGCAGTGAGAAAATACCTCTTTACCCAGTTTGATGATTCCAACAACATCATCATGCGGGCCAGTCAGAAGGTCAGGGTTGCCAATATCATTGCACGGGTAAAAATTCCTAGTGAAGGCAGTGAAACCCTGCGTGAATTTGTGACCCGCAAACTCAATGAAGAGGAGAAAACCATTGCCATTGGTGCCTGTGTCTATCTGAAGAATGTGGCTCTACGGATTGACAATATGCATGGGGATTTGATTACACGGGTGGAAATTATTAAGAGTATCTACTAAGCTTTTTGGATGGGGTAGGCAATTTTGAATGAAGATGCACGAATAAGCTCAGTTTTTATAATTATTAGGAGTTGGTGCATAAATGTGTTAAGATAGAGAAAGAGAGGAGGGAAAAACGGTGTTACTAGATAAAAGCAGTTGTGCCTTATTGCGTCATTTGATTGGTATCCAAGAGCCAGAAACCATTATGGCTATTTCCAAGGAATTGCAACAATCGCGTAGAAAAACCTATTATCATTTAGAAAAAATCAATGCTGCCTTTCCAGACCATGTTGAGCCAATCGAAAGTCTACCTCGGATAGGCATTCGTTTGTCCGCAGAGCAAAAGCAAGCCTGTCGCCAACTCTTAGATTCCATTGATTCCTATAGCTACATTATGAATATGGATGAACGTATTCAATTGATGATGGTCTACATTTGTATTACACCCGAACGGGTAACCATTGAAAAGCTTATGGAACTGACAGAGGTTTCTCGTAACACAGTCTTGAATGACCTCAATGAAATTCGATCGCAACTGACACAGGAGCAGTATAAGATGACCCTCTATGTGTCCAAGAGCCAAGGCTATAGCTTAGTTTGCCATCCCCTGAACAAAATCCAGTATGTTCATTCTCTACTTTATAGCATTTTTTCAGATGCCAACAAGGGCTTTCTTCAAGTCCTTGAAGAGAAATTATCGTATTTAGTTGGTTATCAAATTCTCTTCTCGGAAGAAATGGCTCGTTTTTGGCAGAAACAGGTACCTGATTTAGAGAAGAAATTAGGGAAGAAAATCAACCGTTATGAGATTGAGTTTATGCTTAAGGTTCTCCCCTTTCTCTTACTCAGCTATCGCAATATGGAGTTGGATGACTTGGAAGAACGCGCCATTCTCAAGGAATTTGAACAGGTTCGAGAACGGATTGAGTATCTGGTGGCGCAAGATTTTAAGGAGGCACTGTGGTCTAGTTTTGATTTGGAGCTAGATGATATTGAGGTTTCCTTGATTGCCATTTTGCTTCTATCCTATCGGAAGGATAGCGATGTTCATGTGACCAGTCAGGATTTTGCCGAATTAAAACGAGTGGTTGACCGTTTTATTCATCATTTTGAAGTGCATTCTTCCTTTGAATTGGAAAATCCAGAGGAACTAGCTAGACATCTCTTGGCTCACTGTAAGGCCCTACTCTTCAGAAAAACCTATGGAATTTTATCAAAAAATCCAATGGTCAAGCAAATCCAGGAAAAATATAGCACCCTGTTTGCTGTTACCCAAATTTCCGGCAAGATATTAGAGGAGGAATGGGAGATTGAGCTGACAGATGAGGACATTGCCTATCTGACTATTCATCTAGGAGGGGCTATTCGCCGAAGTGGAACCCGCAAGGTACAGAGCCAAAACATCTATCTAATCTGTGATGAGGGAGTTTCTGTTCAACGCCTGCTCTATAGACAGTGCCAGCATCATTTGCCTGACAAGAAAATTGGAGCAGTTTTTACTACGGAGCAATTTAAAAGTGTTGAAGATTTGTTGGAAGTAGATTTCTTAATTACAACTAGTGAGGGGTTGGAAACGGATTTTCCACTGGTACGGGTCCATCCAATCTTGGATTTCGATGACGTACTCAATCTCACCCACTTTGCCAAATACCGTAGCCTGTCTGATGAGAAACAGGGATTTGCAGTAGAGTTAGATAAGCTCTTGGCTGGCTATTTATCAGATGGCAAGACAGCCCAAGAACTCAAAGGCAGACTGCAAAAGCTCATCAGTAATGAACTGCTGTCAAATGTATCTAGTCGCGATATTGAAACAGATTTGTACTGATTTTTGCTTGCCTAAGCCTTAAAGTCCAAATGTGAACACAAGCCTGTGTTTTATTTGGTCTTTTTTTTGTGACCTTTTGCGCATATACTAGAAACATAGAAATACAATCAGCCTTATAGGAGGAATGAAAAATGGCTAAAGTTCAAGATATTACAAGAGAATCATGGATTCTTTCAACTTTCCCAGAGTGGGGAACTTGGCTTAATGAAGAAATTGAAGAAGAAGTAGTGCCAGAAGGCAACTTTGCTATGTGGTGGCTTGGTAACTGTGGTGTTTGGATTAAGACACCAGGTGGTGCGAACGTGGTCATGGACCTTTGGTCATCTCGCGGTAAGTCAACTAAAAAAGTAAAAGATATGGTTTGGGGTCACCAAATGGCTAACATGGCAGGTGTCCGTAAATTGCAACCAAACTTGCGTGTACAACCAATGGTTATCGATCCATTTGCCATCAATGAATTGGACTACTACCTTGTATCACACGTCCACAGCGATCACATGGACATCAGCACAGCTGCTGCCATCATCAATAATCCAAAATTGGACCATGTCAAATTTGTAGGACCAGTTGAAAGTGGCGACATCTGGGAAAAATGGGGCGTTCCAGCAGACCGCATCATCCGTATCGCACCAGGTGACAGCTTTGAGTTTAAAGACATCAAGGTTCACGCTGTAGAATCCTTCGACCGTACTTGCTTGGTAACTCTTCCAATCGAAGGCTACGAAGAAAATGGTGGTAAACTGGCAGGACTTCCTGTGACAGACGAACTCATGGCTCGTAAGGCAGTCAATTATGTCTTTGAAACACCTGGCGGAACCATCTACCACGGTGCAGACTCACACTTCTCTAACTACTTTGCAAAACACGGTCGTGACTTCAATATCGATGTTGCTATCAACAACTACGGTGACAACCCAATCGGTATCCAAGACAAGATGACATCAATCGACCTTCTCCGTATGGCAGAAAACTTGCGTGCTAAGGTAATCATCCCTGTTCACTATGACATCTGGTCTAACTTCATGGCATCAACAGATGAAATCTTGCAGCTCTGGAAAATGCGCAAAGAACGCTTGCAATATGACTTCCACCCATTCATCTGGGAAGTTGGTGGCAAGTACACCTATCCACTTGATAAGGACCGCATTGAATACCATCACCCACGTGGCTTTGACGATTGCTTCTTGGAAGATTCAAACATTCAATTCAAAGCTTTGCTATAATAGATCACTCCGAGGGCGGGACGCAAGTCCTGCCTTTTGCAAATGACAAGCGAAAACGCTTTATGGTATAATAGAACTATGACTTTATTAAAGGAGAATAAGATGTCACAACTTTCAGTAAATGCAATTCGTTTCCTTGGTATTGACGCCATTGAAAAATCAAAATCAGGTCACCCAGGTGTTGTTATGGGTGCAGCTCCAATGGCTTATAGCCTCTTTACTAAAGAGCTCCGTATCAACCCAGCTCAACCAAACTGGATCAACCGCGACCGCTTTATTTTGTCAGCAGGACACGGTTCTATGTTGCTTTACGGACTGCTCCACCTTTCAGGCTTTGAAGATGTCAGCATGGACGAAATCAAAAACTTCCGTCAGTGGGGTTCAAAAACACCAGGTCACCCAGAATTTGGTCATACAGCAGGTGTAGATGCAACAACAGGCCCTCTTGGTCAAGGTATCTCAACTGCGACAGGTTTTGCTCAAGCTGAGCGTTTCCTTGCGGCTAAGTACAACCGCGATGGTTTCCCAATCTTTGACCACTATACTTATGTAATCTGCGGTGATGGGGACCTCATGGAAGGTGTTTCTGCAGAAGCGGCTTCTTACGCTGGACTTCAAAAACTAGAAAAACTCATCGTTTTGTATGATTCAAACGACATCAACTTGGACGGTGAAACAAAAGATTCCTTCACAGAAGATGTGCGTGCTCGCTACAATGCCTATGGCTGGCACACAGATATCGTAACAGACGGAACAGATGTGGATGCAATTTTTGCTGCTATTGAAAAGGCAAAGGCAGCTGGTAAGCCATCTCTTATCGAAATCAAGACTGTCATCGGTCACGGTTCACCAAACAAACAAGGTACAAACGCAGTCCATGGTGCGCCGCTTGGACCAGAGGAAGCAGAAGCAACTCGTAAGGCACTTGACTGGAACTACGCACCATTTGAAATTCCAGCTGAAGTCTATGCGGACTTCAAAGCCAATGTAGCTGATCGCGGTGCCGCAGCCTACGATGCTTGGGTGAAATTAGTTGAAGACTACAAAGTAGCACATCCAGAATTAGCAGCTGAAGTAACAGCTATCTTGGAAGGTCGTGACGTAGTTGAAATCAAGCCAGAAGACTTCCCGGTTTACGAAAATGGCTTCTCACAAGCAACTCGTAACTCATCACAAGATGCGCTCAACGCAGCGGCTAAAGTATTGCCAACTTTCTTAGGTGGTTCAGCTGACTTGGCTCACTCAAACATGACCTACATCAAGGAAGATGGTTTGCAGGATGCAGCAAACCCACTCAACCGCAATATCCAGTTTGGTGTGCGTGAATTTGCCATGGGAACTATCTTGAATGGTATGGCAGCCCACGGCGGACTTCGTGTCTATGGTGGTACCTTCTTCGTCTTCTCAGACTATGTGAAGGCAGCTGTTCGTTTGTCAGCTCTTCAAGGACTTCCTGTGACCTATGTCTTCACACATGACTCTATCGCAGTTGGTGAAGATGGACCAACTCACGAGCCGATCGAGCACTTGGCAGGACTTCGTGCTATGCCAAACCTTAATGTCTTCCGCCCAGCAGATGCGCGTGAAACACAGGCAGCTTGGTACTTGTCATTGACTAGCAAGTCTACACCATCAGCCCTTGTCCTCACCCGTCAAAACTTGACAGTTGAAGAAGGAACAGACTTTGACAAGGTTGCAAAAGGGGCTTATGTTGTCTATGAGGCAGCAGGCTTTGATACGATCCTTCTAGCATCTGGTTCAGAAGTGAACTTGGCTGTTAAAGCTGCCAAAGAACTAGAAGCAGCTGGTACAAAAGTTCGTGTGGTTTCTGTGCCATCAACTGAACTCTTCGATGCACAAGATGCTGCCTACAAGGAAGAAATCCTACCAAATGCCATCCGTCGTCGCTTGGCAATTGAAATGGGTGCAACTCAAAGTTGGTACAAGTATGTCGGTCTTGACGGTAAAGTTCTCGGTATCGACACATTCGGTGCCTCTGCTCCAGCTCAAACAGTTATCGACAACTATGGCTTCACTGTAGAAAACGTAGTGAAATTGGTTGGAGAATTGTAATAGAAACCTTACAGACAGCCCTTCGGGGCTGTTTTCTATTTTCAAAATTTCTCTCTCTTAACAATCTGTGTATTTTTGTATAACATATAAGGACAGTAGAAGGAATATAGAATAAAGTGTTCCAGGTTTCGCTATTACTTTATCCAGCACTCCTATCTAGACTGATTTATAGGACGGTTCAAATAGCATATAAATTGTTAATTAGCTCTTGACAACAAAATAATAATATATTATAATATCTTTTGAACGATCGATTGATCATTGCTCTCCCCCTACCTTCTCCAAGCGAGAAGGTATTTTTGATATTGGGAAAAAGTTTCGGGTTTAGACGCTATTTCTGTTATAATAATCCTATGAACTATACACAAGAAGAAAAAGAATATTTTATGAACCAGGCTTTGACTGAAGCTCAAAAATCGCTGGACAAGGATGAAATTCCCATTGGCTGTGTCATTGTCAAGGATGGACAGATTATTGGCCGTGGGCACAATGCCCGTGAGGAGCTTAATCAGGCTATTATGCATGCGGAGGTGATGGCTATTCAAGAGGCCAATCGAGTGGAGGGCAATTGGCGTTTGCTGGATACGACCCTCTTTGTCACCATTGAACCCTGTGTCATGTGTAGCGGTGCTATCGGCTTGGCCCGTATTCCTCAAGTGGTGTACGGTGCTGCCAACCAAAAGTTTGGGGCGGCAGGTAGCTTATACGACATTTTAACGGATGAGCGCCTCAATCATCGTGTGGAAGTTGAAACAGGGATCTTAGAAGAAGCTTGCGCTCAGATTATGCAAGATTTTTTCAGACAGAGGCGAGAAAAGCAAAAGGCTGAAAAAGAGGCCTTGAAAGCTCAGCAAGGGACAGTTTCGGATAGCTAGTTTGTAGTCCAAACTTGCACTTTCATTGATTTGTGTTATAATAATAAGTGGAGCAACATTCGTGCGTGAAGCGGGTCAGGGGAGGAATCCAGCAGCCCTAAGCGAAGTCGGGTGTGTGCTCTTTTTGCGTATAGTCTAAAAACCCTTTGAAATTAAGCTTTCAGAGAGTTTTCTTTTGCTTGTTTTTAGAAATAAGGGCTACTGGCCTAGCGAGTACTCTTATCTCCGTCTGGGGACTGATTTTTGGAATTTTCTATTGATTTATAGGGAAAAAGGAGTAAAATAGACTTCCACTTAAGAAAACTTTTTGTTAGCTCTGCTATTCTACAGGGGAAAAGGAGGAAGGCCTATGTTTATATTTGCTTTTCCAGGTATGGGGAAAACGACCCTGGCCAAGGAATATGCTCATGTAGTCGATTTAGAGATGTCTGATATTAAGTATGATAATAGCAGCGTCAGACATTTGACCAAGGAAGAACGGAAATCCACTCCCCGTCCCATTAAAGATAAGAACTATAAAAATGTATATGTGAACAAGGCCTATGCCTTACACGAAGAGGGAAAGACGGTCCTTGTAGCCCTCAATTTTTTGGTGAGGATGGTACTGACGGTCATTGTTTCTCAGGGCATTCCTTTCCATATCTATATTCCCCATCCTCGTCTAAAAGCGGAGTACAAACAACGCTATATTCATCGAGGAAATAATAATAAATTCATTTTTGAAGTGATGACTATTTGGTATCTCAGTTTGTTGCCACTTTATTTACTGTCTAAGCTATGTCCAGAATTGATAACTGTGACACAAAGCGGGGAGTACTTGGAAGACTATTATGCAAGGGTAAATTACAAACAATTTTCAGAAAATAACATGCGAACAAGCACGGTTTTATGAAAATAAATGAAAATTGATAAATTCCTTGAAAAAAACATGATAAAGCGTTATCATATTATGGTACATAAATGGAGGAATGACATGACACATATTACATTTGATTATTCAAAAGTCTTGGGCCAATTTGTCGGTGCTCAAGAAGTTGATTACATGCAACCACAAGTTACCCTAGCTGACCAAATGCTCCGTCAAGGAACAGGTCCTGGTAGCGATTTTATCGGCTGGTTGGATTTGCCAGAAAACTACGACAAAGAAGAGTTTGCCCGTATCAAGGAAGCTGCAGCTAAGATCCAAAATGAAAGTGAAGTTTTGGTGGTTATCGGTATCGGTGGTTCTTACCTCGGTGCTAAAGCAGCTATTGATTTCTTGAGCAATGCCTTTGTAAACTTGCAAACACGTGAAGAGCGTAAAGCTCCACAAATCCTTTACGCTGGAAACTCAATCTCATCAAGCTACCTTGCTGACTTGGTGGACTACGTGGCAGATAAGGACTTCTCAGTTAACGTGATTTCAAAATCAGGTACAACAACCGAGCCTGC
Source organism: Streptococcus suis (assembly GCF_002960625.1). Lineage (GTDB taxonomy): Bacteria > Bacillota > Bacilli > Lactobacillales > Streptococcaceae > Streptococcus > Streptococcus suis_T. The sequence goes on from NZ_POJH01000030.1 coordinate 161,417, forward strand.
GATTGCTTTCCGCGTCTTCAAAGAATTGCTTGTGAAGAAATACGGTCAAGAAGAAGCCAACAAGCGTATCTATGCGACAACTGACAAGGCAAAAGGTGCAGTTAAGGTTGAAGCGGACGCAAATGGTTGGGAAACTTTTGTAGTTCCAGATGATGTCGGCGGTCGTTTCTCTGTCTTGACAGCAGTTGGTCTTTTGCCAATCGCAGCAGCTGGTGCAGATATTGATGCCCTGATGGAAGGTGCAAACGCAGCTCGTAAGACTTACACATCAGATAAGATTGCTGAGAATGAAGCTTACCAATATGCAGCTGTTCGTAACATTCTTTACAGAAAAGGATATGTAACAGAAATCTTGGCAAACTATGAGCCATCACTCCAATACTTCAGCGAATGGTGGAAACAATTGGCTGGTGAGTCAGAAGGTAAGGACCAAAAAGGTATCAACCCAACATCTGCTAACTTCTCAACAGACTTGCACTCACTTGGACAATTTATCCAAGAAGGAAACCGCAATATCTTTGAAACAGTAGTTCGTGTTGACAAACCAAGAAAAAATATCCTCATTCCTGACATGGCAGAAGACCTTGACGGTCTTGGCTACTTGCAAGGAAAAGACGTTGACTTTGTAAACAAAAAAGCAACGGACGGCGTACTTCTTGCCCACACAGATGGTGGCGTACCAAACATGTTTGTCACTCTTCCACAACAAGATGAGTTCACACTTGGTTACACCTTCTACTTCTTCGAGTTGGCAATTGCGATCTCTGGTTACCTCAATGCGATTAACCCATTTGACCAACCAGGTGTAGAAGCCTACAAGAAAAATATGTTCGCTCTTCTTGGCAAACCAGGATTTGAAGAACTCGGTGCAGAATTGAACGCACGTTTGTAAGAAAATCAAAACTGATCGGAAACGGTCAGTTGTTTTTCTTTACTTTCCAATTGTGGTACAATAAATTTTATGAAAAAAGAATTTTTTGTAGTTGGAGATGTCCATGGAAAGTTTGAACTCCTGCTTGATATTTTAAAGAAATGGAACGAGAAGCGACAACAGCTGATTTTTCTAGGTGATTTGATTGATCGCGGAGAAAATTCCAAAGCCTGTTTGGAATTGGTCTGGAGCTTGGTGAGGGAAAAGGGTGCGATTTGCTTAACGGGCAATCATGAACGGATGTTTCTGGCCTGGTTACGTGATCCGGTTGACCGCTATGACCACTATCGGAGAAATGGTGGCGATACGACGATTAACTCTCTTCTTGGTCGTCCCTTGGATGCTCCTGTAGATGGATTGGTAGATGCTAATGCAGTGATGGAACAATATGGGGACCTGATTGATTTTGTCAAATCTTGTCCCTATCATCTGGAAACAGAAGGATATATCTTTGTACATGCTGGTGTGGACTTGACCTTACCGGACTGGCGCGAAACCAGCAATCATGATAAAGTCTGGCTTAGAACTCCTTTCCATGAGGCTGAAAATACCACAGGGAAAATGATTGTCTTTGGGCATACTCCTGTTTATAACCTCTATCAAACAAAGCTCCGCATTAGCCAAATCTGGACCAGTTCAGATGGGAAAATGGGGATTGATGGTGGAGCTGTTTACGGCGGAGTTCTCCACGGAATTGTACTAAATGACACAGGTTTAGTTCAAGATTACATCGTTGGAGCTGTCAATCCGAGAAAAGAAATTGAAGATTAAAATAATAGATGAAAATTAGGAGGTAGAACTTCTAATTTTTTTGTTTTTCTACTTGACAACGCATATATATATAATGGTGTTGTACACAATTTTTTGGAGGATTATATGAAAAAACTAACATTAATAAGTATTGCTGTTCTTTCTTTTTTTAGCTTGGTAGCATGTACGAGTGGTTCGAGTAATTCAGTAGGAGTGGAGTCCACTAGTTCAACTTCCTCTGAGGATGCTACTGCTTCTTCAAGTTATACAAGCACCGCTGAGTTTGATTCCAACAAAGATAATTATTCTAATCTTACTTTATCTGATTATGATACTTGGAATCATGATTTGATGGAAAATGGGAAAAAGGTTAAAGTATCAGGTAAGATTGTTCAAGCTATGTATGATGATGGTGATACTATCGTTAGATTAGCGTTTGAGGGAAATTATGACAATATGATTCTTGCACTGATTGATGACTCTCAGGTAACTGATACCATTTCAGAAAATGATTATGTTACACTTTATGGTTATACTAGTGGCAGATATACCTATGAATCAACATTTGGTGCAGAGATTACAATTCCATACATGGCAGTTGGACTGTATGAAGACTATCTAGGAAGTGATTACCAACCAAAAGTTTTATATGACCAAAATGGTATAAAATTAGAACAGACAAACTATTATACATTTAAACTAACAAATAATAGTTCGATACCTATTCAATCAACAATTGAATCCATAGATGTCAATAGACAAGTGATTTCAAGTTATGGTTTAAGTGATTTATCTTATGCAGAACTTTCTAGTGGTCAATGGAAAGAAGCAACTATGCGTGACTCGGACGGTTTGTTAAAAGAAGGAGCAACCGTCAATATTGTTCTTGAAATTATGAATGATGACTATGATGTTATTGCTACAATTCCAATTAGTTTTACTCTAGAAAAGACAGTGATTGATTAAAGTGATAGCCCCAGTGTTGGGGCTTTTTCATTTTTTTGCATTTCTTCCCAAATTTTCAGAAAATTTTGATATAATAGAAAAAATATTATTTTTAGATTGGAAACATTATGACTGCACAAAAAATGACTGCACAAGAAATCATTGCTTTTATCGGTAATGCTGTGAAAAAGACCACTGTTAAAGTGACCTTTGAAGGAGAATTGGCAGGAGCTGTTCCTGTTGAGGTGACAAAACTAGGCAATGTCCTCTTCGGTGACTGGAAGGACGTTGAGCCACTCTTGGCAAACTTGACTGAAAATGTGGACTACGTTGTAGAACAAGACGGCCGCAATTCAGCTGTGCCTTTGCTTGACAAACGTAACATTAACGCTCGTATCGAGCCAGGTGCCATTATTCGTGACCAAGTGACCATCGGCGACAATGCTGTTATCATGATGGGAGCGGTGATCAACATCGGTGCGGAAATCGGTCCAGGTACCATGATCGACATGGGTGCGATTTTGGGCGGTCGTGCGACTGTTGGGAAAAACAGCCACATTGGTGCTGGTGCGGTCCTTGCAGGTGTTATCGAGCCAGCTTCTGCCGAGCCAGTGCGTGTTGGTGACAATGTCTTGGTAGGTGCCAATGCTGTTGTCATCGAGGGTGTGCAAATCGGTAGCGGCTCTGTAGTGGCAGCCGGTGCTATTGTAACTCAAGACGTCCCTGAAAACGTCGTGGTGGCAGGTGTACCAGCCCGCATCATCAAGGAAATCGACGCCCAAACCCAACAAAAAACAGCCTTGGAAGAGGCTTTGCGGACACTTTAAGAGGTAGCTATGCTAGATTTAATCGCGACACGCCGGGCCCTCCACCAGATTCCAGAGCTGGGCATGGAGGAGTTCAAGACCCACGCCTTTCTTATGGAAACTATTGAAGGTTTACTGCAAGATTGTACTTTTGCCCAAGTCCGCACTTGGAAGACTGGGATTTTGGTCTATCTGACAGGGACCGCTCCTGAAAAGACGGTTGGCTGGCGGGCGGATATTGACGGCCTACCGATCGTGGAGGAGACGGGCCTGGACTTCAAGTCCCTCCATTCAGATCGTATGCACGCCTGTGGACATGATTTCCACATGACCATTGCCTTGGGGCTTTTGGAGAAAATGGTAGAGCAGCAACCAAGAAACAACCTTCTCTTCCTCTTTCAGCCTGCGGAGGAAAATTTAGCAGGTGGCATGCTCATGTATGAAGCGGGAGCTTTTGGAGATTGGTTACCAGATGAATTTTATGGGCTCCATGTCCGACCAGACCTCAAAGTCGGTCAAATGGCCACCAACCGTGCGACCCTTTTTGCTGGGACCTGTGAAGTCAAGATACGGTTTACAGGAAAGGGTGGGCACGCAGCATTTCCCCATACCGCCAATGACGCCTTGGTGGCAGCTAGCTACTTTGTGACCCAGGTTCAGTCGGTGGTCAGCCGCAATGTCGATCCCATCGAGGGGGCAGTGGTGACCTTTGGCTCCATGCATGCGGGTACGACTAATAATGTTATTGCTGAAACAGCCTCCTTGCATGGCACCATTCGGGCTTTGACCCAGAGCATGAGTCTTCTGGTGCAAAAGCGGGTGCGGGAAGTGGCAGAAGGAATCGCCCTGTCCTTTGGAGTGGACCTGGACATCGAGCTCAATCCTAGCGGTTACTTGCCTGTGGAGAACAATCCCCAGCTGGCAGATGAACTGATGACCTACTTTGATGGTGTTGACGGTGTGGACATGATTGAATGCCCACCTGCTATGACGGGTGAGGACTTTGGCTATTTACTACAAAAGGTACCAGGTGTTATGTTCTGGCTGGGTGTGGATACGCCTTATCCCCTCCACAATCCTCGCCTTAGTCCCAAGGAGGAAGTGCTTCCCTTTGCTGTGGATAAGTTGAGTGATTTTTTGAAAATGAAAGCAAGATAGACTGGTTTTTCCAGTCTTTTTCTGAAAGAAAGGAGTTTCTGTGGATAAAGTGAGTATACGGAAAGAAGTTCTGCAGAGCTTGAAAGGATTGACTAGTAGCCAGCGAGCCAGATGGAGCCAGCAGCTAACGGAACGCCTCCTTGCTTCTGATACTTATCAGGGCGCAAAGTCGCTTGGGACCTACCTTTCCATGCCCCATGAGTTTGATACTTCTTACCTAATTGAGCAGGCTCAAAAGGATGGCAAGCAGATTTTCATCCCTAAGACCTATTCACAAGGGCGCATGGATTTTGTAGAATATAATCCTGATGATTTGGTGAAATCTAGGTTTGGAGTTTGGGAACCTGGGACTTATTCACAACCTGTGGATAAGTCTGTGGTTAAGTTGATCCATGTGCCCGGTTTAGCTTGGAACCATGCGGGTTTTCGAGTGGGCTATGGTGGTGGTTTTTATGATCGCTACCTAGTAGATTATCAGGGGAAAACGGTATCGACCTTGGCATACTTTCAAGTCTATGATTTCGAACCAGATCTATTTGATATTCCAGTAAAGGAGTTGTTGATTTTTGAAGAACTTTTTTGATAAGCGTTACCCTGTGACCAATGCCTTGTTGGCGGTTACGGCTCTTGTTTTCCTATTGATACAGGTATTTCGATTTGGGCAGACCACTGCAGCCTATACGATTTTTGAGTTTGGTGGCATGTATGGTCAAGTAGTGCGGTATGATCCAACTCAGCTGTGGCGATTGGTGTCCCCCATCTTTGTCCACATTGGTTGGGAACATTTTATCTTTAACAGCATTACCTTGCTTGGTTTGGGTTATCAATTAGAAGGACTATTTGGAGCACGGCGCTTCTTCCTGCTGTATATCTTGTCTGGGATAATAGGAAATCTCTTCGTACTCTTCTTTACACCAGATGTAGTTGGTGCAGGTGCATCGACCTCGCTCTTTGGTCTTTTTGCAGCTATGGCACTCTTGAGGAAATTTAGCCGCAGTCCCTATCTGCAAGTTCTTGGTCAACGCTACATGGTTCTTTTGGGGTTGAACTTGGTTTTGGGACTTTTTAATCCAATCATTAGCATGGCAGGGCATATTGGAGGAGCTGTTGGAGGTTGTTTGGTTGTGATGTTCCTTCCGCCTCTTATGGAAAAAAATCTCTTTACAGGAAAACAGATTTTCTACAGTTTCATTGGATATTGGGGCTTGATTGCCGTATTATTAGGGATATTTTATGTGATATAAGTAAAAAAACTAGCGGTTGCTAGTTTTTTACTTTTCTTCTTCAGTTTGTAACTGTTTAGCAAGTTCAATGATATAATCTTTAACATCATCTTTAACCTGCGGATGGGTCAAGGCGTAGTCAATCGATGTTTTCATAAAGCCAAATTTATCTCCGACATCGTACCGTTTTCCTGTGAATTCACGAGCAAATACACGCTGGGTTTTGTTGAGGGTGTCAATGGCATCTGTTAGCTGGATTTCGTTGCCCGCACCAGCTTCTTGATTTTCCAAAATATCAAAAATTTCAGGCGTCAACAAGTAGCGACCGATAATGGCTAAGTCAGACGGCGCATCTTCTGGTTTTGGTTTTTCTACAAAGGTATCCACACTATATAGTCCATTGATACCTTCACCGTGTGGTGCAATGACGCCATATGAAGAAACTTCTTCATGAGGGACTGGCATAACTGCAAGTGTTGACGCATGGGTCGCTTCGTAGTCCTCAATCAGTTGTTTAGTGATTGGTTTAACGGTATCGTCTGTGATGTCCATGAGGTCATCGCCCAGCATAACAACGAACGGCTCATTTCCAACAAAGGCCTTAGCCTGCAAGACTGCGTCACCCAACCCTTTTGGATAGCTTTGACGAATAAAGTGTAGGCGAATGGCTGTTGCATCATCAACCAATTTCAAAAGATCATCTTTTCCTTTTTCGCGAAGGTTGTGCTCTAATTCAAAGTTTGAGTCAAAGTGGTCTTCGATAGAACGTTTTGCCTTGTTGGTTACGACCAAGATATCTTCGATACCAGAACGGAGAGCTTCTTCAAAGATAAATTGAAGGGTTGGTTTATCCACAATCGGTAACATTTCCTTGGCAAGGGCCTTAGTTGCTGGAAGGAAACGGGTTCCTAAACCAGCAGCAGGAATAACGGCTTTTCTAACTTTTTTTGTCATGGTGCAATCTCCTTATATTTGTATAATAACTATTTTATTAAGACCATTCATTCTCATGGCGGAATTCGCCGGACATGATATCTTTGATAGCGTCCTGGATGCTAGTTCCTTGGTAAATGACGCTGTAGATGGCTTGAGTGATTGGCATATAAACGCCCAATTCTTGTGCTAATTCGTAGGCTGCCTTGGTAGTAGAAATCCCTTCGATAACCATACCCATGTTGGCTTCGATATCTTCCAGTTTTTCCCCTTTACCAAGCAAATCACCAGCCCGCCAGTTGCGTGAGTGGACAGAGGTTCCTGTAACAATCAAGTCGCCGACACCAGACAGACCACTGTAGGTTAGGGGATTGGCTCCCATGGCAACTCCAAGGCGGGTAATCTCAGTTAAGCCACGGGCAATGATAGCTGCTTTGGCATTGTCACCGAATCCAAGACCATGAAGGGCTCCAGCACCAACAGCGATGATGTTTTTCAAAGCACCAGCTGTTTCTACCCCGATGACATCGTTGTTGGTGTAAAGTCGGAAGTAATGGTTGCTGAAGAGGTTTTGCACATAGCCAGCTGTTTCCAAGTCTTTTGAAGCTGCAGAAATCAAGGTCAAGTCACGGACGATGGTTTCTTCTGCATGGCTTGGTCCAGAAACCACAACGATTTCTGAACGGAGATCTGCAGGAATTTCTTCTTCCAAGACTTCAGATAAGCGTTTGTGACTATCTGGTTCCAACCCTTTGGAAGCGTGCATGACAACAACCTTGTGTTTAAGGGCTTGAGCAACTTGTTTGGCAACCAGACGGGTCACCTTGGTTGGAACAACAAAGAGAACAGCGTCAACTCCGTCTAGTGTTTCTGTCAAATCCTTGTAGCCTTTAATATTCTCATCTAAGACAATATCTTTAAAGTAGCGGGTATTGGTATGCTGTTCATTGATTTCGTCAATCTGTTCGGGAATATTTCCCCAAATGCGGACAGTATGACCGTTATCGTTGAGAACCTGAGCCAGGGCAGTCCCCCATGAACCAGGTCCCAAGATAGCAATAGTTTGTTTGGTCATAGAAAATCCTTTCTAGTTGAGTTAATTTATTTACTATTATACCATAAGCAAAAAATAAAAGCTTGCAAGTCATGTCAAATATTGCTTTGATAAAGAAAAATGCTTCCAGCAGGAAGTATGAAAACTGGCGCCATTTTCAGAAAATTGAAGATGAAATCATTGACAATAGTTTCTAAGAGAACTATAATAGTTCTCATGATAATTATTCTAGGAAAGGAGTTATCGTGGGACATACTATTGCAGATTTTCGGAACTTGCTCAATCAGATTGAACAAATCAGTGAAACCATTGCTAAAGAATACGATGTGGAGCACCTAGCTGGTCCACAGGGCTGGGCCTTGCGTTTCATCGCGGAGCGGTCAGACCTTGAAACCTTTGTCAAAGATATAGAAGTAGAATTGAAGATTTCCAAATCGGTTGCCAGCAACCTGGTCAAGCGAATGGAGAAAAATGGCTTTATCCAAGTCCTGCCTTCTCAGGTTGATAAACGTTATAAGCAGTTGGTTTTGACAGAGAAAGGACAAGGAAAAATCTGTCACCTGAAAGCCTTCCATGAAGAAATGCACCATTCTCTATTTTGGGGTATTCAAAAAGAAGAATTTGATTTGGTTAGACAAGTAGCCGATCAATTAAAAGAAAATATTCAACACTATAAGGAGAAGAAACATGTTTAAAGAAGCCATTTTACGCTATAAATGGTACGTCTTAGCATCGGTCTTGCTGACGTCAATTGTCGTAGCAACGACCTTGATGCAACCTAGCTATTTGCAGGATGTCTTGACAGCAGTCTTGGCCAATGACAAGGATGAAATTGTTCGTGTGGGCAAATTACTGCTGATCATTGCAGGAATTGGTCTTTTGGCAGGGCTTGTCAATACCATTTCAGCAGCTAAGATTTCTCAGGGAGTATCTGCGGATATTCGTGAGCAAACCTTCCGCAAGATTCAGAGCTTTTCTTATGCTAACGTTGAAGAATTTAATGCGGGGAACTTGGTTGTTCGGATGACCAACGATGTGACCCAGATTCAAAACTTGACCATGATGCTCTTTACCATCTTGCTACGGGTTCCCCTCCTCTTTATCGGAGCCTTCATTATGGCGGTACGGACCATGCCAGAACTCTGGTGGATGATTATTCTCATGGTGGTCTTGATTATGGCCATTATGGCAGTTGTCATGGGGCAGATGGGACCACGTTTTGGGAAATTCCAGTCCCTCATGGACAAGATGAACAGTATTGCCAAGGAAAACCTACGTGGAATCCGTGTGGTCAAGTCTTTTGTTCAGGAGAAAAATCAATACGCTAAATTCAAGGAGGTATCCAACGAACTCTTGGACCTCAACCTTTTTATCGGCTACGGTTTTTCTATTTTGCAACCTCTGATGATGTTGATTGCCTACATGGCGATTTTTGCATCGCTCTACTTGGTGTCCGGGATGTTGGAAACCAACTTGGAGGCAGTTGGTGGCTTTACTTCCTTTATGAGCTACCTCATGCAAATCATGTTTGCCATTATCATGACTAGCTTTATGGGGATGCAGGCTTCTCGTGCTGCCATCTCTATTAAGCGGATCAGCGAGGTCTTGGATACGGAGCCTGCTATGACCTTCAAGGATGTGGCGGATGAAGAATTGACTGGTAAGATTGTCTTTGACAATGTTAGCTTTACCTATCCACATGATACAGAGCCGACTTTGAAAAATATCTCATTTGAGATTGAGCCTGGGCAAATGGTCGGTGTGGTTGGTGCAACAGGTGCGGGTAAATCCACACTTGCTCAGCTAATCCCACGTTTGTTTGACCCACAGGAAGGAACGGTATCCATCGGTGGTCGGGACTTGAAAGAAGTCAGCAAGAACACCCTGCGTGATACGGTATCGATTGTCTTGCAAAAGGCTATTCTCTTCTCGGGAACCATTGCGGACAACCTGCGTCAAGGGGCACCTGGTGCTGATTTGCAACGCTTGGAGCGGGCCGCAGGTATTGCCCAAGCCAAAGAATTTATCGACCGCTTGGATGATACCTATGAGAGCCAAGTAGAAGAACGTGGAAATAACTTCTCTGGTGGTCAGAAGCAGCGGATGTCCATTGCTCGTGGGGTGATTGGCGAGCCTAAGGTTTTGGTCTTGGATGACTCGACTTCAGCTCTCGATGCCAAGTCTGAGAAGTTAGTGCAAGAGGCTTTAAACCACGACCTGAAAGGGACAACTACTGTCATTGTTGCCCAGAAGATTTCTTCTGTTGTCAAAGCTGATAAGATTTTGGTACTTGACGAAGGTCGTCTGATCGGCCAAGGTACCCACGCCGAGCTGGTAGCGACAAATGACGTTTACCGTGAAATCTACGAAACACAGAAAGGGAGGGAGGAATAGATGAAGACGTTACGTTTTTTCTGGTTTTATTTCAAACGCTATAAACTGTCCTTTGCTGTGATTTTTCTAGCCATTGTGGCAGCGACCTATTTGCAGGTTAAGACACCTGTTTTCCTTGGAAATGCCATTGCGGAGATGGGGAAAATCGGGCAGGCTTACTTTATGGCCAATCAAGCTGGTCAGGCTGACTTTCAGCCTGACATGGCTGATTTTAACGGGGTTATGCTCAATCTTTTCTTTGCCTATGCGGCGACGGTTGTGGCTTCCTTGATTTACACCCTCCTCTTTACGCGTATCGTGGCTCATTCGACCAACCGTATGCGTAAGGGCTTGTTTGGCAAGCTGGAACGTTTGACAGTTGCCTTCTTTGATAGCCACAAGGACGGGGATATTCTTTCTCGCTTTACCAGTGATTTGGACAACATCCAAAACGCTTTTAACCAGTCCTTGACCCAAGTGGTGACCAACATCGCTCTTTATATTGGTATGGTCATCATGATGTTCCGTCAGGATACTCGCTTGGCCTTGGTGACCATTGCTTCTACGCCAGTTGCCTTGATTGCCTTGGTCCTTATCATCCGCCTATCACGGAAATATACGGATAAGCAACAGGCTGCGGTATCTAAGCTCAATGCCTACATGGACGAGAAAATTTCCGGACAAAAAGCGATTATTGTACAGGGTGTGCAGGAAGAGACGATTGATGGTTTCTTGGAACTCAATGAAGAAGTTCGCCGTACGACCTTCAAGGGACGCTTGTTTGGTGGGATTCTCTTTCCATTTATGAATGGTATGAGCTTGGTTAATACTGCCATTGTTATCTTTGCAGGCTCCAGCATTGTTCTCAACGATAGCTCGCTGGAAACAGCTGCCGCACTTGGTCTGGTGGTGACCTTTGTTCAGTATTCGCAGCAGTATTACCAACCAATCATGCAGGTTGCTGCCAGCTGGGCAGAATTGCAGCTAGCTTTCACAGGAGCTCATCGTATTCAGGAAATGTTTGATGAGCCTGAGGAGGTTCGCCCTCAAAACGCTCCGCTATTTACCGAATTAAAAGAAGGTGTTGAAATCAAGGACATTGACTTTGGCTACCTACCAGGCCAGAAGGTCTTGGACAAGGTGTCTATCTCTGCTCCTAAGGGCAAAATGGTGGCGGTCGTTGGTCCGACAGGGTCTGGTAAGACTACCATTATGAACTTGATTAACCGCTTCTACGATGTCAATGGTGGTAGCGTGGCTTTTGACGGTCGTGATATTCGGGAATATGACTTGGATAGCTTGCGGGATAAGGTCGGTATCGTTTTGCAGGAGTCAGTGCTATTCTCGGGTACTATTGCGGACAATATTCGCTTCGGTGATGAGAGCATTTCGCAGGAAATGGTGGAAACCGCAGCTCGTGCCACCCATATCCACGACTTCATCATGAGCTTGCCAGAGGGCTATGAAACCTTTGTGACCGATGATGAGAATGTCTTCTCAACAGGTCAGAAACAGCTGATTTCCATTGCCCGTACGCTCTTGACAGATCCACAAGTCTTGATTTTGGACGAAGCAACCTCAAACGTTGATACCGTGACGGAAGCCAAAATTCAAAAAGCCATGGAGGCCATTATCGCAGGACGGACCAGCTTCGTCATTGCCCACCGCCTCAAAACCATTCTCAATGCGGACGAAATCATCGTCCTCAAAGATGGAAAAGTAATCGAGCAAGGCAACCACAGCCAGCTCCTTAAGCTCAATGGCTTCTACGCCGAACTCTACCACAACCAGTTTGTGTTTGAATAGTAAAAAATAACAGCCAAGATAAGCAGGCCACAATCCTTAAACTTTTAGGATGTGGTTTATCTTGGCTGTTTTTGTAGTATCATTACTGTTCAAGGTGGTTGGTTTTGGTCTGATTGAGCCAAGCATAAGCAATTCCAATAAAGAGGCCGGCTCCAAGCCAATTTCCAAAGAAAACAAAAATCCACTGACGAAGAATATTTACTATAGTAAAGGTATCTACATTAGTACGAGCAGCATTAAAGGCTAAGAGCATGAATGATGCGAAATTGGCGACCAGATGCTCATTGATGAGGAAAACGAACATAAAAATGGAGGAAATGATGACAAAGAACTTAGCAGACTGTTCTTTGATGAGCATGAAGCCAAGGATTGCCATATTTACAAACATATTAGCCGTGATCCCTTCAATAAAATTACTCCAGTCAGATTTTCCAAGTTTGATGGTAACGGCATTGACGACAAAGCTCTTATCAGAGAGATTGAGGTAGGAGAAGGACTGATTGAAGAGCCAGGCTAGAATAGTAGCGCCTACAAAGTTAAAGAAAGTACAGTATAGCAGCATCAGTGTCACTTTTTTCCAGCTAATTTGCTTATAGTAGGCACCAGTTGTGAGATACATCATGTTAGATGTGGCTAATTCACCACCAAAAAGAAGAACAAAAACCAGCCCAATAGCAAAGATGAAGGTAAAGACAAAGCGCGACAAACTTGGAAATTGACTGGCAATAACGTCTGCTCCGATAATACCGACAGCTGTTGACATAGTCAGGTAGGCTCCTGCATACATAGAACGCAAGGCATAGCGGCCTAGACTTTCGTCAAAAAGGGCTTCTTTTTTTGAAACTGCAGCTGAAATTTTTTCTTGAAATGGTGACATAGGAACTCCTTGTGAAATCATGATCAATGTTTTGTTTGAAAAATATAGTGGGAAGAGTTCTTCCCACTATATGTGAACGATTAGTGAGCGGATGCACCAGAATCTGCATCTGTCGGTGTGGAAGTAGCAGGGGCACTACCAGCATCTGATGCACCAGAGGTTGCGTCAACATGTGCAGGAGCTGCGGCAGTTCCCGAACCACCAACTAAGCGTTGACCAGTAGCTTCAAGATACCAATCTAGCCATGGTTTGAAATTAAAGATAATTTCATTGATACCAGCGTAGGATCCGTCAGGATAGTACATAGCTTGGTAGTTGTGGGTGTTGATAATTTCAGCAGGGGTACCGGGTACAATGGTACGAACATATTCCTGGTTACCATTACGCAAGGTACCGACAACCCATTCAACATTCTTCATGCGGGCAGGAGGTAGCGTACCGTGGACAGTTGACAGGCGATTTCCTACTTGAGCAAGTACCCGTTTACCCAACATGGTATTTGGCTCCTGGTGCTTGTTGTTGTAGTAGAGGAATTGGTTATTATCATCTGCATAGGTCAATTCAAATGGCATCGCATTGAGGAACATATTGAGTTGGTCTACGGTGAGGAGACCGTTGTCCAATTTCACATAGGTATTTCCCTCAACGGCATTGACCTGTTTGGCAGCTTTTTCCAACCAGTCTGGATCATCTGGATCGATGCCGTGGATGGTCGTCGCAATCGGCTTTCCACAGTCCAAATCTTCTGGTGCGATTGGTTTTGGTTTTTTCAATTTGGATACAACACCGACATACTTGATAAAGTTGTCTAGACAGCTTTCTAAGAATTTCACGGTACCTTCATTGATGATATTGCCATTATCGTCAAAAGCTTCTTTGGCCTTACCAAGGAGGAATTCATTACCTGGTAGTGTGTAAGCATTGACACCTGGTGCATCTAAAATTTTCCGTAGGTGAACTTGGGCACGAGAAGTTCCTTGATCGTAGTAAGATGCCCCGATAATCATAACTGGTTTATTTTCGAATGGGTGTAAATTAAAGCTGAGCCATTCCAGAGTACTCTTAAGGGCAGGGGTAATGGTATGATTGTGCTCAGGGGTAGCAATAATGACCCCGTCAGCACGGGTGATTTTGTTGTAAAGGTATTGAATTGCAAAACAATCAGACTGGTCTTCGTCCTGATTGAACATTGGAACATCTTTGATTTCCAAAAGTTCTAGTTCAAACTTCACTTTAAAGTGGCGTTGAATGAATTGCAATAGCATGCGGTTATAAGATTGATCTGCATTTGATCCAACAATTCCGACAAATTTCATAGTATCTTCCTCTCTTACAGGTTTTCCCAATCGAAGTTTTCAGCTTCTTTTTGGAGTAATTTTTTTGCGTTAGACAGCTTGCTAGTCATGGTGACAAAGAGGCGGAAGTCATCAAAGATGGCATCCAGTTTTTGACTAGTTTCTAAATCAATGAGCTCCCCATTGGCATCAAAGGCCTGCAAGGAATGTGACAATAAAAATTCATCTGGCAAGACAGTGGCCTTGAGTTCAGGAGCGTTGAGAATTTGACGTAGCTGTAGTTGGGCACGAGAGGAACCAAGTGTTCCATAAGAAGCACCAGTAATCATAACTGGTTTGTTTAATAGTGGATAGACACCGTATGATACCCAAGCAAGGGCATTCATAAGGACAGCTGGAATAGAGTGGTCATATTCGGGAGTTCCGATGATAACTCCGTCAGCAGCCTCAATTTTTGCGGCCAATTCTTTGACAATTTCTGGTAATTCTCGATTGGCTGGTTTATTGAAGATTGGGAGTTCCTTGATTTCAACCAGTTCGATATCTGCCTTATCAGCGAAGTGTTGTTCAATGTACTGTAAGAGTTTGCGGTTGGTTGAGCGAGCGGAGTTTGTTCCGACCAGTCCTAGAAGTTTCATAGCGTCTTCTCTCTTTCCTAAATTTGGTACCTTTATCATACCCGTTTATCCAATAAAATGCAAGCGTTTCCTGAAAATGTGATAAAATTGTTCAAAAATTCACGAGTTTTTTGGTATAATATTAGTATGCAGAGAATATTCTATCTAGTATTTGGTTTTGTTAGTTTGATGGTTGGTGTCATTGGGATTGTTTTGCCGATAGTTCCGACAACCCCTTTTTTACTTTTAGCTGGTTTTTGCTTTGCGAGAAGTTCAAAAAGGTTTGAAAAATGGCTACGCAATACAAAAATTTATCAATTTTACGTAGCTGATTACGTTGAGACCAAATCCATTTCCCGCAAACGAAAAAAGCAAATCATCTGGCAAATTTACTTACTCATGGCAATTTCTATCTGGCTGGCTCCTATTTTATTGGTCAAAATAGGACTGGGACTATTAACAATCTTCATCACTTACTATTTATTTTGGGTCATACCGGAGAAATAAAGTCAGATTTGAGGGTTGAACATTGTCCTCAAGGATGGAAAAGTGATCGAGCAAGGCAACCATAGCCAGCTCCTCAAGCTCAACGGCTTCTAGGCTGAACTCTACCACAACCAGTTTGTGTTTGAATAAAGTTGAAAACCCCAGCCACTAGGTTGGAGTTTTGCTTTACCCTGTATTTCCTGTATAATAGACCTATGAAAAGACAGAGCGTTCGAGTTGAATTATTTCCCCTAAAAAAGAAGAAATCCCTGCCTACTTAGATGACAAGGGTGTTTTTGTGAATGACTATTTCAAGACCTACCTAGCTCACTCGGCATATCAAGTGGTGGAGGAGCAGCAAGAGTGCTTGGTTGAGATTGTCAGCCTAGCTGATATGGGATTTGATTGGGAAGCAACTGCTCCTCAGATAGAGGAGAGAGCCGTGGAGATGGGGTATCAATTACCACCAGCTCATCTGGGAGTTTATCTTCGATTGACCTTGTTGGAACAGGAAGTCAGTCAAGATGCCATACTCTCCCAAGGGAAATCACCAGACGGAGCCATTTGCCTGCTGTCGCCTCAGTTGGAAGACGAATTTACCTTCCCTCGCAGTGTCTATCTCCGTAAGGTTGACCAAGACTTGTGGCTACGTGCAGCTCGCTTTGATGACGAGTATGCTTTTCCCTTAACAACACTTTTTGCATTTGTGACGAAAAATGCGAATGAATTTGTAGAGGGGAGTGAGCCCTAAATAATTAAAGAGGCAAATATGAAGGAATTACAATTTTTAATTTACCGAGCAGAAAATGACCAAGAAAAGGCTAGTGTCATTGTCAGTGACGAGACGATTTGGGCTAGTCAGAAGGAAATGGCAAGATTGTTTGATGTTGGTGTACCAGCTATCAGCAAACATTTGAAAAATATTTTTGAAGAAGGCGAACTAGATGAGCATTCAGTTATTTCCAAAATGGAAACAGTTCAAATAGAGGGGACTCGTGAGGTCATCAGGCAGGTTGATGATTACAATCTGGATGCTATCATCTCCGTCGGTTATCGTGTCAATTCTCAAAAGGCTACTAAGTTTAGACAGTGGGCAACGACTGTGCTTCGAGAATACATGATTAAAGGCTTTGCCATGGATGATGAGCGTTTGAAGCAAGGCGAAAACCTGTTATGGCTTCGAGCCAGTTTTTCTCGTAGAGAAAAACAAGAAAACCACCAGCTATGCTGGTGGCTGACAAGGCTTTGAGCTTCCATTTCTTTTTCCTGTTATAATCTAATTGT
>NZ_POJH01000031.1 GCF_002960625.1 Streptococcus suis
ACAATTAGATTATAACAGGAAAAAGAAATGGAAGCTCAAAGCCTTGTCAGCCACCAGCATAGCTGGTGGTTTTCTTGTTTTTCTCTACGAGAAAAACTGGCTCGAAGCCATAATGAAAAACCCACTCTTAAGAGTGGGCAATGACTAATCTCTATTCATCATTCCAAAAATGCGAAGCAAGTTGAGGAAGAGGTTAACAAAGTCAAGGTAGAGTTGAAGAGCCATAGACACTACCCAACCATTCTGGACATTGCCACCCGTCTGCTCGAAAACGTCACGGATACGTTGGTTGTCATAGGCAATCAAACCTGAGAACACAAGGACAGAAACGATAGACATGGCAAAGCTGATACCTGAACTGCGAAGGAAGATGTTGATGACACTGGCAATCATAATTCCCCAGAGGGCAGCACGCAAGGCTTGGGCCATACCTGAAAGGTTTTTCTTAGTCGTCATACCAACCACTGCCATAATGGCAAACATCAGAGCAGCAGATAGGAAGGCCAAGGCAACTGTTTCAGTCGTATAGAACATCAAGACCATACTGATGGTCAAGCCGTTTGTTACCGAATAGGCTAAAAACATTGGTAGAGCCATTGGACTATTTTTAGCAGCCATGGTAGAAGCCGCAACCACCAAGGCAATTTGTCCCAACATGACCAACATCATAACAATAGAACCTGCGCTAAGCAAGGCATAAAGAAACTGCTGGAAAACAGTAACTGCTAGGAAGGAAACAAGGGCTGACAATCCAATTCCCATAGCAACTACAGCATAAATCTTCCCAAAGAAACGGTTAAGAGCGGTGTTATCCACCTGATTGATGATAAATGAATCGTTGTTCATATAGTTCTCCTTTTATATCCTACTCAAAGCGCAGGACCTTTCGATTTTTCCATTTGTATTGCAAGGGCAGGGTAAACTCACGAACTGCCCAATATTTATCTACACAGGTCACAATCCATGATTCCTTATAACGGGGCGGAGCCAAGGTTGCACCAAACATATGCTTAACAATAATATCTTCTTCCACCTTGTTGAGCTTGGTCAACTTCTGGGCATTGCGCTTGGCAATCCGCGGATGGACCCAGACATGGCTCCTGTTAAATTTAGTTTCACGCCAGTCATAGAAGAAGAGATCATGCAGAAGACCACCTCGTGCAGTCGACTTGGCATCCCAGCCAAATTTCTTAGCGATTTTGTAACTGGTATAGGAAACATTGATAGAATGTTCCAAGCGGGTCGAATGGTAGTGGTGGGGAATATCTGCTAACTTTTGCACCTTTTTAGTGTCAATTAAGTGACCGACATAGGCCATATATTCTTTATCTTTTTTATAAGCACCCATAGATGTAAACCTCGTTTTGTTATTATAACACAGTTTAGACTTCTTGGCTTAAATAAAGCTAAAGACTAAAATACCAGCTGCAATAGCCACATTCAAACTCTCTGCCTGACCAGGCATGGTGATATGAACCAATTGATCTGCCTCTGCGGATACAAAATCAGAAATGCCCTGACCTTCATTGCCCATAACAAGTGCAAAGCTCGCCTTTGGCAAGACCTGTCGATAATCCACCGACTGACTGGACAAGGTTGTCGCCAAGACTTCCACCTGATTATTTTTTAAAGTAGAGAAAACATCCTCAATTGGCAAGCGATAAATAGGCAGATGAAAATGACTACCCTGCATAGAACGAAGGACCTTCATATTGTAAATATCAGCCGACTTATCTGTCAAAAAGACGCCATCAAAACCAGCCGCATCAGCCGTACGTATGATGGTGCCAACATTCCCTGGGTCCTGAACATCTTCCAAGACTAGAAACCTACCATCCAGTCGCTCAGGCAAATCCTGACTAGGTAGAGCAAGTTGGGCAAGAACCCCTTGCGGTGACTTAGAATCAGTCAAATCTTGCATGATTTCTGGGCTGACCACTGTCACTTGCTCCATATGAGCAACCCTGTCCACATGCTCTTCCACCACCAAAATATGTTGAATAGTCGCTCCAGCCTTGACTGCTTCTTCTAACAAATGCCAGCCCTCAATCAAGTAAGATGAAGTACGGTATTTTTTCTGTTGTAATTTCTTAATTTGTTTGACCAGATTATTGGATTTCGAACGGATAATTTCCATAGTTTCCTCATTTTCTTTCTTACCCAACAATGATATAATAAAGTAAAGTTCTTGTCAAAAGGAGAAGCTTATGAGAAAGGTTAAAATGATTGCATCTGGTCGGGTGCAAGGAGTTGGTTTTCGTTGGGCTGTCCAATTTTTAGCAGTGGAAATTGGTGATATTTACGGCAGGGTCTGGAACAATGATGATGGAACAGTGACCATCTTGGCTCAGTCCGAAAACGCTGAGAAGCTCAGCCATTTTATCCATGAAATCCGAAAAGGCCCCTCTCGCATGGCAAAGGTTAGCTATCTGGATGTGACCCTTGCTAACTTTGACGACTACCATGATTTTCAGGTCAGTCATAGATAAAACTTGAAAATTGACCGTAAAAACAGTAAAATAGAATGTATCATGTAAAAAGGAATGTAGCAATTTGAAAAAGAATAAACGTCTACTCTTAGCCAGCATGGCTCTTGCCAGTCTTGTATTTTTGGCTGGATGTGTCAAAACTGATAAAAAAGGTGTTCCAACCGGTGAAGGCTGGGTTTATAACTATCTGGTAGAACCAATGGGAAACCTGATTACCTTCTTTGCTGAAAACCAAGGACTTGGTTTTGGTCTTGCCATTATCGTGGTAACCCTCATCGTTCGCTTCGTGATTATGCCGCTCGGTATCTATCAGTCTTGGAAAGCAACCTACCAATCGGAAAAGATGAACTACCTCAAGCCAATCTTGGGTCCTATCCAAGAACGGATGAAAAATGCAAGCTCTCAAGAGGAACAATTAGCTGCCCAGCAAGAATTCTTTGCGGCTCAAAAGCAGTATGGAGTAAGTGTATTTGGCGGCATGGGCTGTCTTCCACTCCTTATCCAAATGCCATTCTTCACGGCTCTCTTCTACGCAGCCCGTCACACACCTGGTATCTCTGAAGCCTCATTCTTAGGCATTCCTCTTGGTCAGCCAAGTATGATTCTGACTGCTGTAGCAGGTATTCTCTACTATGCCCAATCCATGTTAATGCAGGTTGGTATGGATGAGGAACAAAAAAAGCAAATGCAAACCGTGACCTACATGAACCCTATCATGATTGTCATTTTCTCTTGGACTTCACCAGCTGGTGTCACCCTCTACTGGGTAGTCGGCGGTATTGTCGGGCTCATTCAGCAAGCCTTAACCAACTTCATCCTCAAACCAAAAGTTCGCGCCAAGGTAGAGGAAGAATTTAAAAACAATCCACCAAAACCCTACAAATCTACCGTAAAAGATGTCACTCCCAAAGCATCTGCTATCATTGAAGAAAAGACTTCTAAAAAATCAAATCGCAACGCTGGTAAACAACGGTCTAGATAAAACATAACAACCATCTCCTAGGATGGTTGTTTTCTTTTGCAAAAAAATGCTAGGCTAAGCCCAGCATCTCCACATCTTATTTTGTTTTTTCTACTTTCAAGATTTTTACTTCGTAGCTTCCTGCAGGGGTTTCAATGGTCGCAACATCTCCTGTTTTCTTACCAATCAAAGCATGACCGATTGGACTTTCATTAGAAATCTTACTCGCAAAAGCATCCGCGCCTGCTGCACCAACGATATGGTAAATTTCCTCTTCCGTTTCGCCCACTTCTTGAACCGTTACAGTCTTACCAATTGCTACTTCATCTGCAGCTACTGCGTCGCTGTTAACAATCTCAGCATAACGAATTTTTGTTTCAATTGTTGAGATTTGACCTTCTACAAAGGCTTGTTCATCCTTTGCCGCCTCATACTCAGAGTTTTCTGAAAGGTCCCCGTAAGAGCGTGCAATCTTAATACGCTCTACAATTTCTGGACGACGGACTAGTTTTAACTCTTCCAATTCTCTTTCTAATTTTTCCTTCTCTTCCAAGGTCATTGGATAGGTTTTTTCTGCCATGATATTTCCTTTTCTTTCTATATTTTCATGAAAACAAAATTATGTGGAAAACCACATAATTTTGTTATAAATTACTAATTTACTAATTTACTCTAAGTGAGCATTGACATACTTGGCAACGTTTTGATCGTGTTCCTCAATAGTTTTAGCATAGTAAACCGTACCTGTTGTAACATCTGCTACAAAGTAGAGATAATCCGTTGTATTGGCATTGATGACGGCTTCAATCGCTGAAACACTTGGGCTATCCACTGGCCCAGGCATTAACCCTGGCGTCCAATAGATATTGTATGGTGACTCAATATTTGTATCAATTCCAGCATCCTCTGCCAAGGTTGTTTCTTGACCAAGCTTGCCTTGGGCATAAAGAATTGCGATATTAGACTGTAAAGGCATCCCACTATTGATACGATTGAAGAATACACTTGCAATATTACGACGGTCCTCATCTGTAGAACCTTCTTTTTCAACAAGTGAAGCCAAGGTCAGCACTTCGTTAACCGTCAAGTTTTTGCTAGCAATCGTTTCATAGTATGGTTGCAAGCGAGCATCCATGGCTGCAATCATTTGTTCAACCAACTCTTCCATGGTGGTTTCTTCTGTATATTCATAGACAGCTGGGAAGAGATAGCCTTCCAATTGGTAAATAACGCCACTATCTTTCGCTGGTAGGCTAGCAAATAACTGTGGATAAGCAGTAACCATACGATTGATGAAATCTGTATTGGTCACTGTAGCCATAAAGGCTTCCGATGTAAACGGAGTCTTGTCATTCTTATCTTCCGTCTGAGTATTGTTAGTGATTGCCTGAGAAATCTGAGTCAGTGTATAACCTTCTACAATGAGAACCTTACCTGCCGGTTCCTTTTGGGCAGTTGGAGTGCCACTCTCCTGAAGCGCCTTAGCAATATCATCTACTGACATGGTCTGCTTCAAATTATAAAAACCGCTTTGGAAGTTGTTATAACTCTTAATCTTAGAATAATAGTTAAAGACAGTTGCGTTTTTAATCAACTTATTCTCAACCAAAATCTTACCAATATCAAGGGTTGTTGAACCCTCAGGGATTTCGACGTGAACAGATTCGGTCGCCTTTGTATCAACTGGGGCCAAGCTAGATTTAATCCAAATAAAGCCGGTAATCCCTGTAATCAATACAGCCAAGACAACAATAGACATGATGACTGAAACAATTCGTTTCGCAGCCTTATCTTGTTCCTGACGGCGTTGCTTGCTTGTTTTCTGGAGTGAAGTCTTTCTAGATTGGACAGGTTGTACACTCTCTTCTTCCACAGCCTCAGCTGTAGTTGGCAGAGCCGCAGACGCAAGAACTGCTTCATCTAATGTAAGGATTTCTGTATCCCCAGTTACTGCTGATACATCTTCTGTCGGAAAATCTAGGAAAGTATCTTCCAAAGAAGTTGCTTCTTCCGTTGAGAATTGTTCCTCCTGGACGGTCCTAGTTGTTTCTTCTTTGAAATCCACCGTATTAGCGGCAACTAAGTTTCTCAGTTCTTCAAGATTACGTTCTACAGTATCTTGGGGAACGGTTGTCACAGTTTCTTCAACTTCTTCAACCAGGTTTGAAGTTACTTCCTCAACCTTTGTGTCCTCTTGCTGTTCAGTTTCTTCTACAAGATAGGAATTTGGAAAGACAACTCCACCAATCTTCACCGTTTCATGCTTATCATCCACGGTCTGACTATCTTGTACAAGAGTCTGAAGTTCCTCAACGACTTCTTCGTGCTTATCAAGCTCAACTTCTTCTGTTTGGGCTGCCAATCGCTTGGTCTTTAGCTCTTCGAGTTCCCGCAAAATCTGATCACGAAAACTTGAAGACTGCGTGTTATTTTCGTTCGTATCCTTTGTCACGCTATTGCTCCTTTCACACAGTTACTATACATTATATCTCAAAGAACTAGGAAATGCAAGAAATTCCCTTTATATCAAGCTTTCCAATACATGTCATACCACTCTTTTCCTCCAAACTGAGATTGGGAAGGGCCTGCATCCTCAAATTGATTGAGTTGGTAATACTTGATCAGGCTCTCCTTACAGGTCAGGGCAATTCCTTGATAGTTTCCTTGAACGGCTACTTCTTTTAGACCTGCAAGCAAGAGGGTGCCTACTCCCTGTCCTTGATAACTGGGAGCTACCGACAAACTAGCGATGGCTAGATAGTTACCTTCAGGGACTACTGGTTCTTCCAGATAAAAGATATCATCTGTAACCCTATTGGCTAGCGACGGACAAGCTAGTATAAAACCTGCCAGTTCACCTTCATTTCCCATCACTAAGCAAGTTTGTGAGAAAAGCTGCACATATCTTTCCAAAACAGTTCTTGCAATCTGTTCATCTTCAGAAAAATTTTCCCTCTCAAGAGCAGCTACAGCCTCCAAATCTTCCTGCCTGATATTGCGAATTTCCATAAAATCCCCCTATATAGCGGAAAAACAGGGGCCAAGGGCCTCCGTCTTTCTGCATTTATTGAACGTTATTTGTTAAATTAGATAGCAATCTCTCAAAGGAATACTCATAAGACTGAATATCTCCAGCCCCCATAAATACATAGACTGCATTGTCGTGATTTAAGAGCGGTGAAGTGTTTTCCACAGTAACCAGACCACCTTTTTTGTTGATTTTAGCAGCCAAGTCTTCCACCTTAACCTGACCATTGTCTGTTTCACGCGCAGAACCATAAATTTGCGCCAAGTAAACGGCATCTGCTCCATTCAAGGCTTCCGCAAACTCATCCAAAAGGGCAATTGTCCGCGTAAAGGTATGAGGTTGGAAAATAGCCACCAACTCCTTGCTTGGATACTTCTGACGAGCAGCATCAATCGTTGCAATGATTTCTGTTGGATGGTGGGCAAAATCGTCAATAATAACTGTATCATTGACAACCTTTTCTGTAAAGCGGCGTTTAACACCTGCAAAGGTCTTCAAATGTTCAGCAACCAAGCTCAAATCAAAGCCAGCAATGTAAAGATTTGCAATCACTGCTGTAGCATTCATGACATTGTGTTTACCAAAGGTTGGAATTTGGAATTCTCCCAATTCTTGTTCCTTGTAACGCACCTTGAACTGTGAACCAGTCGTCGATGGTTTCAAATCATAGGCTACAAAGTCATTATCTGAACCTGTACCATAGTAGTAGATTGGGGCATTGGCTGTAATCTGGTGTAGTTGTTCATCCTCACCATAGACGAAGAGGCCTTTTTTGACTTGTTTGGCATAATCATTGAAGGCGTTAAAAACATCTTCTAGGCTAGTAAAATAATCTGGATGATCAAAGTCAATGTTGGTGATAATGCTGTACTCAGGATAATAAGGAGCAAAATGGCGCTCATACTCATCAGACTCAAAGACAAAATACTGGGCATTGGCTGAGCCACGACCTGTTCCATCCCCAATCAAGAAAGAAGTGTCTGTAATATTACGCATCACATGAGCCAAAAGACCTGTCGTTGATGTCTTACCATGAGCTCCTGCTACACCAAGGCTAGTAAAACCTTTCATGAATTCACCCAAGAACTCATGGTAGCGTTTGTAGCTAAAGCCTTGTGTATCAGCAAATGCAATCTCCACATTATTATCTGGACGAAAGGCATTCCCTGCAATCAATTCCACATCAGCAGTAATATTTTTCTCATCGAAAGGCAAGATGTCAATACCAGCTTGCTCCAAGCCACGTTGGGTGAAGTAGTACTTCTCTACATCACTTCCTTGAACCTTATAGCCCATTTGGTGTAGCATGAGAGCCAATGCACTCATTCCTGACCCTTTAATTCCGATAAAATGATAGGTTTTTGTCATGTTATTCCTCTTCTATATTTGTTAAATTTAATTCCTGGGCAACCTGACGCTCTCGGTGTTGCTGGCGCTCAGGATAATTATAGACCTGACTTCTCTTCAAGAAGTCATACGAATTTTTCTTAATCGGTTGCTCTTGCTCCCTATCTTCTTTCTTCAAAGAATAGACAGCTGGAACATCGGCCAAAATATAGTCTGTCTGGCGCAGTCTGTCGGCCAACCGCGTGAGATTTCCCACTTTTTCCTCAGGACTTGGCGTGACTGGTGGCTTGACAAAAACTTTGGCTGGTGCAGGCTTATCATCTCTCAGGTAAGGCGCTGTCCGTTTCTTCTTCAAATCCTCACGGGCCTGTTCACGAGCTACTTGACCCTGAGTTTTATGAGAAGAAGGTTTGGTTTGAGCCAGGTGTTGATGACGTTCTCTACGAGAATAAGAGCTAGATTTAGCCTCAAAGAGAGGAGGCAAGAGGTCGTCGTCCATCACTACACGGCCGGTCCCGCTTACTGCTTGCTGACTAGCAGATGCCCCAGCAAATTCTTTTTCTTTATACGGCCCCTTGATATTGCTAATCAAGTCACTTTCGTCATATAAACTCATAATTGGATTTTCTCCTACTAGTACCTCATTATCAGCTACTAGCGGAAATCTTTTTTCTTGTCTAATCATAAGTCATCCTTTCGAACCCTTATTATACCATACTTGGCTTAGATTTGCCTAATACCACGCTAAGACCTTGTCTAGACTAACTATTCTATCCCCAAAATAGCACGAATATCTTCAACCGTCAAGTTTGCACGGCTTTCACTACCGTCAAGAACCGTTTTGACCAGATTCTTCTTATTTTCCTGAAGGGCTTGGATTTTTTCTTCAATGGTTCCTCTGGTAATCAGGCGGTAGCATTCTACTTTTTCAGTCTGCCCCATTCGGTGGGCACGACTAATGGCCTGGGCTTCCACAGCTGGATTCCACCAGAGGTCAACCAGAATAACCGTGTCTGCACCTGTCAAATTCAGACCAACCCCACCTGCTTTCAAGGAAATGAGAAAGGCATCCCGGCTACCCGCATTGAAGGCCTGGGTCATTTCCTGGCGTTGATTGGCAGGGGTTGAGCCTGTTAAGGTATAAGAAGTTAAACCAAGCTCTCTTAATTGCTCTTCAATCTGCTCCAGCATCTGTCTGAATTGGGAGAAAATCAAGACCCTATGCTCTCCTTCTTTCAGTTGCAGGAGCAGTTCTTTCAGGCTATTGAGCTTGCCACTCTCTCCCCTGAAATCATCCATGAACAAACTAGGTGTGTCACATATTTGGCGTAATCGCGTAATCCCTGATAGAATTTCAATCTTGCTTCGGTTGATCTGGGCATCATCAGCGCCGGCAATTTTAGACTGCATTTGTTGGAGCTGGGCCAGATAGATGGTTTTCTGCTCATCAGTCAATTCATTAAGAACATTGACTTCTGTCAAATCCGGCAGTTCCTGCAGAACATCTTCCTTATGGCGTCTGAGGACAAAGGGCTGGATGGTTCGAGCAACCTCTTTGGCACTTAACTTGCTAAAGGCCTGTTTACTGGGCAATAAACCTGGAAGTACAATCCAAAAAATAGACCACAATTCCGTCAAATGATTTTCAATCGGTGTACCTGAAAGAGCGAAACAGTTCCCAACCTCAAACTCCCGTAATAGTTGAGCAATTTTGGACTGGGCATTTTTCATGACCTGAGCCTCATCTAAAATCAGGTAGTCAAACTTTTCTTGTTTGTAGAGATCAATATCCTGTCTAAAGGAAGGATAGGAAGTCACCAAGATTTGTTGTCCCTGAGCGATCAGATTTTCCCTTTGTTCCTTGTTTCCGTGGACAACAGCTACATCCAAGTTTGGAGCAAAACGCTGGCATTCGTCTGACCAGTTATAGATTAAACTCGATGGTGCCAAAATCAAAACCCGGCTATCCTCGGTCATCCGACTGGATAGAAAGGCGATGGTTTGCAGGGTCTTTCCAAGTCCCATATCATCCGCCAAAATACCACCAAAACCATAATGGTCCAACATCGACAGCCATTTGATACCAGTCTGCTGGTAATCTCTCAATTCCGTTTTCACATCCAAAACAGGCAAGGGAAAGCGGTCAGGCTTGGCTAGATAGCCAGCCATTTCTTGAAAATCCTTTGAAAAACGAACTTGATCAAAACCAGACAGAGATTGGGCTAATTGAAAACCTGCCAAGGCATGAACCTGCACCTGTCCTCCCTTGCCATGCTTGGCTCTTAGTTGAAGCAAGGTCTGACTGATTTTCCGGGTTTCCTCATCGAAAACAAGGACTTTCCCGGTCGGGCTGGTATAATGGTCCTCTTGATTGAGCAAGGCTTCAATTGCCAGATCAATTTCAGACTGATCAATTCCAGATAAATCGAATGAAATATCCAAAAGCGAGCCATTTCGAATAATTTCCAGCTGTGGTTTGACTTCAACCAAGAGGGACCGAAGATTTTCTGTTAGATGAACTGGTCCCATTTTTTCTAGCAAGGGCAGCTGTTGACGGAAGAAGGAATAAACTTCCTGCTGGCTGAGGGCAGGTCTTTGAGCCAGGTATTTACCACGAAAACCAGCCAAACTGATTGCCTGAAAGACAGCTTCTAGGTGCTGAAAATGACTGGCAAATGGAAGGAGACTCAATTCTTCCTCACTTCTGACCCTGCGACCATCAAAATCTAAAACCAACTGCAAGGACAGACTTCCATTTTCCTCCATATCGATATGGAAATGTGGTGTGAAATCATGAATTTTAAATCGTTTGGGTGCCTTGACCCTTCCAATGGTCTGCAAATCTAGTAAACTCAAAGCCAAGCGGTCCTGGTCTTGAAAATCGACCTGGACTTTTCTCAGACCAGACTCAGTAGGCACTAGATTAGAAATATGACCAATCAGCTGTTCCTGCATCCGATTGACGCCATAAATGACCCCATCAAGCAAGAGATAACGACCCTGAAGTAGAGGACGAACAGCTTTTTCATGAATAACCATCTCAATCATATGCGTATGGACGGTCACATCAAAGTGATAAAGTCCAGTTTCCTCTGTCAAAGGCAGTACCATCAAGGACGAATAGGAGCGCTGTTCATAGGTAAAGACAAACTCATCCAGCTGGTTCAACAAGTCCAGACCTTCTTCAAAATAGGCTTGGGGCAAACGGAAATGCCTCCCAAAATGGATGAGAATATCCGAATCTAAACCTACCTTCTCCGGAATCAAGCTCCAAAGGAAATCCAAAAGTGCCTGACTGGCTCCATCAAAGTTTTCATAGGCTAGCTGCTCATAGTAATTTTTCCCGATTTGGTAATGCCCATTGGTCTTGAGTAAGCGCAAAAAAGCACCAATGTCCCTTACAATATAGGCGCGCGTGTCTGGTAGACGGCTAATTTTCAAGGTCCAGTCAATCTGACGATCATAAGGCAACAAGCTCCCCTCAACAGAGAGGCGATACTTGATGCCCATTTCTGGTTTGGGACGCAAAATCTCATCTAAAAAGAGGCCACCAAAATAGGTCCGACGGACCGTTTCCTTGTGTTGATTTCCCTCTTCTTTCCGCTCCTGCTCCAGGTTTTTACCAGCCCCATCATTTTTTAAATAATACTCCGTGGCTGCCAAATGCTGACAGTAGCCCTTGCTTTGAAACAAGTGACAACTACACTGCAGATCACTGTCCTCATCGCTGTAAACAAAACGTTCCCCAGCAATATCCAGCTCCAACTTCCCATTCTCGCTCTGAAGAACGGTCAGTTTCCCAGCCTCATACAAATCAATTCCTTCTTGGCGAACCCGCCCCGGCATCATGCGACCCATAGCAATACCTCTTTTGACCTAGCACAATCTCTAAAATATTATCTTTTCATTATAGCATATTTCAAGAGATAATTCCTTGCCTAGGCATCAAAAAAACACCAGTCAGTCACTGATGTTCCTTGAAATCATTTTATAATATATTGTCACTTGCCACATTTTCTTCACAAAACCAAGTGTTTTTAAGAGCCAAAATAGGAGAATTGGTATGAAAAGGATTGCTAAAATGAGGTTAACCCAGCCCTTTCCATCCAGAAACATTAGGAGAAATATTGTTGGTACAAAAGTAAGCAGACCAAGCATCAAGAAGTTGATTAGAAGCCCCAACCAGCCCAGCCAGTAGCGAAGTCCAAAAGGAGCATACTTTCTTTCATCGAAATCTGCCAAACCCGCCAAAAATTCAAATACTAGTTCGCCTAAAAATTCCATACTAGACTTCCTTTCTGACCTGTCGGTAATACTTGGTTCGTCGGACGAGGGTTTTCATCGCATGTAGGGATAGGAGGCTGAGTGCTATAGCACACACCAAAAAGAGGAGGAAAATCAAAACCGTAGGCTGTTCAAATCGATGATAGACCATGGTTGAACCACCTGTAAAAGCGATAAAATAGGATGCCAAAGTCACCAAATTGAGCCAAATGCAAGCCACCAGTCCCAGCCAATACCGAAGACCGAAAGGTTTGTACTGACTGTCTTCATAAAATACAAGAAAAAATGATGAAAAAGAAAGCAATATCAAAAAAGAACGCCAAATTGGAATCGCTACCATAAGAACCACCTCTTAATCCTATTCTAGCATATTTGTGAACGTCTGCAAAGAAAAAAGAGGTTTGACCTCTCTTTCTTATTTCCGTTTTCGTGCAATCAGATGAATCGGTGTTCCTTCAAAGACAAAGGCCTTACGGATTTGATTTTCCAAGAAACGCATATAGGAGAAGTGCATGAGCTCTTCTTCGTTGACAAAGACCACAAATGTTGGTGGCTTGGTCGCAACCTGGGTCGCGTAGAAAATTTTCAAGCGTTTGCCCTTGTCAGTCGGCGTCGGGTTGATAGCAATGGCATCCATGATGACATCGTTGAGCACAGCCGACGGAATGCGGGTATTCTGACTTTCACTGATGGCCTTAATCATCTCAGGCAACTTGTGCAAGCGTTGCTTGGTCAGAGCTGATACAAAGATAATCGGTGCGTATGACAAGTACTGGAATTGGTCGCGGATATCATCTTCCCATTTCTTCATGGTGTGGTTGTCTTTTTCAAGCGTGTCCCACTTGTTGACCACGATAATCATTCCCTTACCAGCTTCATGGGCAAAACCTGCGATGCGTTTGTCATACTCACGAATACCTTCTTCTGCATTGATGACCATGAGTATAACATCCGAGCGTTCAATGGCACGCATGGCACGCATAACAGAGTATTTCTCGGTATTTTCATAGACCTTACCAGACTTGCGCATGCCTGCGGTATCAATCATGGTAAATTCCTGACCCTCTGGGTCTGTAAAGTGCGTATCAATGGCATCTCGAGTCGTTCCAGCAACAGGCGACGCAATCACGCGCTCTTCACCCAAAATAGCGTTAATCAAACTTGATTTTCCAACGTTTGGACGACCAATCAAGCTGAACTTGATAATATCTGGATTTTCTTCTGCTTCTTGGACTGGCAGATTTTCAATGATCGCATCCAAGACATCCCCTGTACCGATACCATGCACAGATGATACTGGGTAGGGATCCCCAAGACCAAGCGAGTAGAAATCGTAGATGTCGTTCCGCATTTCAGGGTTATCGACTTTATTGACAACCAAAATAACTGGTTTATTTGTCTTATAAAGGATACGCGATACATACTCGTCAGCATCCGTCACACCTTCTTTGCCTGATACGACAAAGACAATAACGTCCGATTCATCCATGGCAATCTCAGCCTGATGCTTGATTTGTTCCATGAACGGTGCGTCCACATCATCAATTCCCCCTGTATCAATCAAGGAAAACTTACGGTTGAGCCACTCACCAGTAGCATAAATACGGTCACGGGTCACACCTTCAACGTCTTCTACGATAGAAATGCGTTCCCCCGCAATACGGTTAAATAGTGTTGATTTACCAACGTTGGGACGGCCAACGATGGCGATAGTTGGTTGAGCCATGGCTCCTCCTCTTCTAATATAGTCGTTTTCGTTTATCTTTTATTACGTCGTTAACTCGCTTTGCCGTACTCCAGTACTGTCTGCAGCTCGTTGCCTAGTACTAAAAGCAAACAAAAAGACTATAACTTACAATAGTTTATTTTTTTCTAATACAGCCCTCGTTTCAGGCTGCTCTGGCTGACCAAACTGGGCAACCATACGCTCCGACCAGGTTTCCGTTTGACGAGCACCTGCATAGTCTGTCTGAACTTGGTCGTAGGCTTCAATCACATCTACACCTTGCTCCACATATTCTTCCTGAAAGACAATGGCTTCGCTTGCCAAACGTGGTTTGACAGGATGGTTTTGGGCTGGTCTACCAAGTGCAATGCAGAAAATTGGATAGGTATAATCAGGCAAGTTGAACAGCTCTGCTATTGCCAAGGCCTTATGGCGAATCATACCGATAAAGACACCACCGTAACCCAAGCTTTCAGCTGCTAAAAGGGCATTTTGCCCTGCTAGGCTCGCATCAACAGAAGAAATCAGGAGATTCTCTGTTCCCTTGGCATCAAAGTCTGAACCATGGAGTTGAGCCGCCTTGCTGGCACGATTATGGTCGCCCACAAAAACCAGAATGGCCTGAGCCTGTAAAATAGCTGGCTGGGGCACCAAATCATAGAGAGCCTGTTTTTTCTCCTCTGACTGCACCACAATGATGGAATAGGACTGGAAATTCTTCCAGCTAGACGCTGCCCGCCCCGCTGTGATAATGGCTTCTAAATGCTCCGCCTCAATGGGCTCTTCCGTAAAACGACGGACGGAAGTATGGCTCAGCATCAAATCAATGGTTTCATTCGGCGGTTCTTTCCTTTCAAATGCAAATCACGAGCCAGATAGCGAATCCGCTCCATAACCCGTTTGGCCTGCCAGGTTTCATCACCAGACTTACCAGATGCAAAATGCCGCTCCAAATCATCAAAGGAGAAATTGGAGGTAAAGAAGGTCGGCAGATTTTCCTGCATACGGTATTGAAGAATGACCTGTAAAACATCGTCGCGCACCCACGGACTATGTTGCTCCGCTCCAATGTCATCTAGTACCAAGACCTGAGCCATCTTGATTTCATCAATCCGCTCCTTGACAGAGCCATCTTTGATAGCATTTTTTATGTCTACCACAAAGGTTGGATAATGGAGCATGGTGGTAGAGAGGTGGCGATTAGTTGATAAGCGATGGGCCATATAAGCCATCAAAAAACTCTTCCCAATTCCAAAATCACCATATAGATACAAGCCTTTGTAGTATTCGCCCACCTGTTCTACAAATGCATCAATAGCCTCATACACCTCAACACGATTGCTGTCTGTGAAATCCAAATCTGCAATAGTAACTTTTTTGAGTGCTTGGGGCATATTGATAAGCTGGATACGGTTCTTGATAGCTTCCAGACGACGGTATTCGACCAATTCCTCTGTTTCAAGATAAGAAACATCCGCATACCCCTCATTCATAACCAAAACAGGTTGATACCCCTTAGCAATATAGGCTTCATCCTGTTTGACAAAGAGGTCACGCTGACTGATATATTCCAAAAACTTAGAAATGGACAAAGTGATTTCCTGCTGGGTCAAACCTTCTTTTTTGATAAAAGCAGCAACTTCAGTATCGCTGACAATCTCTTGAAAGAGTTGCTGATAAGATTTAGGGCTTGGGTTGGTTGCCTGCGACAACCTGTCTTGGACTGATTTCATCAGCTACCTCCCTTGCTTTCGTTTTCTAACATTCGTTTTCTGAGCGCTTCCATTCTAGCCTGAGCTTCTGGGCTTGTGTCCATAACCACCTCTTCCTTACTCCACTCAGGTACATTGGTCTTAGGTGTTTGACTTGATTTGATAGGAGCCGAACCTGCCTTCAAATCTCTTAGGTAAAGAACAGCTGCTTCTGCACTGCCAATTCCCTTGTAGGAAAAATCATTACCCAGCTTCATGGCATATTTTTCATTTAGATTGGCCGAATCCACCTTGTTAAAAGTGTAGAGGACCAAGACATTGATGACTTCGTCAAGCAGGCCTAGATTAGCCAAATCCGTCAAACACTTTTTCTCTGCCGCAGTGACAACCGCCTTGAGGCGATCCTTGATAAACTGCAAATAATCCTTACTGGATAGAGCCTTGGCTTCACGAACAATTGCCTCTTCCTGAGGAGTTAAATTTCCTGAAGCTAATGGTCTTGCCTGGCGTGACTGCTGCAAGCGCTTGGTTGAAATTGTCTGTCCAATGGCTGTTGCTTTGGCCTGACGATAGGTTTCCAACCAGGTCCAACCTGCCTGCTCTGCTATGTGACTAAGGGCAATAATATCCTCAGCTTCATCTTGAAAAAGAAGCTTGTCCTTAGCCATCAAGGCTTTAAAGGCCGACCAATCAAAATCATGCTTGGGTTCAAAAGCTATTGGAACTTGACCATCAATGGTAAAGACTTGGGAGAAGGTTTTGGATACCTTCTTCTCCTTATTTGGTCCAGATACTTGTAAACTTTCTACACTGGCTTCGCCAATCCTTTGGGCCAATAAATTCTTATAAAGCGGTTTGCCCAAAAATTGTTTGACCGTCAGTGGTGGCAACAAGACCAAGCCTGTCAACTCATCTGCCCGATAGACTTGTAGCAATTCCATGGCAGATAAGAGATCCAAGGCCTGCTCCAAGCGCTTCATACCGAAATCCATATGATTGAGGATTGTCGCCCACTTGTAACGCCCCTGCCCCTGATCCGAGAAACTATAGAGGTAGTAGTAAAGGGCTAGGGCATCAAAACTAATGATAGGTTGATAGCACTGGCTTAAACTGATAATGTCTGGTGTAAAAGGACTGGTCTTGATGTAGGTAAATAAATCACTTGGTTTCATTGGCAGCACCTGACTTTACTTTACTACCCTTAGAAATCATCTGCTTGAGCAGATTTTCCAACTCTTCCACATCCTTAAAGGAACGATAGACAGAGGCAAAACGCACATAGGTGATTTCATCCAACTCCACCAATTCATCCATGACAAAGTTACCAATGACATCACTTTCGACCTCGCCATCACTCTGAGAACGAACCTTCTGCTCAATCCGGTTGACAACTTCGTCTATATCACTAGTTGAAACTGGACGTTTTTGTGCTGAACGAATGATGCCATTGAAAATCTTTTCACGGGAAAATTGCTCCCTAGTCCCGTCCTTCTTCACAACGACGAGGGTTTTTTCTTCAACACGTTCATAGGTGGTAAAACGTTGACCACATTGATCGCAAGAACGACGGCGACGGATGGTGTTGCCATCTTCAGCCTGACGACTATCAATAACACTTGATTTCAAACTTTGACATTTTGGACAACGCATACTCTCACTCCTACAACTTCTTTATCACTTCAGTATAGCATAAAAACAGCAAAAATAAAAGAAAGCGAGAAAACCCACTTTCTATTTTTAACCATTGTTAACCGACTGTTGCATCCTCTTGCTTCTTCAAGCGACTATCCACCCATTCACGAACCAGACGGTAAATAACCGCAAAGATAGGTGTAAAGAAGACCATACCAAGCAAGCCAAACAAATTTCCACCAATCAAGGCTGCAGCAAGGGTAAAGAGAGTCGGAAGTCCAACCGATTGTCCAACCACGCGTGGATAGATAACATTCCCCTCAATCAACTGAATAATCTGGAAGAGTGCAATGGACCAGAGCGCCAAGAGGGGATTTTGCACCGCCACAAAGAGGGCACTAATCAGACAGGCGGTAAAGGGACCAATGTAAGGCACAAAGGATAAAACACCTGCCAAAATTCCTGCCATGCTGGCATAAGGAATTCCTGAGAGAGAATAACTCACAAATACGAGAGTACCGATAATACAGGCTTCTACGATTTGGCTCATTAGGAATTTATCATAAGTATCAACAATGACCTCTCCAATATAACTAATCACTCGAACAGTTTTTGTCGGCAGTATCGCTTGTAGGAATTTACCTGTCATAGCTTGCAGATGTTCCTTGCTTCCAAGTATTGCCAAGGTAAAGAAGAAGGCCATCACAAGCGTCATGGTATTGGAAAAAATACCAGTGACATTTGATACTAAACCTGATAAGACTGGCGTTACCAAATTGGAAATAAAGGTTAGATTTTTCAATTGGTCCAGCATACCTGCAATTTGCTCACCCAACTGACCAGCCAAAAGTCCATTTTTTTCCAGGAAGCTTGTGAGGGCATTGACCGATTTAGGAATGGCTGTGCTACTCACCGTCACTAATTGCGACACCGTTGACATCAAGGTAGGAAGTACAATCAACACCAACCCAGTAACAATTAAAGCAAAACCAATCAACACTCCAACAATAGCCAAGGAACGTTTGGATTTATTCAAAAAAGAAATCTTCTCTATCTGATCCTCTATTTTTTTCATAGGCACATTTAAAATAAAGGCAATGATACTCCCTATAAAGAGAGAATTCATGCTTCCCAACAAAATCTGAACTGCCTTGTATATCGTATCCCAATTCAATACAGCTAAGAGGGTAGCTCCAGCCAACAAAATCAATAAAGCTTTTTCTTTAAACGACGAATTCATAATATCTCCAATTTTGTATGATTAGCATTCAGTTTATCATAGGAAGCAAAAAAAAGAAAGAGTTTCCCCTTCCTTAATCTCGCATGGCATAGCCAACACCACGAACAGTCTTGATGTAAGATGGTTTACCAGTAACATCTAATTTTCCACGTAAATAACGAATATATACATCTACTACATTAGTTTCCGATGTCGTTTCATATTTCCAAACTCGCTCTAGCAATTGTTCTCGGCTGACAGGTTCGGGGCTGTTCATCAGAGTTGCAAGCAAATCATATTCGCGTCTGGTCAGGTTAATCAACTCATCCCCACGAGTAACGGTTCGATTTTGAAAATCGACCTTTAGGTCACGATAGGCTGCTTGCAAAGGAACGTGCTTACAATTCTTATCAATAAAATCTCGCCCACGGAAGATGGCTGCAATTTGCTCAACCAAATCACTGATGACAAAGGGCTTGACGACATAAGAAACTGCGTATGAAAGCACTTCTTCTCCATATTTGGCAACATCAGCTGAATCAATAGCCACAATCAAGACACTAGCAGGCTTGATTGCGAGCAACTCTCTGGACAAGTCTTTACTGGACATGTCCGACAGCTGAAAACTCATCAAAATCAAGTCAAAATCTGTTTCATGAGCTAAAGATAGGGCTTCTTTCCCTGTTGAAGCGTAGTCTACCAAATACTCTTTCTTCTGTAATTCCATGGAAACAAAGTGCGATAGATTGCGCTCTCTTCCTGCAATTAAAATTTTCTTAGCCATTATCTCTTTCATTGTTCTCTCTATCAATCAAATCAGCTAGCGATAAATTAGAAAGAAGAGGCTGGGCATAAAGTCCAAAGACACTTCTCAGAGTTCGTGTCAACATCTCAGCGCAGTGGTTGATTGGCAGATTTATTCGTGTTTCACCCTCCAAATCTGACCTAATCAACTGTGCGGGGGTGGGAAGACGAACTCTTTTTTGACTAGTCGAGTTCTTTCCCACTCCCATTCTTTTTATTTTGTTTCGCTATACCAATCGTAGTGGAAGACACCTTCTTTGTCTTTACGGTTGTAAGTGTGAGCACCGAAGTAGTCACGCTGGGCTTGGATCAAGTTAGCTGGCAAGTTTTCTGCACGGTAGCTGTCAAAGTAAGTAATGGCAGCTGAGAAGGTTGGCACAGGCACTCCTGCTTGAACAGCCAAGGTTACCACATCGCGAACAGCCTGTTGGTATTTAGCTGTTACATCAAGGAAGTACTCATCCAAGAGCAAGTTTGCCAAATCTTCATCACGTCCGTATGCATCTGTAATCTTTTGCAAGAAACGAGCACGGATGATACAACCTGCACGCCAGATTTTTGCAATTTCCCCAAATGGCAGGTTCCAGTTGTTTTCTTTTGATGCTACGCGCAACTGTGCAAAACCTTGTGCATAAGACATGATTTTTGAGAAGTAAAGAGCTTGACGGATCTTTTCAACCAATTCAGCCTTGTCACCTTCGTAGGCAAATGGAGCTGGTTTTGGAAGAACTTTGCTTGCTGCCACGCGCTCATCCTTGTAAGTTGAGATATAACGAGCAAAAACGGATTCTGTAATCAATGACAATGGGACACCCAAATCAAGAGATGATTGGCTAGTCCATTTACCAGTACCCTTGTTACCAGCAGCGTCCATGATATAGTCAACGATTGGACCATCTTGACCTTGGTCATCCTTACGCTTCAAGATGTCAGCCGTGATTTCAATCAAGTAGCTGTCTAGTTCACCCTTGTTCCACTCAGTAAAGATATCAGCCATTTCATCTACTGACAAACCGAGCAAGTGTTGCATGAGGTCATAAGATTCCGCAATCAACTGCATGTCGCCATACTCGATACCGTTGTGGACCATTTTTACGTAGTGACCAGCTCCATCTGGACCGATATAAGTCACACATGGTGCTCCATCTTCTGGTGCTTTTGCTGAAATTTCTTCCAAGACATCTGCTACCAATTCATAGGCTTCTTTTTGACCACCAGGCATGATAGATGGACCTTCAAGGGCGCCTTTTTCACCACCAGATACACCTGTACCGATGAAGTTGATACCTGAGTTAGCCAATTCTTTGGAACGACGGATGGTGTCTTCATAGAAGGTATTACCACCGTCAATCAAGATGTCGCCTTCATCCAAGTGTGGCAAGAGGGCTTGAATAGTTGCATCTGTACCCGGACCAGCTTGAACCATAAGCATGATACGACGTGGCTTTTCGATAGATGCTACAAAGCTTTCCACATCGTAACTTGGTACCAAATTTTTCCCTGGGTTGCTTGCAACAACGTCTTCTGTCTTGTCAGCAGAACGGTTGTAAATGGCTACTGAATAACCTCGTGATTCTACGTTAAGTGCCAGGTTGCGGCCCATAACGGCCATTCCTACAACACCAAAATTTGCTTTTGTCATTTGTTTACTCCTCTAATTTCTATCTCTTTTATTATACACTGAAAGCTTAAAATTGACAAGAATTTTCAGATAATTTAACCATCCAAACTATTCTTCGCTATCAAACAAGCCCTGTAATTGTGCAAAAGGACTGTTGGCTTCTTTTTTCTCTTGAGTTTTTTGTTGAAAATCTTCCTCGGTCATCAAAGCCCAAGCTTGACCAGATGGTAAGTCTGTTCCCGCCTCTTCCTCAGGTGTCAAGACCTTGATTGGAATGGCTAAAAGAATATTATCCGCCACGCTTTCCTCTAGGACAATGTGGTCGTCTTCTACTACCAGAACCATATCCTCGTCAATCAAGTCCTGCTCCTTAAGAACAGCCTCATTGGCAACAAAGAGTTCATTGACTTCTTGCACTTCATGTAAAAGGACAGGTTGCAGGGAACGGCTGGAAGCCAGGGTAATGTCGTAAGTCATCTGATAGTCCAAGAAAAAGAAACCTGATTCAAAGCGAACATTTCCACTTACTTGTACAGGCGACAAACCTAAAACTTCACTATTGCGAACCTGCAAATCTTCCTGCAAGTCCAAGGTCTTCTCAAAGGAAATTCCATCTGGATTTTTCTGAATATCGTAAATATGAAACATTGTATTCCCCTATTCAGCTAGTTCTGTGATGTAATTATAGACTTCCTGACCGGCAACTGCACCATTTCCAACAGCAGTCGCAATCTGGCGCAGCTGATTTTGGCGGATGTCACCGATGGCGTAAATACCAGATTTGCTGGTTGCCATCTTTTCATCCGTGATAATCCAGCCAGCCTCGTCTGTAATACCCAAATCGACAACCGAATCCGTCATCGGATCCAAACCGACATAGATAAAGACACCACCGAAGTCCAGCTCGCTGACTTCCTCTGTTTTCACATTTTTGATAACAACGCTTTGTACACGTAAGTCGTCGCCCTTGATTTCTTCCACGACACTATCCCAGATGAAGTTAATTTTTTCATTGGCAAAGGCGCGGTCTTGAATGACCTTTTGAGCGCGCAGTTGGTCACGGCGGTGAACAATGGTCACAGATTCCGCAAATTGTGTCAAGAAGAGGGCTTCTTCGACCGCAGAATCACCACCGCCGACTACCAAGAGTTTCTGACCACGGAAGAAGGCACCGTCACAGACCGCACAGTAGGAAACGCCGCGACTATTGTAGGTATCCTCACCCGGAACACCTAGTAAGCGGTGTTTAGCCCCCATAGCTAGAATGACAGTTTTGGTTTCCAAAACACCGTCTTCTGTAATAACTTTCTTGATTGGTCCATCTTCTTCGATACGCACCAAGGTGCCAAAAATGTGATCTACTCCGAATTTTTCCAGAGGTTCAAACATTTTCTCTGCCAAGGCTGGACCAGAAATATGGTCATAGCCTGGATAGTTTTCGATTTCAGCCGTATTGTTCATCTGGCCACCGTAAATACCACGTTCCAGAAGAGCTACCTTTAGATTGCTTCGTCCTGCGTAGAGAGCAGCAGTCATCCCTGCAGGACCTGCTCCAACAACAATTGTATCGTACATATCTTTTCCTTCTATGCTTTAAACATTAACAAAATCCCCATGACCCCAAAAGCAAGAATTGGGATGGTCATGACGTTGATCATCAACAAATCAAATATAAAATCCTGGCGCTCTTGCGGCGTTCGATCAACTTTTTTACCTGCTCTT
Source organism: Streptococcus suis (assembly GCF_002960625.1). Taxonomy (GTDB): domain Bacteria; phylum Bacillota; class Bacilli; order Lactobacillales; family Streptococcaceae; genus Streptococcus; species Streptococcus suis_T. Next base: position 22,546 of record NZ_POJH01000031.1, read on the forward strand.
ACAGCAAAATAAATCAAGCTAGATAGAATGACCAGCAGGGCTGCAACCAAAAGCCCCTGCAAATAAAAACTGAGAATATTTTGTAACATGGTCTTTTCCAACCCTCCTAGAAGGTTTGGCGTTTGGCCTTGCGCTCTGCACGTCCCTTGGCACGCGCTTCCACACGTTTGGTCTTGCGGCGCTTCTCATCAACAGCCCATTGGATTTTCTTCTTATAGCCTGGTTTGACTTTTTTCTTTTTCTTCTTCACCAAGCCAATCATTTCCAAGTCCAGTTTTTCACGAGATTTTTCTCGGTTGACACGGCGGTCACGGTCGTAGGTATCGACAAACTCCCCATTCTTCATTTCTTTTGGCAAGAATTTGATGTTGAGTTTTTCTAACTCGCGAATGTCCGCATCATCACTCGGCTGATAGAGGGTAATGGCAATACCCGACAAGCCATTTCGACCTGTACGACCCACACGGTGGACAAAGAAGGAAAGGTCCTGAGGAATGGCATCGTTGATGACATGGCTAACACCTTCGATATCAATCCCACGCGCTGCCAAGTCTGTTGCTACGATGTACTGATAATCCAAATTTTTCACCTGGTTCATGATCCGCTTGCGTTCACGCGGTGGAATGTCCCCGTGAATTTTTGCAACCCGCAAACCATTAGCAGTTAAGTAACTGTGCAATTCATCTGCACGGGTCTTTGTATTGACAAAAATCATAGCCAAATATGGCTGCATGAGCTTGGTCGCTTCCAAAATCTGCGCATTGCGATCACGGCCCTTGGTTGAAATCAGCCAATTTTCAATGGTATCTGAAATGACCGTCTGGGTCTTGATTTGTTCCATGACTGGATTAGACAAATACTTTTTCAAAAACGGTTGCAGTTTCTGCGGAATGGTCGCTGAAAAGACCATAAATTGCAAGTCTTTTGGCAGACTTCCGGCAATCTTATCTACCGTTTCCAAAAAGCCCATGTCCAAGGTCATATCTGCTTCATCCACCACAAAGGTTTTAGCTTTATGGATCGCAAGGTCACCTGATTTAACCAAGTCATAAATACGACCTGGTGTCCCAACAACAATATGTGGCTGACCAGTTTGAAGTTTGTCAATCTGACGGTTTTTATCTGTACCACCAACATAATTGGTCACACGAACTTCCATGTCCGAATGACTAGCCAACTGGCGTGCTGCTTGATAAATCTGGGTCGCCAATTCACGTGATGGAGCTGTAATAACTGCTTGAACCTGGTCTAATTCCTCATTTAGCTTTTGGAAGATGGGAATTAAGAAGGTATGGGTCTTTCCTGAGCCTGTTTTTGACTCTCCAATCAAGTCACGACCAGACAAGACGATTGGGATTAGTTTTTCCTGAACCTCTGTCGGCTGAACAAAGTTAATTTCTTTCAAGGCCTCCTGAATGTAAGGCTTGAGTTTCATATCTGTAAATTTCATAGTTTCCTCTTTAGAACCCGTATTCACAAGGCAAGTATAGTCTTTTAGTACTAGTCAACGAACCGCAGGCATAACTGGAGTTAGGCAAGGCGAGTTAAAAAGAAAAACTAAATGACGATACCAACAATGGATACTGGTTCTTCATTATACTGCCTTCTATTATAGCATGATTTAGGTTGACAAGCAAAAAGGACGGATGCCCGCCCTCATTAGCTCTCACTTACTTCCGTAAATTCTGCCTCGATAATCCCTAGTTCTTTTTCCTCTGCCAAACTAGCCTTGAAGGCTTCGCTGAGTTCTAGTTCGCTATCGAAATCACCCTTTAATTTTTTTACAAAGGTATCAGCTAGCAAACCACCCATTGGTTGGAAAGTAAAATAGGTCAAACCACCTGAAATCAGTCCACCCAAAATAGGGACCGCATTGGCAATGGTTTTCTCCACAGTCTTTTTGGTAATCTTAACACCAATCACTGCAGCAACCTTTCTCACCAAGGGATACCAAGTCGTTTTGGTCAGAGCCTGCATGGCTACTTTCTTACCAACATTTGCCCCAACTGTTTTGGATACTTTATTTAGAAGCACTGCTGAACCACCTGCTCCAAACATGACACCGATGTAGGCAATAATACGGATTTGAACCTCTTCTGGAATTTCCTTTCCTTGACCAACAAACAACTCATCTTCTCCAAAAAGATAAGCAATTTGCTGCGATAAATTCAAGGCAAAGCCAAAATACTGAGCAATATCTGCTGTCCCAGCTGCTATGGCAGTAAAAGGATTGCCCGGCAAGCCTGCTGCAAAGGATAAAAGCGAGGTCTTGGTTGTCATATCATTGATGATTTTATCGGCCTCTTTGCGTAGGGCTTCGAGGCTATAAACCGCTGTTGGCCCATCCGCTAAAATCTTGTCCAAATAGGGACTATCCTTAAACCGAGTTTTCAAAAATTCTTCCCTGTTGACTTTAACCATCGGAAGCTGACTAGCTGCCGTCATGGTCTGGAGCACGACCCCATAAAGCTGTTCTTGATTTAACTGTTCCATAATTATCCTCCGCCTATTCCACTTCTCTTTATTCTACATCTCATCGACCATTTTTGTCAAGGTAAAAATAAAACAGCATTTCTGCTGTTTCTAAAATTCTATAGATAAAGAATAGCCAGTGTAAGCAGGCTCATGACAAGTCCGACTGACCAAAGGAAGAAGTCAACCTGCCACTCGCTCCATTTTTCAGACTTACCTGTCAAACCACCTAATTCTAAATGGTGGTGGAAAGGAGTCATTCGGAAGATACGACGACCTTCTCCAAAGCGTTTTTTGGTGTATTTGAAATATGAAACCTGCAACATAACAGATGATGTTTCAATAACATAGACCAGACCGATTAGAAGAAGAGTCCATTCTTGACGAAGCGCAATGGAAATGGTTGCCAGCATTCCACCAAGAGCCAAACTACCCACATCTCCCATGAAGATCTTGGCTGGTTTACGGTTGTAGACAAAGAAACCAAGCAAGCCACCGATCATGGTCACACAGACCAAGAGAATATCAAACTTCTGCTCCTGGTAAGCAATAACAGAATAGGCCAGCAAACTAATAACAACCGAAATGGAGGCCAAACCATCAATACCATCGGTCAGGTTGACCGCGTTTGAAAAACCAACCAACCAGAATAGAACAAATGGTAAATAGAGTACCCCAAGATTGATAATGTGGCCAAAGACATTGAGCTCACCACCACCAGCACCTTTGACATGGACAAAATAGAAAACAAGACCACCCAGGATTTGTAGGGCTAGCTTTTGCTTAGGATTAAGTCCTTCATTGATTTTGCGGAAGATTTTCAAGAAATCATCCAAAAATCCGACCAAGCCATAGAGAGCCAAAATGAAAAGAATAGCCAAGACACCACCTGTCAGCATTTTCAGGCTAGCTGCAAAAATAAAACTAACAAGGACAGCAACAACTAGGAAGACTGTACCCCCCATGGTAGGAGTTCCGGCCTTGAACTGGTGTTGCTTGACATCTTCGTGCATCTGTTGCCCTTCGATGCGCTTGGCTTGATAAAAGGTAATAAATCGTGGTATCAGGATTACCGTTGCTAAAAATGCAACCAATCCCGACATAAGTGCAAACTGCATATTATTCTCCTAACGTAACTGTTAATTTCTTGGTTTTATTCAACTTGGTCCCCACTTCTACGCTCTGCTTCACAACCTTGGAACCAGACCCCTCATAGGTCACTTCAATACCTGTCCATTCAGCTAGTAGATCCATATTCTCCTTGGTCACCGCATACAAGTCTGGCATTTCTTCCAATTTATTCGTCAATAAGAGAACCTGTTGATTAGGGGCTACTAAGCTACCTTTTTCCAAAGAAACCTTCTTAATCTCAGCACCTTTGCCTAAAATAACTGGTTGAACCAGATAGCGACGAAGCTCCTCAGCCGACTCACCAGGTGCCTTACCAATTAGATCTGGCAATGTGTAGTCCGTTTCTTTTCCAACAGAAGCTAGGGACGGAGCTGGAGCATCTATGTTCAAGCTATCCTTCAATAACATTGCTTCTTTCAAAGTCGGGCTTACAATAGTATCCCAAGAGAGAACACTCAAGACTTCTGGCTGACGAATGGTCACATACATAATGAACTCTGGATCCTCAGCAGGAATCATGGCGACAACCGAGTTGGTATAAGCGCCCTTGATATAACCCTGACCGTCTTCACTGGCAATCTCGGCAGAACCAGACTTCATCGCAATATCATAGCCTTCAACCTGAATAGCTGGCCCTTGTAAATCTGAAGAATAAAGAGTCCCAAACACAGGGTCCGTACCAACATTTATCATATATTTCAATGTCTCATCTGCCGCCTGTTCAGAAACTGGATTCCCGACTTCTTCTTTAGATGAAAGCCTTGCAGTATCAGTATTCGGATTATACAGGGCTGAAATAAATTTTGGCTCTAACATGATACCATTATTTGCAATCGCAGAGAAACTTCGAAGCATTTGCACTTGGTTAGCTGAAATACCCTGACCAAATGTAGACATGGCAATCGTTACAATATTATCCTCAGGAACAAGACCTGGTGCCTCATCCCCCATACCAAATCGTGTTGGGTAACCATAGCGAAATTTAGCAAGATAATTTAGCCATTTTTCATCCCCCATTTCTTGTTGTAACAAAGTCATTCCGACGTTACTTGAGAGTGAAAAACCCTGAGCAAAATTTAACGTAACAGCTGATTGGCCAGCGTTTAAAGTCCAGTCATTGATTTTTGCGTCTGCAATCACATACTCGTTATTGGTATAGTAGGCATTTGGGTCAAAGGTTCCATTGTCAATAGCTGATGCGACAGTCAAAACCTTCATGGTAGAACCTGGTTCAAAGGCCTCTTGGTAGAGGAGGGAACGCTCTAGAACCCCCTCTTGTCCCAAGCCTTCCTTGGTATCTGAGTCATAACTTGGACGTTGTGTCGTTGCTAAAATCTCTCCTGTCTTAGCCGAAACTAAAGTAGCATTGGCATAGCGACCTCTGGCGGTATCAAAGAAAGTATTCATATTGGTTTCCAAGGACCGCTGCAGGTCTGCAGAAATCGTCGTATAGACATCCTGACCATTGATAGTTTCTTCTTTAACTGTTTCTGTTCCTGGCAGCACACGTCCCTGACTGTCCTTTTCATAGACAACCTTACCATCCTGACCAGCTAGAATATCGTTGAGGTAGTACTCCATACCACTCATACCTTGCAGGCTATGACTACCATCCTTGTTTTCAATCAAGTTGGCTAGTCCGACAAAGATGGAAGCAAAGTTTCCATTTGGATACATCCGACCTGGGCTGGCATTAAAGGCTATCCCTTCAATCCCCGCCGCCTTCATCTCCTCCTGAATAGTGCTCATGGTATTATAAGAAATATTTTTCCCTAAGGTTCCAAAATAAACCTGCTTCAGTTCTGGCTGTCGTAACTGTTGAAGAACGTAATCTGTTTCCATTCCAAGGTGTTTTTTGAATACATCTGCAACTTTACTAAATTGACTGTCCTGAACATAAAGAATTTTCTTCAATTCGGAAACATATTCCTTATCAATAATAGCATAAACGGTATAGGTGGTAGAATCTTCTGCAATAGGTATACCTGTTCGGTCATAGATAGTTCCCCGTTTAGCCTGAACTGTCACTTCTTGCTGGTGGACAGCCTCTGCTCTCTCCGACAATTTCACACCTGCCTTGCTATCTGTACCAATAATGTAGGCAAAATTAAAGAGAAAGATAGAAAAGATTAAAATCGTCAAAAACAGCAGACCTTGGCCTACTCTTCGACGATTTTGGGACGGAAGATACCTTGTTTTCAGGACATACTGCAAGAGTTTATTGTTTCTTCTGGGCATTATTCAGCTACTCCAATATTATCGTTATTAAATGTTAATCCAGCCTTCTCCGCTATCTCCATCAGACGTGCCGAACGTGTGAGTTCGTTAACAGCCTGTTTGGCATCATTGATTTCAATCTGTTTTTGGTTGATGTTTTGATTGACCTTGGCCATTTCAGACTGGACTTGAATCAAACGGGTCTGCAAGAAAATAATCCCTATCGCCAAGGCCAGACCGGATAGGATAATACTTGTATAAAAGGCTTTTTCTACACGGGTGAAGGTTTTAAACTTATCACCAATCACTCGCATGGTAGCTTCTCTACGTTTTTCTTGTAACATAGATGTTTCTCCTACTTATGTACTCTCTTGGCTACGCGCAACTTGGCTGAATGGGCACGATTGTTGGCTTCCAATTCTTCCTGACTAGGTAAGATAGGCTTACGATTGACCAATTCAAGCGGTGCTTTCAAATCATCTGGAATAAACGGCAGACCTTTTGGCACATCAATCGTACTCGCTTCCTTAAAGAGTTGTTTGGTCAAGCGGTCTTCCAAGGAATGAAAGGTGATGACGGAAATGCGTCCATTCAAGGCTAATAAGTCAATAGCCTGCTGAATAGACTCGTCTGCCGCTCCCAATTCATCGTTGACCTCAATCCGAATAGCCTGGAAAATCTGCTTAGCAGGATGGCCCTTCTTCTTGAGTTCCTTGGCAGGCTTGGCAGACTTGATTAGCTCTGCCAACTCAGTTGTGGTTTCAATGGGCTTGATGTCCCTAGCCTGTTCAATCTTACGAGCAATCTGTTTGGAAAATTTGTCCTCACCGTACTTGAAGAAAATCCGTACCAAGTCGTGATAGTCATAGGTATTGACCACATCATAGGCTGTCAACCGACCATCACGGTTCATGCGCATGTCAAGCGGAGCATCCTGTTTGTAAGAAAAGCCACGCTCCCGCTCATCCAACTGCGGACTGGACACACCCAAATCGTAACAAATCCCATCAATCTCTGTCACACCCAGCTCTGCCAAGCGGGCCTTGAGGTTGCGGAAATTATCCTTGATAAAGGTAACTTGTCCCTTTTCAATGTAGGCTGCCAAGCGGATTTGGGCGTGGTCAATGGCCGTCTGATCCTGGTCGAAGGCATAAAGATGCCCACCATCTGTCAACTGACTGAGCAGGTACTCACTATGCCCTGCTCCACCCAGCGTTGCATCTACATAAATTCCATTTGGTTTGATGTCTAACATATCGACTGTCTCATGCAAGAGAACAGTTGTGTGATTAAATTCCTTGGTCATATCTTTTCTATTGTACCACAAATTAAAATAAAAAGTTGTTGCAAACTTTTTACAAAAAATATGTCAAATATAGTTGACAAGATTTCTGGATAGGTATATAATAACATTACAGAAAGATGTCAGATATAGTTGACATAACCAGGGAGGCCTCCCACATTTTTTTACACTTATATGTCGGATATAATTGACAACATTTTAAAAGGATAGCCAACCTATCCTCTCATTTTTAGTCAAATGTGTCAGATATAATTGACATAGAAAGGAGGGCACATGAACCGTGTCAAAGACTACCGCCTACTGCTAGGTATTTCCCAGCTGGATTTGGCCAAGGCCATCGGCGTATCCAGGCAGACCATCAACATGATTGAAAACAACAAGTACAACCCCTCGCTAGACCTCTGTATCAACCTAGCCAAAGCTTTACAGACTGACCTCAACAGCCTCTTTTGGAATGAATAGAAAGGAAAAATTACCATGAAAAAGAACACACGCAAAGCCCTTATCTCTACTCTCATTTTTATCCCGCTCTTTGTCCTCTTTCAGCTTTGGGGCAATAGCGGAGCTGACATCTTGCATATCATCAGCCAAGCCAAATTCTGGCTACAACTTCTGATTACCGGGGCAATCTACTTCTTAGGACTAGCCTACCTACCTCTCATTTTTCGTCGTAAGTAAATAGGAGTATCGTATGAAAAAAGAAAACTTTCAAGATAAATTGATCAAACGATTTTACGGTATCGCAGGGCCCTTGGATGAATTTCGCCAAAAAGAAGCCTTCCGACTAGGCAATACCTGCTTTATCCTGCTCTTTTGGGGCACCATGGTTCTTACCCTGCTGGCACTTGCCCTATCCAAACGCTACCCAGAAGTCGTTGCCTATGGCTACCCAACTGCTCTACTCCTATCCACTCTTTCCGCCAGTATGTATATGGCATCCAAGATGCGCCACAGCCAAGTGGACAGTTTAGATGTAGAAGAATTGACTAGCAAGGAACAGAAGCAGCTCAAGGGAGCAAGTTTCAAATTCACCCTCTATTTCACAACCGTTATGTACATTTGGACTGTTGTTTTTGGTGCCTGGATGGATGGGCTCAATCCTTTCGACCACCTATTTGACCTCCGAAAATTCCTTGCAGCCTGTCTAGGTGGTATTTTCACAGGCATTGCTATCGAAATCATGTTACGCAAGCGCATGAAAAAAGCAGAACAACTGACTGTCAGCTCTGCTATTTCCAAAAAAGAACCTAAGTGGATCCAAAACATGATACGGCACGTTTATGGTATTCGCGGGCCTTTAGACGAGTACCGACGGACTAAGGCAGATGAGATTGGGGGAATAGCCTTTATCTACCACTTCTACTTCCTAGCTCTCGGAAATGCCATCGCCTACTTCCTAGCCTACCGCTATTCTCTGGAGGTGGCTACCTACTATCCAATGATCATTGGCTTCTTCAGTATTATCCTAATTGGTATCGTTAATATGCGCACCCTCCATGCTGACCTGCCTCAATATGACGTGGATGAACTAAGCCCTGAGGAAAGACAAGGCCAGACCCTCAATCCACTGGTTTGGGGACTGGGGGTTGCCCTGCTATCTAGCCTCTTTGCTGGGCTGGCAGACCTCTTTAGCCTCCAGCTTCCCCTACTGGATTCCATCTTCCATGTAAAATCCCTCCTCTTCGGTGGCATGATGGGCCTCTTTGCCAGTCTAGCCCTGTCTGCCCTTGCCTATCTGCAAAAGCTGGAGGCAGACACGACTAAGAAAAAATAAGGAGTAACCCATGAACACCCCCTTTTCCCATAAACAATCCTTTCAATTCTTTGTGCTATTTTATAGTCTGTTCTCTGCCTTTCTTATCTATTCCTACATAGTCAAGGAGCCCATTCACGATAGCTTCCTATTCGTTTTTCCCATCGTCCAGATGCTCAAACCTCTTAAATCTGCAGAAGAAAGGCATTACTTTATTCTCTCAAGTGTCTTTACAGTTATTGTCATGACCTTGACCTATTCCGTGGGCATTTGGCTAGGACATGTCAAACCACTTATCCTCATCCTTCCTGCTGGATTTGCTCTGGCTATTCTTTATCGATTGTATTTCAAAAAGGAGAAAACAGATGAACGTTAACAAACCGAAACTTATACTCACTTTGATTGTTCTCTCCTATACAACAATTTGTAGCCTGTATATACATAGCTACCTGACTGGGGACAATCCACCACTCTTTATCTTACCGTTCACTATACTTCCAATCTTTAATAGTGACTGGCAAACTACCAGTCCAGAATCAAATGCGTTCCAAAAAGCTATCCATCTTTATCGTAAACCACTGCTCTGGTTTCTCATTGCAGGTCTTGTCCTAACCTTATCCATTGGATTTTTCACTGGTCAAATCAAACCACTCTTAGCTGGAACTTGGGGAATATTTGCTCTCTTGGTCTTTATTGGACAATTGAAAAAGTAAGACTATATCAATTCTCTACGAATAGGTAACTTCCTAAAAAAAAAATGAAAAATCTGGATAATATAGGGTTGGCTCAAATCCAGCCCTTTTTGGCTAGCAAATAATCTACTTTCTGGCTTACTTTTTTTCCTATTTATGCTACAATATGCTCATCTTTATTTTTTGAAAAGGTAGCTTTATGAAAGCATTTAAGATACACCTTACTCCCAGCCAACGAATTATTCTCAGCTTTCTGCTGGTCATTCTCCTTGGCTCCCTCTTACTTAGTCTGCCCATTTCGCAAGTCCCTACATCTAATGCCCGTTACTGGGACCATCTCTTCACCTCTGTGTCCATGGTCTGCGTGACTGGATTGTTTACAAAAGCTGTTGCCGATACCTATTCTACATTTGGTCAAATCATCTGTATGCTACTCATTCAGATTGGTGGACTGAGCCTGGTTGGTTTTATTGGCCTCTTTGCCCTACGAGGTGGTCGGAAAATCAATTTTATGAGCATGGCAACTCTCCAAGAAGCCCTCAATCGCTCTGACACAAAACATTTTAGAAATTTTCTCAAGTCTGTTTTCGGCTTCACCCTAGCCATTGAAACACTGGGAGCTATTCTCTTATCTCTGCACTTCGTACCAGAATTCGGTTGGGCTAGGGGGCTATTTACTTCCATGTTCCTAGCCGTTTCAGCCTTCTGTAATGCTGGTTTTGATAATTTCGGCGCCACCAGTATTGTCCGCTATGTTGACAATCCATTGATTAACCTAACCTTAGCCAGCCTAATCATCATGGGAGGACTGGGCTTCTCTGTCTGGTTTGATTTGCAAACCCAGCTTGGGCAAAAATTCCATCTTCGTAAACTGGGATTTCATACCAAGGTGGTTCTAGGTTTGACTGCCACGATTTTGAGCTTTGGGACCCTATTAACCTTACTTACAGAATGGAACAACCCTGCTACCATCGGTCATCTATCCTTTGGTCACAAACTACTAGCAAGCTTTTTCCAGACTGTGACCATGCGAACTGCTGGATTTGCTAGTATTGACTACACCACCGCGGCTCCTATCACCCTGCTGATCTATATCTTTCAGATGATGCTGGGGGGAGCACCAGGAGGAACGGCGGGAGGAATTAAAATTACTGCCTTCCTCACCCTGGTCCTCTATGCCCGTAGCGAAATCTTGGGACTGCCCCATACCAACTTCCTTGGTCGAACCATTGATAGCCTGACCATCCGCAAGGCTTTTGCGACCTTTTCTGTCTTTCTTTTGGTCTTTTTGACAGGCTTATTTGCCCTAGCTATTACAGACAAGCAGCAACCCCTGCTCTTCTTGGTCTTTGAGGTCATGTCTGCCCTAGCAACCGTTGGCGTGACTGCCAACCTGACCCCATCACTAACCATGGCAGGACAGGCCGTTATCATGGCTCTCATGTTTTTCGGCCGCATAGGGCCTCTATCTATTCTAGCTAGCCTTTCCCTCCGTAAAGCATCTAAACAGGAAAGCCTACAATACGCCAAATCATCTATGTTAGTTTAAGAACCTGTATGCGCAGTTCAGCACTGCACTTGTGAATATAGCTTCTAAAAAGGAGAAATCATGCCAAACTATACTATCGGAATCCTGGGCTTAGGAGTATTTGGTACCACCATTGCTAAGACCCTACACAATTATGACTGTAATATCATTGCCATTGATAACCATGAACAACAGATTAACCACCTCGAACCCATTCTCACTCGAGGAATTGTCGGTGATATAACCGACCGTTCTCTCTTGCGAGCTGCGGGCATTGAAAACTGTGATGCAGTCGTCGTTGCAACTGGAGATAATTTGGAATCCAGTGTGCTCGCTGTTATGCACAGTAAGATTCTCGGAGTACCAATGGTCGTTGCCAAGGTCAAGGGAACCACAGCCAAAGAAGTTCTCCTCCGTGTCGGTGCTGACAAAGTCATCTCTCCAGAACGTGAAACAGGTATTTCACTGGCCAAGCAACTTCTTCATAGAGATACAACTAGCCTCCTGGAACTAGAAGGCAATGTGTCTATCGTAGAATTCCATCCACCTGCAAAATGGATTGGTAAGACCTTGGGTGAACTCAAACTCCGTCAGCACTACAAAATGAATATCATCGGTTACCGTAGCGGAGAAAATCAGGAATTGAACATCCAGCTGACCCCAGACTATGTCTTCAAGAGCCACGAACTCATCATGGCTGTTACAGACCATAATACCGTAGACCACTTTGAAGATTTAACCCATTAAAATAAGGAAAAAGCCTATTAGAAATGATGCATTCTAGTAGGCTTATCCTCTGTTATCAAGGAGATTTTATGAGCGACTTAACCAAGGGCAAACCCATTCTAGTCATCTTACAGTTTGCCATTCCCCTGCTGATTGGTTCCTTCTTCCAATTAGCCTATAACTTTGCCGATTCCATGATTGTTGGTCATACCTTAGGCAAGGATGCCTTTGCCAGTGTTGGCTCGACTGCCAGCTTGATTTTTCTCATCATCGGCTTTGCCCAAGGTGTGACAAATGGACTGACCATTCTTTCTGCCCAACGATTCGGAGCCGAGGACTTTGAAGGACTGAAAAAATCCTTTGTTCATGGTCTTTTCTACTCTTTCCTTATCAGCCTGATACTGACAATCCTTGCATTGACTTTTTTACAACCTATCTTGGTCTTAATGAAGACACCTGCTAGTATCATCCAGCATTCCCATGCTTTTCTGACAGCTATGTTTGGTGGATTGACCTTTACCATTTTCTATAATTTCCTGTCCTCAGCCCTGCGCAGTCTTGGAAATTCTAAAACACCTTTAGTGGCTCTTATCATTGCCTGTTTTATCAATATCGGTTTGGACTTTTTCTTCATCCTGGTCATGAAATGGGGTGTCTTCGGGGCTGGGTTTGCAACCATCACCGCCCAGGCTTGCTCCGTTATCTTTCTGATTTTCTACATCGTCAAAAAGGTTCCCCAGTACCATATTAGCTTTTCTGACTTACGATTGGACAAGGACAATCTCAAGAAACATGCCCAACTCGGTTTTCCTATGGGATTTCAAGCTAGTATCATTGCTATCGGAGCCATGACCCTACAGTTTATGGTCAACCAGCTAGGAACAGATGCTATCGCTGCCCAGGCTATTGCTCTCCGCACTGACCAACTGGTTATGCTACCAATGGTCAATCTGGGGCTGGCTATTGCAACCTTTACAGCCCAGAACTACGGAGCTAAACTCTATGATCGAATTCGAGAAGGGGTTCGCAAGGCACTCTACCTCAATATCGCTTGGGCTCTGATTTTTGCCCTCATTCTCGTTCTAGGCAACCGGTTCTTCTCTGGCCTCTTTCTTCCAAATGCCAGTCAAACCGTGCTTGACTTGGCCCTGGTTTACTACATCATCAACGGCTCTTGCTACTGGATCGTTGCCTCTCTCTTTATTCTTCGCAGCTTTATTCAGGGGCTGGGCAAGGGCTTTATCCCAACACTAGCAGGCTTTGGAGAATTGATTTTCCGAGCAGCAGTCGCCGTCATTGGCATGCAGTATTTCGGATTTTATGGAACAGCAGCCGCCAACCCTGCTGCTTGGATTGGCAGTATCTTGGTCCTCATTCCAAGTTCTATCATTTTTATGAAAAAATTAAAAACTGGCCAAAGTATATAAACAAGAAAAACGCATGAAATAAGCTCATGCGTTTTTAAAATAATATTTCCGTAAAAATTGGATATGCAAGATATTCCAAAGCGCACCATAGCTAAGCCCAACCAAGAAAGCAAAGACGACTTGTACATTGGATACTGGTAGCAGATGAACAAAAAGAATGAGTCCCAAAACAAGCGCTAATAGAATAGCTGTCGTCGTCTTATCCAACTTAAAATAGGCTGAAAAAGGTTTGTCAGGACAGGCTTGCACTTCCTTGAATTGTTTAAAACTAGCTCCAAGATTGGCCCCAGCTGCCCCCATAATCGCACCAAAATAATAGTGAGGAAGGACGTAGACCGACAAATATGCAACTGCAACATAGGCTAGCACCAAGAAGACATATACCAGTTTTTTCATGACCAACCTCCTGGACTATTTTTAAAATCATTTTAACATATTATTTATATTGAGCAAAATATTTTAATATGATAGTTGACTTTCTAACTCGATTTCCGATAAGAGTTTGCTATAATAATCTTGCTCATCAGCCAATAGTGGACTATTAGGCAACATTTTTTTAGCCTGAGCCAGAGATTTTTTCAAGGCTTTGCTATCTTGAGTAATACGTTGGTGGTAGAGAGCCGCAATGACTTGGTAATTTCCCATAGGGTACTTGAGCAGAGCCTTGACCTGCTTGTCCTGCCCTAATGCTCTAGCCTCTTCCTCCCTGCCTTGCAAGAGATAGACTTCCAACAGTACAAGTTTTGCCAGCTTCACCATATAATCATTGTCCGATGCCGCTATCAGTTTTTCCAAGCGTTCTTGGGCTTCTTGATACTCCCCTTTGAAAATCAGCAACTCCGTCCAGTTTAGATAGTGGGTTTGTGGTAAATGCCCTGGCAAGATTGGCAGATCCAAGACAAAATCACTTAAATTCGCTGCAGTTGGGTCCACCATGACTTGAGAGGTATGTCTAAGTGCTTGATAGACCAAGCGGCTATAGTCTGGATGAGCACGCAACTCTTGTATCTTAGCACCATCCACCATTCCTGAAGGATTGGCGTTGAGGATAAACAGGGATAGATTGAGGAGAATTTGCGAGAGAGGCAGACCCCAATACCCTGTCAAGAATCCAATCAAAACAGAAATAAGGATGAGACTGAGATGGACAATCAAGCCACCTGCAAACATCAGAATCGCCCGAGGGTCATCCTCATCTTTTTTGACTCCGATATACTGAGCTGCTGCCCCCTGCACAATCACGGTTTTCTTCCATTTCCAGCCTTGGTCAGTTTTGACCAACAAGCGATTGCCCAAGCCAAGCGCCACCAAGTCAAAGCCTGTCAGCCAACCAAAGAAGGCATGACCTAGTTCGTGGAGAATAATGGTCAGGTAAAAACTACCCATAAACCAGAGGTAACCTAGACCAACAACCCAAAAAATTCGCTCATCCGATTGAATAGACAGCACTTCCTCTATACCGATAAAGGAACAACTTGCCCCCCATATAGCTAACAATGTTGACAGCGTTATAACCAACCAATTCCATACTTTCTTCATAGCAAACCTCCTTTTTATATAGTATAACAGAAAAAGACTAGAAAACCTAGTCTTTTACTTGTTTTTTTTAGCAATATAATCTTAGGAATTTGGGTCATCCAAACTACGCCCATGCAAGCCCTTTTCACGTTGGACTTGGCGGAGTTTCTCTGGCGTCACATCGTTACCGTCTTCATCAACCAGTTTAATCCCCTCAATATGATGACGGATTGCTCGACGATACCCCTCAATATATTCTTCCCTTAGCTGAGCCTGTTCAACTTTTTCCTCTGGTGTCAAGGTACCAGCTTTTTTCTTTTTAGCCAATTCATTGATACGATCGATTTTTGCTTGTTCCATGTCTGCCTCCTTTTATCTCTTAAAACAAGGTCCACTTCCCTTGATTGTCCGGTAAATACGCTTCCTGTGGTATCAGAGGATTATAGGCAATCCTCACCACATCAACATTCTCTAATTGTCTTTTGCCTGTATAACTAACCGGAATTGGACCTAACTTAATAACTTCACCTATCTTATAAATTATAACATCATAAATTTCATAGGTTTTTCCATCCACATCATAAGCATAAACATAGACATAATTCTTCTTAAAACGTAGTTGCCTCATAAAACGCCCTTGCGTTTCAGCAGTACAAAGTTTCTGTTTGGATTTTTTGCGAATAGCAGGTTTAGCATTACCCTTTTCTATCTTAGATGTTCGCCACATCCAACGAAAAAGGAATACTATAAAAACAATCATCGCCAAAGCTTGCAAAGGAATGATAACATACAACTCTATAATTCTGAAAAGAGACATACTACCTACTTGCTGTTCAAGAGATTGAAGACCGCCACGGCACTTGCCTTATCCGCCAAGGATTTCAGTAGAGCCAAACGGTTGGCTTTGACTGCTGCGTCATCTGCCATGACCATGGTGTTGTCGAAGAAGGCCGCGATGATTGGGCTGAGAGCAAAGAGCTTGTCTAGGTTGCCCGCCATGTCTTCCGTCAACTCCAAGCCTGCCACTGTAGCAGCAAGGGCTTTCTCCTGGTCGTTTTCGAAGAGTGCCTCGTCAATGACAGTCGCCTCTGCCTTTTCAGCCAAGTTGAAGACCCGTGACAAGTTTTCCACGGCTTCCTTGTAGTCAGCCTCTTTTGATTTTTGGAAAATAGCAGAGCTGGCTGCCAGTTGTAGTCTGACCACAAAGGTTGAGCTGGCAAGTACAGCCTCGCGGATGTCTTTCGGAATGGCCTTGTCCATCATCTTCTCTACACGGGCACGGATAAAGTCCATAACAGCTGGCTGGTTGTCATAAGTCAAGCTAGTAAAATTCAAGCTGTAGAGCTCCGCAATCAACTGATCCAATGGAATTTCCCAACCAAATGCTTCCAAGATTCGAACGATCCCCTGTGTCGCACGACGAAGAGCATAAGGGTCGTTTGATCCAGAAGGAATCAAGCCAACTGAGAAGAAGGATAGGAGGGTGTCAAACTTGTCAGCCAGTGCCAAGACCGCCCCGACCTTGCTTTCAGGCAATTCGCCTTCTGCTGAGTTTGGCAGGTAATGCTCACGGATTGCCGCTGCCACCGCAGGTTTTTCCCCTGCAAGAAGGGCATACTTCTCACCCATAATCCCTTGCAATTCATCAAACTCGCCGACCATGCCTGTCAAGAGGTCAAACTTGTAGATGTCCGCCGCACGTGCCACATCTGCTTTTTCATCCGCAGACAAGCCTGCCAAGTCAGCAAGTTTTTCTGCGATGACCTTGGTGCGTTCCATGTGCTCGTAAAGTGAGCCGATTTTCTCATGGAAGGTCACGACTTTGAGGCGTTCCACCAAGTCAGCAATCTTGAGTTTTTGGTCTTCACGCCAGAAGAATTCGCCATCTTCCAAACGGGCCACCAAGACTTTTTCATTCCCTTTGATGACATTGTCAAGGTGTTGGTCGTTTCCGTTACGGACGGAGATGAAGTTTGGCAAGAGTTTTCCTGCTTTATCACGCACCACGAAGTAACGTTGGTGATTTTTCATGGAAGTGACCAAAACCTCTTCTGGTACTTCCAAATATTTGGTGTCAAATGAACCCATGAAGGCAGTTGGGTACTCAACCAGGTTGAGAACTTCATTGAGCAAATCTTCATCAATTTCGACTGTCACGTTGTGTTTGTCCTCGATAGCCTTGATTTGCTCGACGATCATATTTTGACGCTCTGCGGGGTCTGTAATGACAAACTGTGCACGCAAGTCTGCCTCGTAAGAATCTGCACTTGCAATCTCAGTTTCATTTCCAAGGAAACGATGACCACGGCTGATACGACCAGATGTAATGTCCAAGAAGTCCATATCCAATGCTTCATCGTCCAAGAGAACGGTCAAGGTGTGGACAGGGCGGATGTAGGCGAATTTGTTGGACGCCCAGTTCATGCTGACAGGGAAGGTCATAGCCTTCAAGACCTCTGGAATGCCCGCCAAAACTGCCTTAGCTGGCTGACCAGCTTCATGTTTGGTCACATAGACATACTCTTCGCCCTTGATCTCGCGGAACTCAATGTCAGCTGTCGTCAAGCCTTTGCCACGGACAAAGCCTTCTGCAGCTTTAGTGAAGTTTCCATCTGCATCCAGGGCAATTTTCTTAGCAGGACCCTTGAAATCTTCTGTAAGATCAGTCTGCTGGTCTGCTAAACCACGGACACGAACAGCCAAACGGCGTGGTGTTGAAAAAACATCGATGCTATCAAAAGCCAAGCGATTGTCTGTCAAAAAGGTTGACATGCGGTCACGCAACTGGTGCATGGCTGGGGTTACGATGTAGGCAGGGATTTCTTCCAAGCCAAGTTCAACAAGTAAATTCTTTGTCATTATTCTGCGTCCTCCTTCAACAATTCTGCTCGTGTTGCTTCGTCTAAAAGTGGGAAACCGAGTTTCTTCCGCTCTGCCACAAAGGTCTTGGCAACGACACGGGCAAGGTTACGGATACGGGCAATGTAGCCTGCACGCTCGGTTACAGACACAGCTCCACGGGCATCCAGCAGGTTAAAGGTATGAGAACATTTGAGCACATAGTCAAAGGCTGGGTGAACCAAGCCTTCTTCCAAAGCCCGCTCTGCTTCTTTTTCAAACTTAGTGAAGTTTTCAAGGAGCATGTCTTGGTCGGATACTTCAAAGGAATATTTTGAATGCTCGTACTCTGGCTGGATAAAAATTTCACCGTATTTAACACCGTCAGCCCACTCAATATCGTAAACGGAGTCAACCTCTTGAATGTAGGAAGCCAAGCGCTCCAAACCATAAGTTACTTCGGCTGTGACAGGGCCTGTCGCCAAACCACCAACCTGTTGGAAATAGGTAAACTGCGTGATTTCCATACCGTCCAACCAAACTTCCCAGCCCAGACCAGCTGAGCCTGTTGACGGGTTTTCCCAGTTATCCTCAACAAAACGAATATCATGCTCCAAAGGATTGATGCCCAAACGCTCCAAAGACTCCAAGTAGAGTTCTTGGATATTAGATGGAGATGGTTTCATCACCACTTGGAATTGGTGGTGCTGATACAAACGGTTTGGGTTTTCTCCGTAACGACCGTCAGCAGGACGACGAGAAGGCTCAACATAAGCCGCATTCCATGGCTCAGGACCGATAGCACGCAAGAAAGTGTAGGGACTCATGGTACCCGCACCTTTTTCCGTATCATAAGCCTGCATGAGCAAACAACCCTGCTCATTCCAAAATTGTTGTAAGGTCAAGATAATCTCTTGAAATGTAAGTTTCTTTGACATATTCTTCCTTCTTTCTTTAATTATAAGTCTTTTAGTTTACTTTTAGTACTAGGCAACGAGCTGCAGGCTGTACTGGAGTACGGCAAAGCGAGTTAACGACGTAATAAAAGATAAACTAAATGACGATGATTTTGTGACGTGAACCTTCCTAGCCTAAACCGCTAGGAAAGGCGAACTAGTACAGCGTCTAGCTCAGTCGCCATAGCGATGAGCGTGTGGCAATTCGACTGAAAGGAGATTTTGCCACTGACGCTGTGAAAGGTAAGTTTTTTAGACATATATTTTCTCCGTTTTTGTTAGACAGACAAAAAGAACCACATTCTCTTCCCCTGTCAGCAGACATAGGGGCGTTGAGAACGCGGTTCCACCCTAATTTATTACTTCATTTATATGATTGATAAGTAGTCGGATGAGGTCACGACTGGGAAAGCGCCAATTATTTCAAGACTGGCTTGGCTTCCACTCTCCCAAGCTCGCTAGACAGGCTTTTGAAACAACCTTCTTTCATGCTTAGTATTGTAGCAGAAAAAGAATATTTTGTCCAGAAAGAGCACTATTTATCCGATTATAAACCCATAGTAGGACTGTTGTAATCCAATAGATATTTTTCTGGTACTACTCCCAAGAATTTTTCTACCTGTTGACTGATAAAATCTAGGGCATTTTCCAAATCCTCTACTCTATCAGAATTGACCAGTTCCATAACCAAGAAAGCATTCTTCGTGCTATCTGTAATCATGGTCCGCTCACCATCGCGCCAGTTGAAACAGCGACAAACCGCCCCCTTATCATCCTTATAGCAAACTTCCCCTGGTAGAGTTGGATTATTGGTTTCATCACCAATGAGATAGAATTCATCCCCACCCTCAGTGACCGTTAGTTGAAGATCGCCTACAAATGTATCTAAATCTTCAGCACCACATGGAAGACCAAAACGCAAACTTGCCGCATTATAGATATCCACTAGCGGAGAGATAGTTGAAACTGGACGGTCACTAGCAGAACGCTTCAAAAGTGCTTCAATACTAGAACGTGCGCCTTTTTTTTGTTTTAAATTTTTGATAGGCTTGACGATATGTACGAATGACCTCATTCTCACTAAAGGTATCTTCCGTAAGAAATTTCTGGGCAATTCCGTTGCTTTCTTCCAGTAATTTCACTAATTCATCAGGTGATTGCGCCGGCGTTTTATACCCTTTCAATAATAGCACTCCGATTTTTGCATCTGGAAATAAATTCCAAAACGATGTATCAACTATAAATTGCGACATATCCCTACTCCTTTATAGAAAAATCAGCACCCTATGAACATCTTCTAAGACCTAACGATGTTCATAAAATGCTGTTGCATGACTACCCGGTGGCAGTGTTTATTTAATTAAATTTATTGTATAAAATCCCAGAGAGAATGTCAAACATTATCTCAGAATATGGGGAAACATAACTTGATTAGCCACAAGAAAATTAAAATTTATCCACAAAATTATCTTTATTGATGCGAACGTTTAAGAACATATAAAATGCCGATAGGAGCGTACACAAAATCAAAACAATTCCAACTGGTTTCAATTCTGGGACATCATAATTTGCCAGAGCTAGTACAGGAATACTCAAAACAATATAGGGAAGTAACATGGTTGACCCTGCAGCAACATCTACTAAATCTTTGTCAGGGTCCTCAACAAACCAAAGGAATGGTAAGAATAAACGAAGCCATTTTGCTCTCTCTGTAAATTCTAAAATTGGTCGAATAAATAGTGTCAGCAACTTGTATCCAACAAAAGCAAGTAAACGATACCACCATAGAAAAACAAAGGCAAGAAGGATACCGATTAGCCAGGTCCAAATATCAAAACTATCCTCCTTACGACTTTTTGGCGCAAACAAATTCGCCAAGATAACTCCCACTCCTATTTGCGGAACAAGACTGACCCATATATCTAAATTAGGATTATCATATCCAATTTTTACATACTCTAAGCCATCGTGATAATAGACGTTATTGTTGGAATCAATATAAGTCCCTTCCTTATAGGGTTGAAGTTCACCCACATTTTTCTTAACATATTCATTTGCTGTTTTACGAAATACCATATTTGCCTACCTCAATTTCTATTTTTTTAATACATTGTAAATTGTATTAAATGTTGTCATCTGTTGAATTTGCTCCGCTCGCTGTAGTGTGGCAGCTTGTTGGCGCAACAGTTGGTCATATTGACTTTCTTGATGATACAGATTTAAAGCTTCCTGTAAGGTATTGACACGCCCCTCGTTGACATAACCAAGCATTGTTTCAAAAAAGAATGATGAACTATGTTGCCCCTGTTGCATAATCAATGGATGCTCCTGAGCTTTATGATAGTGCCAACTTTTACACTCTTTTACTTCCTCAAGCCTTTGTTTAATCACTGCAATATCTTCTTGCTTTTTCTGATGTTTTCTCTTTGCAAAAATACCGATAATAGCTGATAAGAAAAAGAATGTCAAACTCCTTTGAAAATAGCCAGCCCTATCATTACCGAAAACCAATTCACCAATAGCGAAGAAGAGGGTCAAGCCAAGAAGCCACCAAATCCAATTCCCCTTTTTTTCCCTGTTAGACCAGGCAATAAGCACCTCATTTTCCCAATGCAGAGCTGATTCCCATCTACTCATCAAAATCACTGCATCATAAAGATACCACCTCAATTCATTCACATTGAATTTTTCAAAGAAACCTATTCCATATACCGAACGGTACCATTCCTCAGAGGTCATCACTTGGCTAGTCAGATGCCGAACCCTTTCAAGAGTTCCTGCGCTCTCGCCTAATTTATCAACAGCTTTCTCATCTTCCGGAGAGAATACTATTTTATTCATTAAGTAATGCTCATAAGTTGGGGCATCTTTAGCTGCTTCACTCTTGTAGCCGTCGGGAATATCATAATAACGATACTCTTCAATAATTCTATTTTTCTTTTGTAAATTCTCTGCCTTAAATTGTTCGATTAGTTGCAAATCCTCTTGATCCAGAAACTTTGCCATTTTTACCTCCAAAATCTATCTCTTTTCAATCCATTTTATGAGAGCATTTTTTGCATTTATAGACATGCACAAGTTTGGACACCTCTTAAAAATAGCAAATCTGAATGATTATCACCAATTTTAATAACCTGATGACTTCCACATTTCGGACACATATATTTCTCCCTTTTTTGCTTTTTAGGAAGGCTTGGCTGTAAAGTCAAGCCTTGTTATACTAGTATAACAAGGCTTGGCTGTAAAGTCAAGCCTTGTTATACTAGTATAACAAGGAATTTGTCAAGTATTTTGCATCAAAAAAGAGGACCAACTGTCCTCTCAAAACATAACTTATCTATGACTAATCTTTCTGGTCAAGAAATCACCAATGAATTGAATGGCAAAGATGATAACCAAAATCAAAAAGGTCGCAAGGAAGGTCACATCATCATTGTAGCGCAAGTAACCGTAGGATAGTGCAACCTGCCCCAAACCTCCAGCACCGATAGCCCCAGCCATGGCTGTATAGCCTACCAAGGAAACCAGGGTCAAGGTTGTCACACGAATTAAGTCGGGCAGCCCCTCACGCAGATAGACAAGGACAATATCCCAGAAGGTCGCTCCTGACGCCTGAGCAGCCTCAATGACACCACGATCCAATTCTGACAAGACCACTTCAACCTGACGGGCAAAGAAGGGAAAGACTGACAGGGCTAGAGGCACCAAGGCAGCCTCTGTACCAATGGTTTTCCCAACAATAATTTTTGTTAAGGGAGAAATCGCCGCCAACAAGATAATGAAGGGAATGGCACGGAAAATCGACGCTACCTTATCCAAAATCCAGTAGGCAGTCTTATTAGCAATGACCCCACGTGGACCTGTCAGAACTAAGAACAAACCAGACACCAAGCCCATAAATCCACCGAAAGCAAAGGAAACAAAGGTCATATAGAGGGTCAAATTAAAATGTGTTAACCAACCTGTCTGACCATCCCAGCCCAATTTATAAATATCTGGAAAATTCGTTTGAATCCATTCTAACATCTAGTTTGCTCCTTTCAAAATCGTCACTTCCACACGCGCTTCCGTCACCGCCTCAATCGCACGGTGCAATTGACCAGGTTCTCCTGAGAGAATGACTACCATTTCACCGACTGGCGTATGATCCAATATCTCAATATTACCATAAAGAATATTGGCAGACACTTGATAGAATTTATATAAGTCATTGACAATCGCCGTATCCGTATTGGAACCAGCATACTTGAGTTGCACTAAAATGCTATTTTCAGGCAAATTCTGAACAATATCTTGCTGGTAAATTTTCACCAAAGCTTCATCAATTCCTGTTGCTGTTTTGATGAAATCCTGGGTCAATTCTTCTTTTGGATGAGAGAAGATTTCTAACACTGAACCCTCTTCAATCAAGCGACCATCCTGCATGACAGCCACACGGTTACAAATATCTTTTACAATCTGCATCTCATGGGTAATCATAACAATGGTCAAGCCCAATTTTTCATTCAATTCCTGTAAGAGTGCCAAAATCTGCTTAGTCGTTTTCGGATCCAGGGCAGAAGTTGACTCATCTGAGATCAAGATTTTTGGATCATTGGCTAAGGCACGGGCAATGGCAACACGTTGCTTTTGACCACCAGACAACTGAGCTGGATAGTTTTCAGCACGGTCAGAAAGCCCAACCAAGTCTAATAACTTAGCAACCTTTTCCTTCTTCTCTTCCTTGCTCAAACCCGAATGCTTAAGGGCAAAGGCCACGTTTTCTTCTGCTGTCATCTGCGCCATCAGATTGAAATGCTGGAAAATCATGCCAATCTCACGGCGTTTGCTCCGCAATTGAGCTGGGGTCAGAGTAACCTTGCCCCCCTCGTAAATCACATCCTCATCAATAGTAATCTTACCCGCAGACGGAACCTGCAATAAATTGATGACACGAACAAGGGTAGATTTACCAGCTCCAGAATACCCTACGATACCGTAAATATCCCTTTGATTGATATGAATGGTCACATCCTTGACCGCTTCAATGGTCCGTTTTTTCTGCTGAAAGGTTACATCAATATTATCTAGCTTAATCATTTCCTTACTCATAACTTGCAATTAACTCCTCTACTAATTCAACATGGCTATAGTAGTCAGCAATGCTGACATTTTCATCACCGGCATGGTCACGACTGTTGGCATTACCCAGACCAAAGCCCGCAATCGGCACTCCTAAAGCATGAAAGACGGTGTGCATGGGTCCAGTACCTGGCGAGGTAGGTAAAACTGCCACACCCTCTGGTGTCAACTTTTTAGCCAATTCAATCACATTGACAATGGCTGGAGCTGACATATCACTTCGGTAACTCTTTTCACCCAAGGTAAAAATAACTTCTACCTGTTCAAAACCATGCTTAGCTAAATGCTGGCGAATTTTGTCCAAAACATCATACGGATCTAACCCTGGCACCAAACGAACCTCCATCTTAGCAGAAGCCTGGGCAGGAATGATGGTCTTAACCCCCTGACCAAGATAGCCAGTTGACAAGCCTTCAATGGTAATCGATGGTTCAAAATACAAACGCTTGAGAAACTCGCGCCGTTCCTCTACCAAAGTAGGCAGTGTTAGACCATAAATCTCCTTCATAGACTGACTGGTCGCAAGAGCAAATTCCTCAACCAAGGCTAGTTCACGTTCATTTGGTTCTTGAACTTGTTCGTAAATACCATCTACCAAGATTCGTCCATCTACCGCCCTCATGGATTGAAGAGCTGACAACAAATACCAACTTGCCGAATCAATAACTCCTCCATAAGAAGAATGAATGTCTAAGTCAGCTGATTTAACCTGAAGATCGAAGGTCACAATTCCCTTATTGCCCCCAGCAATTTCTAGCTGATGTAAGCTATTACGATGCCCCTGCTCCCAGACCAGCAAATCAGCACCAATCAAGTGTTCTTTGTATTTTGAAAGATACTTATCCAAGTCGACAGAGGCTGACTCTTCTGCCCCCTCCATAATAAAGATAATATTAACAGGGAGCTGACCATCTTGTCTAGCCTGGTATTTTTTCAGGGCAGATAGACGAGCAGTGATATGCCCTTTGTCATCATCCACCCCACGACCATAAATATAGCCATCAGAAACAGTCAATTCAAAGGGTTTCCCCTTCTCCCAGACCTGATCGGCATCAGCAGGAACAGTGTCATAGTGATTGTAAAAAATCAAGGTCTTGGCATTTGGAACACTTGCCTCAAACTTAGCCATAACAAAGGGTGCTGCATAGCTGTCATCTAAAACAACAGTTGCCCCAGCCTCTTCAAACATATCTTTCAAGTAAGTCGCCACATCCAACAAACCAATCTGCTGAGCAAAAATGGATTTCTTTGAAATCAAGACCTTCAACTTTTCAAAATAGCTTTGAATAATCGCATCATTTTCAAATGCTTGAACTTTACTATCTGCCATACTTTCTCCTCATACTCAATGAAATCAATCAAATCTACTAACCAAAATCAAAAATACTATACTATTTCTAACTTTAGTTAAGAGATTGTCTTATCTCTATAAAAACAGATAGAGGGCTGAACAATTCTGTCCAGTCCTCGACCTATTTGCATTTTACCAAACTGGCTCATCCATACCGTCAGATGTTGTTTCAATGACTTCTTTCACTTCATCTGTGTGGTAGGCTTCGATAATTTTCTTAATCGCTGCTGCTTGCTCTGATTTTTCCCAATCGCTACGAGCTGCAATCAAGTTATACCATTGTTTTGAATTTTCATCTTTTTGTTCTTTGTAAAGAGCGTTCTTGTAATCCAAACCAGCTTCCAATACGAAGGTGTTGTTTACAACCGCTGCATCAACTGAGCTAAGTGAGCTTGCTGTTTGGCTCGCATCCAACTCAGTGATTTTCAAGTTTTTCTTGTTTTCAGTAATATCAGCAATAGTTGCCAATTCTGTACCGGATACACCAACCTTGATCAAACCAGCTGCTTGAAGAAGGTAAAGGGCACGGCTTTCGTTTGTTGGGTCATTTGGAACCGCAATTTCAGCACCATCTGGAATTTCTTCCACTTTCGTGTACTTGTTTTTGCCATCAGCTGTACCTGAGTAAAGACGGATTGGTGCGATATAAGTATCCGCAATAGCGACCAAGTCTTCACCGTTTTCTTCATTCCAGTTATTCAAGAAGTTATAGTGCTGGAATGCGTTGATGTCTACTTCATTTTCAGCTACTGCCTTGTTTGGCTGTGAATAGTCTGTAAATTGAGTGAACTCCAATTTCACTTCATCACCAAGAATTTCTTGAACTTTATTCCAACGAGCTTCTTCTGATTCGCTTAAACTCATCACACCAACACGAACAGTTGTCGCTGAACCAGCAGCCTCATTTGAAGTTGAGCTACCACACGCAGCAAGAACACCTACTGACAAGGCAGCTGCTGCTAAACTAAACAATTTTTTTAATTTCATAAGAATATCTCCTTAATTTTTGAACTGAATCTATCTTAACACAGAAAAGACTATCTGGCTAATTGGCTTTTCTTATAGAATGTTATAACTTTTACTTATAACAAATACCCTTGCAATTATAAGAATTGATAATAAAAAGAGGGAAGTCATTTCCCTCTTAAAACACATCCACCAAATACTGAAACAAATCTCTGTGCTGCTTACAATCCTTGTATAAAAACTCTGGGTGCCATTGAATACCAAACAAGGCCTGTTTCCCCTTGCTTTCATAGACCTCAATGGTCCCATCTCGTGGATCTAGTCCAGTTGCCACTAAGCCTGGCGCCAAATCCTTGATCCGTTGATGATGAAAGGAATTGATTTGACTGCCCTGTGCGAACAATTGACTGACACGACTTTTAGGTTTAACCTGCAAACGATGCGAAGTTCCTTCTATATCCTCTTGCCAATGGTCAGCCACTTCCTGTTCCAAACTTCCACCTAAAGCGACATTGAGCAACTGCATCCCTCGGCAGACTGCAAAAATTGGTTTTCCTTGCCGAATCGCTTCTTTAATCAAGGCCAATTCAAACTCATCCCGCTCCAAGAGGTAATCCTCACTATCTATCAAACGTTTTTGACCATACAAACTTGGATCCACATGCTGACCACCGGATAAAATCAACTTGTCAATCATATCGATATAATCCTTGGCTAAGTCCGGAGTTCCCATGGGAATAACCAGTGGCACACCACCAGCCTGACGGACACTATCTGCCAATTCACGCGCTACCGTTACATAAACGCGACCAGATTTTGTTGGAAATTCTTGCTCATTACCTGAAATACCAATAATCACCTTTCCCATAAAAAACTCCTTTCTGTGATTTTCTACATTGTAACACGACCAGCCAAGTCTGTCTAATATAGAAGTTTTATAGACCGATTAAAAAATATTTATCAAGGATACATATAAATCATGATTTCAATTCCTCTCTACCATCTCATAGATAAAACCTATCTCCCACATAAGAAAAAACTATACCAGTTCCAAGACCCAAAAATACGATAGGAATAAATAGCCGTATTTCAGGCTTTTATATAGAAGAAAGAGTGTCTAAACCCATCCCGTCCCAGCTTGTTATAGCCAAAACTTATAACATACCCTAATTTTTTCCAATTATACAAGTGGGATTTTTTCTGTTAGGATAAGAACATAGAAATATTTTTGGAGGAAATCCCATGACGACAACTATTATCGGCTTCCCACGTATCGGAGAAAACCGCGAATTAAAATTTATCACTGAAAAATACTTTAGAAATGAAATTCCACAAGAAGAACTCTTGACAGCAGCTAAAGACTTGCGTGCTAAGCACTGGACTATTGTTAAAGAAGCAGGCATTACTGAAATCCCAAGCAACGACTTCTCTCACTATGACAATGTTTTGGATGCAGCTGTTCTCTTCAACATCGTGCCAAAAGCTGTTCAGGACTTAGACTTGACTGACCTTGAAAAATACTTCGCTTTGGCGCGTGGCTATCAAGGAGATAAGGGTGATGTTCGTGCTAGACCAATGAAAAAATGGTTCAACACCAACTACCACTATATCGTTCCAGCTATTGAAAAAGACACTGACATCAAACTAGCTGGTCACAAGATTTTCGACGAATTCCAAGAAGCAAAAGACTTGGGTATCACTACTCGTCCAGTCCTTATTGGTCCATTCACGCTCTTACAATTAACTGACTTTGAAGAAGGTGTGAAAGCTGAAGATGTAGCAGATAGCTTGGTTGCTGCCTACGGACAAGTATTTGCAAAATTGGCAGAACTTGGCGCTGAAAAAATCCAGTTGGACGAGCCTAGCTTGGTCAAGGATTTGACTGATGAAGAAAAAGCCCTTTTCCTCAACATCTACCAAACTCTCTTGGCAGACAAGAAAGGCTTGCAAGTCCTTATCCAAACCTACTTCGGCGATGTGCGTGATATTTACACTGAATTGACAAACCTACCAGTCGATGCCATCGGTCTTGACTTTGTAGAAGGTAAGGAAACGGCTACACTTGTAGCGACAGGCTTCCCAGCTGATAAAACTCTCTATGCAGGTATCGTCAACGGTAAAAATATCTGGCGAAACAACTATGAAAAGAGCCTAACTATTTTGGAGGCTATCCCAGCTGAAAATATTGTTCTAACAACTTCATGTTCCCTTCTTCATGTACCATTTACAACAGCTAATGAAATCTTTGAGCCTGCCATCCTCAACCACTTCGCCTTTGCGGTTGAAAAATTGAGCGAGCTGCGTGACTTGGATGCTATCCGTAATGGTCAAGGGGAAGCGGCTCTCACAGCCAACAAGGAGCTCTTTGCCCTTGAGCGTGTTGGTCGTGATGCAGCCCTTGCAGACCGCTTGGCGGGTTTGACTGATGCAGACTACACTCGTCTTCCAGTCTTTGCGGAACGTGAAGCTATCCAACGCGAGAAATTGAACTTGCCACTACTTCCAACCACTACGATCGGTTCTTTCCCTCAAACCAAGGATGTCCGTAGCACACGTTTGGCTTTCCGCCGTGGAGAAATCACCGAAGCCGAATACGATGCCTTTGTAGAAGCTCGCACGGATGAGTGGATTAAGTGGCAGGAAGAAGTTGACTTCGATGTACTCGTTCACGGTGAATTTGAACGCAACGACATGGTTGAATACTTCGGTGAAAACCTATCTGGCTACCTCTTCAGTAAGAACGGTTGGGTTCAATCTTATGGACTTCGTGGCGTAAAACCACCAATCATCTGGGGTGATGTCACTCGCTTGAACCCAATTACTGTTAAATGGTCTAGCTATGCTCAAAGTCGTACCAATAAACCAGTCAAAGGGATGTTGACAGGTCCTGTAACCATCCTCAACTGGTCCTTCCCACGTGAAGACATTTCTATCAAGGAATCAACCCTTCAAATTGCCCTTGCTATCAAGGAAGAAGTTCTCGACCTTGAAGCAGCAGGTATCAAAATTATCCAAATTGACGAAGCAGCCCTTCGTGAAAAATTACCACTCCGTCGTAGCGACTGGTACAGCGAGTACCTTGACTGGGCAATCCCTGCCTTCCGTTTGGTACACTCAACTGTTGCACCAGATACTCAAATCCACACTCACATGTGCTATAGCGAATTTACAGACATCATTCCTGCCATCGACAACATGGATGCGGATGTGATTTCCTTTGAAGCTAGCCGTTCTAATCTCGTGATTCTAGATGAACTCAAAGCTAAGAATTTCCAAACTCAGGTTGGCCCTGGTGTCTATGACATCCACTCTCCACGAGTACCTGCAGTTGATGAAATTGCACACACTATTCAAGCCATCCTTGCCAAAGTACCGAAAGAAAAAGTTTGGATCAATCCAGACTGCGGACTGAAAACGCGTGGCGAATCAGAAACAAAAGCTAGCCTTATCCACTTGACCCAAGCAGCTAAGGCAGCCAGAAAGGAACTCTAATTTATGATCGGTCAAACCCCAAGTCTCTCATTTGAAATTTTTCCTCCAAAACCAGAAGTAGGCAATGAAAAGATTATCCAAACCCTTGATCAGATGCAGGGTTTGGCCCCTCATTTTATCAGCGTTACCTGTAGCAATAATAACCTCAATATTGAAGAAACGACTGTTCGCCTGGTCAACCATGTTCGCAATGAGTTGGGAATTCCAACCATTGCCCATCTACCAGCGGCCTACCTGACCAATGACAAGGTCAAATCTGTACTTCAATCTCTTGATGAAGTCGGTGTTCATCAAATTCTAGCACTTCGTGGTGACATTATTGATGGCCTGCCTCCAAAAGAAGATTTCCGCTATGCAACGGACCTCATCTCCTTTATCAAGCAAGAGGCCCCTCACTTTGACATCATCGGAGCTTGCTATCCTGAAGTTCACCCTGAGTC
Source organism: Streptococcus suis (assembly GCF_002960625.1). Classification (GTDB taxonomy): domain Bacteria; phylum Bacillota; class Bacilli; order Lactobacillales; family Streptococcaceae; genus Streptococcus; species Streptococcus suis_T. Next base: position 52,477 of record NZ_POJH01000031.1, read on the forward strand.
ACCAAACTCTGTATCTGACATCAAGAATTTGAAAAAGAAAGTGGATGCTGGTTGCTCAAGCTTGGTAACCCAACTCTTCTTCGATAACGAAGCTTTCTATGAGTTTCAAGAGAAATGCCATCTAGCAGACATCGAAGTGCCGATTATTGCAGGCATCATGCCTATCATCAACAGGAATCAGGCACTTCGCCTCTTGAAAACCTGCGAAAATATTCGTCTTCCACGTAAGTTCAAGGCTATCTTAGAAAAATACGAGCACAATCCTGAATCCCTCCGTGCAGCAGGTCTAGCCTATGCCGTTGATCAGATTGTCGATTTGGTAACCAATGATGTCGCAGGTGTCCATCTTTACACCATGAACAACGCGGAAACTGCCCGTTATGTCCACAAGGCTACACACTCTCTCTTTAACCACTACCAAGGAAATTTATCAAGCGTAACTGGTAGATAGAACATCAAAAGACTTGAAAAGTGTTTTAGAAGACACCTTCCAAGTCTTTTTTCGATGGCAAGAAACCCAAATATGATTGAGATAAGTGATAGGCATTCAAATAAAATAGACAGGACAAATGCCATTTCCAGCAGTATCAGGAAGAAAAATTTGTCAACACTTCCTAAACCCTTCTCACTCCCCAAAATATAGATAATGTTTTTGAGGCCTCTTCATCAAATTCCACTGACATAAACCAATTCTTTCATATTTATAGGTGAACTTGAAACAGCCCACTAGATGTCTTGAACAGCCTCTATTTGACAGAGTGAAACAAGGCAAGTTCAAAATTCGGTAGGATAAGTGTCCAAGGATTGATTTTACCCGAGCCCAAAACTCGCAAACAAGGTTAAGAGATTAGAGATATAGAAACAAAATTACAAACTCCAATCTGATATCGACAGGTGATAGAATACAAGAAATATTATAGCAATAAATAGAAAACTAAATAGCGATAACTTTTACAAAAGTCTACCTAATCGAGAACAGTAACTGGAAGCCTTCGCTAACCGAAATGACTACTTCTTCTCGAACAAATAATAAGCAAATACAAAAGCTGACCACTCAACGCAGTCAGCTCAGATATATAAATGTTAGTTGTTTATCTTCTTACAAGAAGGCAAGAATGATAAAGTTAAGAATGAAGAGAGCAGTTGCTCCCCAAAGGATTGGGTGGATTTCTTTTGTTTTACCAGTTGAAATTTTTACCAAGCAATAGAAGATGAAAGCTGCTGCAATACCGTATGAGATAGAGAAGCAAAGGGCCATGAAGAAGGCTGCAAAGAAGGCTGGAAGAGCATCTTCGAAGTGGCTCCAATCAACATCAAGGAATGATGAAACCATCATAACACCGACGATGATCAAGGCTGGAGCTGTTGCAGCTGCTGGGACAATGCCGATAAATGGCAAGATAAGAATTGAAAGCAAGAAGAGAACGGCTGTCGTTACAGCTGTCAAACCAGTACGACCACCCGCAGAGATACCTGCTGCAGATTCAACGTAAGTTGTCGTATTTGATGTACCAAAGAGGGCACCGATTGATGTACCGATAGCGTCTGCAAAGAGAGCCTTGTCCATCTTAGAGTTAAATCCAGTACCGTTTTCAAGAGCTTTCTCATCTTCTTCTGAGAAAATACCAGTCTTGCGACCTGTACCGATAAAGGTACCAAGTGTATCAAAGGTGTCTGACAAGCTGAAAGCAAAGATAGTCATCAAAACAAGTGGCAGACGGCTTGAGTCAGCAAAGAGAGAAGACAAACCACCGAAAGCTGCTAGGAAAGTTGTACCCAACTCAGCAAAGGCAGTTCCAATATTGTTATTAGCCAAGTCAATTGTAGAAAGGTCTACTACACCTGCTGGAATTCCTGCCAAGGTTGTTGCGATAATACCAATCAAAATCGCACCACGAACATTTTTTATCACCAAGACAGCTGTCAAAAGAAGACCAAATACTGTCAAAAGAACACTTGGGTCAGTGAAAGTTGAAATGCCAGGTACGACACCACCACCAGCAAATACAGAGAAGACACCATTTGCGAAGGTTTCTGCTGTCGCATCTGCAGGAGCAACTCCGTTGACCGTAATAATATCAGAACCAGATGTCAAGAAGGTAATCAAGTTAGAGTTTTTGAAACCAAGGTAGGCAACGAATACACCGATACCACCACCGATAGCGTGTTGCAAGCTAATTGGAATAGCCTTGATGATACTCTTACGAACCTTGGTAACAGTAATAAAGATATTAAACAAACCACAAAGGAAAACCATAGCCAAAGCTTCTTGCCAGGTAAAGCCTAGACCGATAACAACGGTGTAGGTAAAGAAGGCGTTAAGTCCCATACCTGGTGCCAAGGCATAAGGAACATTGGCAAAGAGCCCCATGACAAGCGTTGAAACAGCACTAGCAATAATGGTTGCTAGGAAGACTGCTTGGGTTGGCATACCAGCAACACTAAGGATGCTTGGGTTAACAAACAAAATATAACTCATAGCAAAGAAAGTCGTAAGACCAGCCATGATTTCAGTCGAAACGGTCGTCCCATGTTCTTTTAGTTTAAAAAACTGTTCCATTTTTCAATTATTCTCCTTTTATTTACGAACGATATAGCTATTATATACAAATCGTTTTTATACTTCAAGTAATTTATGTATAAAAATGTTGTTTTCTAATTTATCGTACGTGAATAACGAACATTCATCCTCTTCCTCTCTACTTTCCTTAAAAATGGTTGGTTTTTTGCTTTTCTTTGAGCATTTTGATATACTGGAACTTATTAGTTTTGAAAAGGATCATTCAAGTATGAAGAAAAAAATTATTTCTATTGATCTAGACGGCACCTTACTAAATCAAGATAGCCAGCTGAGTGACTACACAATTTCTACTATTAAAAAGGTAAAAGAGGCTGGACATACTATTTTAATCGCGACAGGCCGTCCCTACCGTATGGCAGAACAGTTCTACCACCAGTTAGAATTGGATACCCCTATGATTAACTTCAACGGTTCCCTTATCCATCTTCCTGGAAAAAAATGGGCGTGGGAAAAAAATATTCTCATTGATAAAAAATACCTGCTCGAGTTTTTAAAAGAAGAAGAACATTTTGAAGCCGATTTTATCGCTGGAGAATACAAAAATAAATTCTTCATTACGCAAAAACATCTGGATAAAATCGACCCTGCCCTTATGGGAGTGGAGCAAATTACCCCAGAAACCCTCATTAAACCCGAACTGATTACCAGTGACCCCCACTCCATCCTCATGCAAACACGGGCTACAGATAAGTATCAACTTGCAAAGGAAATGAAATCTTACTTTAATGATGAGTTAGAGATCAATACTTGGGGTGGTCCCTTGAACATCCTAGAAACCTGTGCCAAAGGAGTCAACAAGGCTACCGCCCTTAGCTACGTCTTGGAACTCTTCCAGGCCAGTCCTAGCGATTTAGTTGCATTTGGCGATGAGCACAATGACGTCGAAATGCTAGAACTAGCAGGTACCAGTTTTGCCATGAAAAATTGTAGCGATACCCTCCGCCCTCATGCAGACTGCCTAACTGAATTTACCAATGTTGAAGATGGCGTGGCAAAGGAATTGGAGAAATTATTTCTATAGAAGAAAAAGCTGATTCTGTCAGTTTTTTTCTTTTATTTTGCACAGTTAGCAACATATTTCTGAAAAGAGTATGTAAACCTTTCGGAAATTTTTTCTGTTTTTAACACAAATTTGCTTGACAAATGATATGAAAACGTTTTATAATATACAAGTTCAAGAAAATGTAAGCCTATTCATTAGTTTTACATTTCAAAGGAACTAGAAAAAATTTAGGGGGAACAATAATGAGTATTGGAATCATTATTGCAAGTCATGGTGAATTTGCTGCTGGCATTCATCAGTCTGGTCAAATGATTTTTGGCGAACAAGAAAAAGTTCAAGTTGTAACTTTTATGCCAAGTGAAGGACCAGATGATTTATATGCTAAGCTCAATGCAGCTGTTGACTCATTCGATGCTGATGATGAAGTGTTGGTATTGGCGGACCTTTGGAGTGGTTCTCCATTTAACCAAGCAAGTCGCGTTGCTGGCGAACGTCCAGACCGTAAATTTGCCATCATCACTGGACTTAACTTGCCAATGCTAATTCAAGCCTACACAGAGCGTCTAATGGATGCATCTGCGGGGGTTGAAAAGGTTGCCGCAAACATTATCAAGGAAGCCAAAGATGGTATCAAGGTTCTTCCAGAAGAACTTCAACCAGCTGAGGCTGCTCCAGCTGCAAGTGCTGCTCAAGCACCTAAAGGAGCAATCCCACCAGGAACTGTTATCGGTGATGGTAAGTTGAAAATCAACTTGGCTCGTATCGATACTCGTCTCTTGCATGGTCAGGTCGCTACTGCTTGGACTCCAGCTTCTAAGGCTGACCGTATCATCGTCGCTTCAGATACAGTTGCACAAGACGACCTTCGTAAGCAATTGATCAAGCAAGCGGCTCCAGGAAACGTTAAAGCAAACGTTGTTCCTATCAAGAAACTGATTGAGGTTTCTAAAGATCCTCGCTTCGGTAACACACACGCTTTGATTCTCTTTGAAACACCTCAAGAAGCTCTTGAAGCAATCGAAGGTGGCGTAGAAATCAAGGAATTGAACGTTGGTTCTATGGCTCACTCAACAGGTAAAACAATGGTGAACACTGTTCTTTCTATGGATAAGGACGATGTTGCAACCTTTGAACGCTTGCGTGAACTTGGTGTCAAATTCGATGTCCGTAAAGTTCCAAACGATTCACCAAAAGATTTGTTTGACTTGATTAACAAGGCAGATGTTAAATAATAACTGATTAACACTGTGTGATTATCAGAAATATGAAAGGATTATAAATATGTCAGATATTTCAATTATTTCTGCAATTTTGGTCGTTTTTGTGGCCTTTCTTGCAGGTATGGAAGGTGTCCTTGACCAATTCCAATTCCATCAACCAATCGTTGCATGTACCCTCATCGGTCTTGTTACCGGTAACCTAACAGCTGGTGTTATGCTTGGAGGAACTCTCCAACTTGTTGCTCTTGGCTGGTCAAACATCGGTGCTGCGATTGCACCAGACGCTGCCCTTGCTTCTGTTGCTGCCGCTATCATCTTGATTAAGGGTGGTGACTTCTCAGCAACTGCTATCTCAGTTGCTCAAGGTCTTGCTATCCCTCTTGCTGTTGCAGGTCTTTTCCTTACAATGCTTGTGCGTACTGCATCTGTTGCCCTTGTACACGGTGCTGATGCTGCTGCAGAACGCGGTGATTTCGGTGCACTTGAGCGCTACCACTTGATCGCTCTTTCACTTCAAGGTCTTCGTATTGCTGTTCCTGCAGCCCTTCTTCTTGCTATCCCAACTGAGGCTGTTCAAGCTGCTCTTGAATCTATGCCAGCTTGGTTGTCAGGTGGTATGAACGTCGGTGGTGGTATGGTTGTTGCCGTAGGTTTCGCTATGGTTATCAACATGATGGCTACTCGCGAAGTATGGCCATTCTTCGCTATCGGTTTCGCTCTTGCTGCTGTTAGCCAATTGACACTTATCGCTCTTGGTGCTATCGGTGTATCTCTTGCCTTCATCTACCTTAACCTTTCTAAAAAAGGTGGAAACGGTGGCGGAGCTGGTTCTAACGATCCAATCGGCGACATCCTAGAAGACTACTAAGAAGAAAGGAAGAACACAATCATGACAGAAAAAATTCAACTTTCAGTAAAAGATCGTAAAGCGATTTGCTGGCGTTCAACCTTCCTTCAAGCATCATGGAACTTTGAGCGTATGCAAAACTTGGGTTGGGCTTACACAATGGTTCCAGCTATCAAAAAACTTTACACTAAGAAAGAAGATCAAATTGCGGCTCTTAAACGCCACATGGAATTCTTTAACACACACCCATACGTTGCTGCACCTATCGTCGGTGTAACACTTGCCCTTGAAGAAGAGCGTGCAAACGGTGCTGACATCGATGACGCTGCTATCCAAGGTGTGAAAATCGGTATGATGGGACCTCTCGCTGGTATCGGTGACCCAGTATTCTGGTTTACAGTACGTCCTATCCTCGGTGCCCTAGGTGCTTCACTTGCTGTATCAGGTAACATCCTTGGTCCAATCCTCTTCTTCGGTCTTTGGAATGCTATCCGTATGGGCTTCCTATGGTACACTCAAGAGTTTGGTTACAAATCAGGTAAAGAAATCACTAAAGATATGTCAGGTGGTATCCTCCAAGACATCACTAAAGGGGCTTCTATCCTCGGTATGTTCATCCTTGCCGTACTTGCTCAACGTTGGGTATCTATCGGCTTCAACTTCACGGTTTCTGAAGTTCCACTCTCAGAAGGTGCTTACATCGAGTGGGACAAATTGCCAGAAGGCTACGAAGGTATCCAAAAAGCCTTTGAATTGGTTGGTCAAGGTTTGTCACAAACTCCAACTAAAGTTACTACTTTCCAACAAAACTTGGACGGTCTTATCCCAGGCTTCATGCACTTGCTTCTTACCTTCCTATGTATGTGGTTGTTGAAGAAAAAAGTTTCTCCAATCACTATCATCGTTGGTTTGTTCGCATTCGGTATCGCAGCTCGCCTACTTGGAATTATGTAATCCATTAAGAAACCCCGCTCATGCGGGGTTTTATGGTATAATTAAACAAGAAATGAGGTAACTATGGCACAATCATTAAACAAACACGTCGAACTATCCACAACAGGCGTTTCCTATCTCAGTCTTGCAGGTGGAACGGTTGGCAAGTTCCTGCTAGGTGATCAAGCTCTGGAATTTTATGCTGATAACAACGTTGAAAATTACGTTCAAATTCCTTGGACATCTATCGATCAAATCGGTGCCAATGTTTCCAACAAGAAAATCAGTCGCCACTTCGAAGTCTATACTGATAGTGGCAAGTTCCTGTTTGCTTCTAAAGATTCTGGTAAAATCCTAAAAATTGCTCGTGAACATATTGGCAATGAGAAAGTTGTCAAACTGCCAACTCTCCTGCAAATTCTAGGACAGAAAATCTCAAATCTATTTGCAAAAAAATAAAAAATCAAGTATAATAAGACAAACGGATAAGTAGTATCAGGCGTTTTTCAGAAAGTCTGCGGTCGCTGTGAGCAGATAAACAAGGGATATGAAATTCTACCGTTGGCTAAAAATGACATACTTAAAGTGCACAGAATGTGAAGCTGGATGGAACCGCGGTAAATATCGCTCCAGCATCTCTCATTCTGTGTTTTTTTATTCAAAAGGAGACATCTATGCTAGATATCAAACGTATTCGTACAGATTTTGACGGAGTGGCTGCTAAACTTGCTACTCGTGATGTGGCTGCTGAAACCTTGGCAAACATCAAGGAATTGGATGCAAAACGCCGTGAAATCTTGGTTACTGTAGAAGAATTAAAAGCAGAGCGCAACACCGTTTCTGCGGAGATTGCCCAAGCAAAACGCAACAAGGAAAATGCAGACGAAAAGATTGCTGCCATGCAGAAATTGTCTGCAGACGTGAAAAACTTGGACGCTCAGCTTTTGGAAATCGACGAAAAACTAAATGCCATCCTTGCAGTTCTTCCAAATACGCCGCACGATTCTGTTCCTGTTGGTGCAGATGAAGAAGAAAACGTGGAGGTTCGTCGTTGGGGAACACCTCGTGAATTCACTTTCGAGCCAAAAGCTCACTGGGATTTGGGCGAAGACCTGGATATTTTGGACTGGGAACGTGGGGCAAAAGTAACCGGAGCCCGCTTCCTCTTCTACAAGAACTTAGGTGCTCGCTTAGAACGTGCCCTCTACAACTTCATGTTGGACGAGCATATCGCAGAAGGCTACCAGGAAATCATCACGCCTTACATGGTCAACCATGACTCTATGTTCGGTACTGGTCAATATCCTAAATTCAAGGAAGATACTTTTGAGTTGGCAGATACCAACTTCGTCCTCATCCCAACTGCGGAAGTGCCGTTGACCAACTACTACCGTAACGAGATTTTGGAAGAAAAAGACCTGCCAATCTACTTCACTGCTATGAGCCCGTCTTTCCGTTCTGAAGCTGGTTCTGCTGGTCGTGACACCCGTGGTCTTATCCGCCTTCACCAATTCCACAAGGTTGAAATGGTCAAATTTGCCACACCAGAACAGTCTTATGATGAATTAGAAAAAATGACCGCAAACGCAGAGAATATCCTTCAAAAACTAGGCTTGCCTTACCGTGTTTTGGCCCTCTGTACAGGCGATATGGGCTTCTCAGCAGCTAAGACCTATGACTTGGAAGTCTGGATTCCTGCCCAAAATGCCTACCGTGAAATCTCAAGCTGTTCTAACACAGAAGATTTCCAAGCTCGCCGCGCCCAAATCCGCTACCGCGATGCTGCTGACGGCAAGGTCAAATTGCTCCACACCCTCAACGGTTCTGGTCTAGCAGTTGGTCGTACCGTAGCTGCCATTCTTGAAAACTACCAAAACGAAGACGGCTCTGTCACTATTCCAGAAGTTCTCCGTCCATACATGGGTGGGGTTGACGTGATTAAACCTTAGGAGTAAGGAAGATGAACAAGAAATGGTATAAGGACAAAAGTCGTGGTGAACTGGCTGGCGTTATCGCAGGACTTTATGACTACTTTGACCTATATGAAAACTACGGTTGGAAATTAGAGAACGTTCGTTTAGTGGTCATTATATTAGCTATTGTGACCAACCTACCCTTTCTAACTGCCTACATCATTCTGGCTATACTTTTACCAGACAAGTCTGAACTCACCTAAAGCACACAAAAGACGACTCCGAACGGAATCGTCTTTTCGTTTCCCTTATTGAAAATAGTAGAAAGCCACCACCGACCAGCCATTATTGATAAAATGCACTGCCATGGGATAGATGAGGTAATCTGTCTTGTAGTAGAGATAAGCCATTAAAAATCCTGGGCTGGCATAAATGATCCAAGAACCCAAATCTGTCGGTCCATGTAAGACGGCAAAAATCAAACCAGATACTACAATTCCTAGTATCTTGTGCTTTTCAAATAACTTTTTGAATAGATAGCCTCTGACAATGATTTCCTCGGTAATGGCTGCCTGACAGGCTATTCTTACAAAGGCTAACCAAAAGGGTATCGTTTGTAACAGCTTTTCAATGCCAATCTGATTTGCAGTATCTTCAATCCCTTGAAGGTCCATGATAAACTGCCCGAGATACTTGAATAACTGGGCCACAATATAGGTTAAAAGAACAATACTCAGACCCTTCCAAGTTAAGATTTTTCTATCCCAAATGGTGAGCCCTTTCCTTTCTGCCAACCAACACATAAAGACCATAATTCCAATAGAAAATAGGCCTGCAGTCCATTGAGCGACTTGCGAGGTTGATTGTTCCAATATGGAAACTGGAATATGATCGAGAAGCAACAATAGAAAGGCCAGCAGTAAAATCCAGATTTTCCTACAAATCCATTCCAATCGTTGACTGAATGTTTCTAGCATTTCCAAACTCCTAACCACTTCTTCATATAGTCCATGTCTATACCTTCCTGTTCAAAAACTATAGATAATAGTAAGCCAAAAAGGCCCAAGCGTTATTGATAAAATGTACTGCAATGGGGTAGATAAGATAGTCAGTTTTGTAATAGAGGTAGCCCAATAAGAAACCCGGGCTTGCATAAATAATCCAAGAACCCAAATCTGTCGGTTCATGCAAGAAGGCAAAAATCAAGCCAGATACTACAATTCCCAAAACCTTGTACTTTTCAAATAACTTCTTGAACAGATAACCTCTAACAATTATTTCTTCTGAAATAGCAGGTAGACATACAAAATTTATGAAGGCTAGCCAAGCTGGAATCTTCTCCAAAATCATTTCAATATCCATCTGATTGGCAGTATCCTCAATCCCTTGGAGATCCATAATAAAATAACCTAGCTTTTTACTTAAATAAGCAATGGAAAATGTTAGTGCTACAATCCCAAAGCCCTTCCAGGTCAGGATTTTTTTATCCCAAATGGCAATTCCATTCCTTTCAGCCCTCCAGCACATAAACGCAAGCACAATCAGTGAGATCAGACCTGCAACATATTGAGCTACTGGCGAAGAAGACGCATCCAAAATCAAATCTGGAAGAACCGCAAGCATCATAAAACCAAAAACTCTCAATAATATCCAAAGTTTCCGACCAAGCCACTTCATGTTATACCTAAATTTTTCCACACCAATCTCCTTAACTACTACAGAACATTGACAATATAGAATATATCCTGACGCCTATATATTTTGTATCATTTATATAAAACAATTTTACAACAATACAAATATTTTGTCAATAAAAACCAAGAAAAAAATACTAGGTCTTCCTAGTATTTTCTAAAGCGTTGATAGCGATTTTCGAGTAGCTCATCAAGTGGCAAGGCTTGTAGTTGAGCCAAGTGGCTGACCAGATTTTCCTTGATGTCAGCCAAGACTTCCTTGGTCGCTCTGCCATTTTCCAAAACAACCCGATCGACCACTTGGAGTTTCTCCAACTCGTAAGAAGTGATCTTCATGAGTTCTGCCGCTTCCATGGCCCGACTGCCGTCTTTCCAGAGGATAGAGGCGAAACCTTCAGGGCTGAGGACGGCGTACATGGAGTTTTCCAGCATCCAGACCTGGTCTGCGACTGCTAGGGCAAGGGCTCCACCAGATCCTCCCTCGCCGATGATAATGGCGATAATGGGCACCTTGAGGTCGCTCATCTCCATGAGGTTGCGAGCAATGGCCTCTCCCTGTCCACGCTCCTCGGCACCGACACCTGGATAGGCTCCAGCGGTATTGATAAAGGTGACAACGGGACGGCCGAACTTTTCCGCCTGTTTCATGAGACGAAGAGCCTTGCGGTAGCCTTCTGGGTGAGGCTGACCAAAGTTGCGTTTAAGGTTGTCCTGAAGGTTCTTCCCTTTTTGGATACCGATAACTGTCACTGGCTGACCTGCTAGAAAGCCGATGCCACCCACTACAGCACCGTCATCGCGGAAATTCCGATCGCCGTGCAGTTCGATAAAGTCATCAAAGAGTTGTGTGGCATAGTCCAAGGTCGTCAGGCGAGCCTGGTCACGTGCCAAACGGATCATACGTGCTACATCACTGGTCATCTGACACCTCCATGCATTCTCAACAAGCGACTAATGGTCGCTGGCAAGTCCTGGCGTTTGACAATGGCATCGACAAAACCATGTTCCTGTAAAAATTCCGCCTTCTGGAAATCGTCAGGTAGATTTTCCCGAACGGTTGACTCAATAACCCGCCGTCCTGCAAAACCAACCAAGGTCTGCGGTTCTGCTAGGATAATATCGCCTTCCATAGCAAAACTAGCCGTCACACCTCCTGTTGTGGGGTCTGTCAAGACCGTCAGGTAAAAGAGGCCAGCGTTGGAATGGCGTTTTACAGCTGCCGAGATCTTGGCCATTTGCATCAGGCTCATAATGCCTTCCTGCATGCGAGCACCACCAGATGCGGTAAAGAGGACGACTGGCAGTTTCTCTTCAGTAGCCAACTCAAAGAGGCGGGTAATTTTCTCACCAACTACCGTTCCCATAGAAGCCATGATAAAGTGCGAATCCATGATGCCAAGGGCAACTGGCTGACCGCCGATGGTCGCCTTGCCTGTCAGAACAGCCTCGTCCAAACCTGTCTTTTGACGGGTGGCTGCCAATTTCTCTAAATAATTGGGGAAGTCCAGCGGATTTGTGGTTTCAATCCCTGTAAACAATTCCTCGAACGAGCCTTTATCGACTGTCAAAGCCAGGCGTTCCTGGGCTGTAATCCGAAAATTATAGGAACAGTGTTGACAGGTTTTCTCTAATCCCAAATCATTCTTGTAAAGGATGACCTTACAAGCTGGACATTTAGAAAATAGTTCATCTGGCACCTCTGGCTTTGCTTGAGGTGCTGACTCTATCCGCGAACGATTGGGATTGATGCGGATATATTTGTCCTTTTTGCGAAACAAAGCCATAGCATTCTCCTAGTTTACTTTTTTATCGTCATTTAGTTGACTTTTATTACTTCAACGAATGAGGAAACTTCGTTTCCCTATTTCCAACTTCAAACACTCCACAGGAGTATTTGAACTCGCCTTGCCTGATTGAAACAGTCTGGGGGATACGAATAGTCCGGTGGACTATTCGTACCTGAGCCTGAAAACAAAAAAGCGAAGTACATCAGCTGGTCACCTAGAAACAAGAAAGCATTGAGTTATGCCTGTGGCTCGTTGCCTAGTACTAAAAGTAAACTAAAAGACTATAATTCTGCTTGATAGCGGGGTAAAAATTCTTCCATGAGGTAGGCAGTGTCGTAATCACCTGCCACCACACGCTTGTCGGAAATCAAGTCCAGCTGGAAGTCTGTATTGGTCACCACTCCGTCAATTTCCAATTCATAGAGGGCTCGCTGCATCTTCATCAGGGCTTCAAAACGATTTTCCCCATGCACGATGACCTTGGCTATCATCGAATCATAGTAGGGCGGAATGGTGTAGCCAGGGTAAACTGCCGAATCCACACGCAAACCAACACCACCGCTTGGCAGGTAGAGATTGGAAATCTTACCTGGACTTGGGGCAAAATTGAAGGCTGGATTTTCAGCATTGATGCGGCATTCAATGGCATGACCAGTAATCTTCACTTCTTCTTGGCGGACACTGAGTTCCTGCCCAGCCGCGATCTTGATTTGCTCCTTGACAATATCCACACCAGTGACAAATTCGGTAACAGGATGTTCCACCTGCACCCGTGTGTTCATTTCCATGAAGTAAAATTCGCCTTTGGCTTCGTCCAAGAGGAACTCAATAGTTCCCGCATTTTCATAGCCAACTGACTGGGCTGCACGGACTGCAGCCTGACCGATGCGAGCCCGCATGGTCTGACCAATGGCGATGGATGGAGCTTCTTCTAAGACTTTCTGGTTGTTGCGTTGAAGGGAACAATCCCGTTCTCCCAGATGGATGACATGACCGTGTTGGTCCGCTAAAATCTGCACCTCGATATGCCGAGCTGGATAAACAACACGCTCCATGTACATGGCTCCGTTGCCAAAGGCAGCCTTGGCCTCGCTGGAAGCTGATTCAAAGGCTGGTACTAGGTCTTCGGCTTTTTCAACCTTACGAATCCCCTTGCCGCCACCACCTGCCGACGCTTTAAGCATGACGGGGTAACCAATCTTTTCAGCAATTTCAAGGGCTTCTTGGCTGGTCAAAACTTCGCCGTCTGATCCTGGAATGACAGGGACTTGGGCCTTAATCATCTCTGCCCGTGCATTGATTTTATCTCCCATGGTATCCATGACTGTCCCCGAAGGTCCGATGAACTTGATACCAACCTCTTCACAGAGGGTGGCGAATTTGGAGTTTTCACTCAAAAATCCAAAGCCAGGATGAATGGCCTGGGCACCTGTCACAACAGCCGCCGAGATGACTGCCTGCATATTGAGATAGGAGTCTGTCGAACGGGCTGGGCCGATACAGACAGCCTCATCTGCCAACATGGTGTGGAGAGCTTCCCTGTCCGCCTCTGAATAGACAGCCACCGTTGCAATCCCTAACTCTCTGGCCGCACGAATAATCCGCACCGCAATCTCACCACGATTGGCAATCAAAATCTTCTCAAACATGATGAATCCTATCTCCTTTTTAACATAGAATAATTATTTATCACAAGCTCAGCCCTTAACTAGTTTGCAAAATAATGGACCGATTCATACTCAATGAAAATCAAAATCAGGCTAGCTCCAAAGGTTTGGGAAACCCTTGGAGGTTGGAGATAGAGCGAACGAAGTTCGTTTCTCCAAGAGCAGATATACTCCTGCTACTTTCTTATCTTATGGTAGCAGGCTGTCAAGCTCCACTGGAGCTTGACACTCATCAAATCAAGTCAACAACGGCTGAGTTTGATTTTCGAAGAGTATTATTTTCCAATAGCAAAAGTCAACACCCCAGACGCAGCCAATTTTCCGTCCACCTCTGCCTTTGCCTCAACGACCGCAATGGTTCCACGGCGTTTGACAAATGTAGCGGTCATAATCAACTGGTCACCAGGTACAACTTGCTTCTTAAATTTAACCTTATCCATGCCGGCATAAAAGACCAGCTTGCCCTTGTTTTCTTCCTTGGACAATTCCAAGACACCTGCGGTTTGTGCCAAAGCCTCCATGATGAGAACACCTGGCATGACAGGATAGTCTGGGAAATGCCCGTTGAAGAAGGGCTCGTTAATGGTCACATTTTTGAGGGCCACAATCTCATCTTCCGAAACTTCAAGGACACGATCGACCAAGAGCATAGGATAGCGATGAGGAAGAGCCTCTTTAATTTTTACAATATCAATCATTTGATGCGTACCAGTCCTTGTCCAAATTCTACAACATCTTGGTTGGCCACTAAAATCTCTGTGACTATACCATCACGATCAGCAGGCACTTCATTCATGACCTTCATGGCTTCGATAATCATGAGGGTCTGCCCCTTTTTGACCGTATCACCAACTGCTACAAAGGCTGGCTTGTCTGGGGCTGGTGACAAATAGGCCACACCAACAAGTGGACTTTCCACTACCGCACCCTCTGCCGCAAGGGCTGAGCTGGCTTCTACTGGAGCTGGCTCACTGGTTTCAACTGCTAGCACAGGGGCTGGGCTTGCAGGAGCTACTGGAGCAAGCGGAGCTTCTACGATTGGACTTGGAGCCACTGTCGCCTGCTGGTTTTTACTGAAATGCAAGGTTTCCCCAGCATTGCTATATGAAAATTCTCGCAAACTTGACTGGTCAAACTGACTCATCAGGTCCTTAATTTCTGTAATATTCACTTAGACCTCCCAACGTTTGAAAGCGATGACTGAATTATGCCCACCAAAGCCAAATGTATTTGAAATGGCATGACGGATTTCCATGTCACGACCTTGACCGTAGATGACATCCGCCTCAATGTAGTCAGACAACTCCGTCGTACCTGCTGTCTTAGGTGCATGAGAATGACGCATAGCCTCAATAACAGCCGCCGCTTCAACGGCACCCGCCGCACCCAACAAGTGACCTGTGAAGGACTTGGTGGAAGAAACTGGCGTGTTCTTGCCGAAGACGGATACGATAGCTTGACTTTCCCCTTTTTCATTAGCCGGTGTCGAAGTTCCATGGGCATTGATGTAGTCAATATCAGCTGGCTCCAAACCTGCTTCTGAAATGGCCAACTTCATGGCCTTGATAGCACCCAAACCTTCTGGGTGTGGAGAGGTCATGTGGTGGGCATCGCAGGTATTTCCATAGCCGACGATTTCAGCCAAGATGGTTGCCCCACGCGCCTCTGCATGCTCCAAACTTTCCAAGACCAAGACCGCAGCCCCTTCTCCCATGACAAAACCATTACGGTCCTTGTCAAAAGGAATGGAAGCACGACTTGGATCCTCAGTTGTCGACATAGCTGTCAAAGCCTGGAAACCACCGATGGCAAAAGGCGTAATAGCCGCTTCTGAACCACCTGCCAACATAACGTCTTGGAAGCCAAACTTGATTTCACGGAAGGCTTCACCCAAGGCATCATTTGACGAAGCACAGGCTGTGATGACACACTTGCAGACACCATTGGCACCGACCTGCATAGCAATATTTCCAGCAGCCATGTTTGGCAAGGCCTTTGGAAGAGCCATCGGACGAATCCGTTTGGGACCTTTTTCATTCATCCGAGCCACTTGCTCTTCAATTTCCAAAATACCACCGATACCAGTCGACAAGATAACACCAAAACGGTCACTGTCGACAGCTTCTGTATCAAGATTAGCATTAGCTACTGCCTCACGAGCTGCATAGAGAGCATAGAGGGAATAGTTGTCGTAGCGGTTGGTATCTTTCTTAACGAAGTATTTGTCAAATGGAAAATCCTTGATTTCCGCTGCATTATGGACAGTGTACTGGCTAGTGTCAAACTTGGTAATCTTTCCGATACCAATCTTGCCATTGACCAAGCTATCCCAGAATTCCTCTGGCGTATTGCCAATTGGAGATGTCAGACCGTAGCCTGTCACCACTACACGATTTAGTTTTGTCATTTTCAAACCTCTCTTACTGCATGGTCAAACCGCCATCAATGGCAATGACCTGACCTGTCAGATACTCTTGCTTGGCCAAGAACACAGCTACATCCGCTACTTCTTCCGTTAAACCGAAACGTTTCATAGGAATTTGCCCCAACATGGCATCCTTGATTTTATCAGACAGAACATCTGTCATATCTGACTGGATAAAGCCTGGTGCGATGGCATTGACACGAACATTGCGACTAGCGACTTCACGAGCAATGGATTTTGTAAAACCGATCACACCCGCCTTAGAAGCGGCATAGTTAGCCTGACCAGCATTTCCAGTCAAACCGACCACACTGGAAAGGTTGATAATCGCCCCTTCACGTGCCTTGGTCATGGGCTTCAAAACAGCCTGGGTCATGTTGAAAGTCCCAGTTAGGTTGATACTCAAAACGTTTTCGAAATCTTCTTCCGTCATTCGCAAGGCCATACCGTCCTTGGTAATCCCTGCATTGTTGACCAAGATATCGACGCTACCGAGAGCTTCAACTGCCTCAGCCACCATTCGTTTGGCATCCGTCGAGCTAGAAATATCTCCTGAAATAGCCACGACTTTGACACCGTAGCTTGAAAAGCTGTCCAGCAAGTCCTGCCCCAGCTGACCACGACCGTTCAGCACCACATTGGCCCCAAAACTAGCAAACTTATGGGCAATGGCCAAGCCAATTCCACGGCTCGAACCCGTTACAAACACATTCTTATTGGTAAGTTCCATGATTTCTCCTTATTGGCTACTCAACAAACCCTCTAGGCTTGCTGCATCTTCTACCGTCACAACCTCAGCTGCCTTATCAATCTTCTTGATAAAACCTGCCAAGACCTTGCCTGGACCGATTTCGATAAATTTGGTCACGCCAGCCGCCTGCATAGTTGCGATTGATTCATAAAAACGAACCGGCTCCATGACCTGACGGGTCAAGAGAGACTGGATGTCCTCTTTTTTCATGACCTTGGCTTCTGTATTGCCAACTAGCTCTACTTGGAAATCCGCAAATTCCACTTCTTCCAAGGCCTGAGCCAATTGCTCCGATGCTGGACGCAAGAGAGCCGTGTGAAAAGGTCCTGACACATTGAGGGGAATCATGCGTTTGACACCCGCTACCTTCAAGGCTTCCACCGCCTCATCCACAGCTGCCACCTCGCCACCGATAACGATTTGGGCTGGTGTATTGTAGTTGGCTGGGGAAACAATCCCAGAGGTAACTGATGAACAGACTTCTTCTATCAAGTTGACATCTGCATTGAGGACAGCGACCATCTTACCAGTCCCTGCTGGCGCAGCCGTTTCCATGTACTCACCCCGTTTGGCAATCAGAGCAATAGCATCTTCAAAGGCCAAAGCACCTGAAGCAACCAAGGCTGCATATTCTCCCAAGGACAGACCAGCCACCATGTCGGGCTTAATCCCCTTTTCTGCCAACAAACGATAGATAGCTAGGGAGGTGGTCAAAATCGCAGGCTGGGTATAGCGGGTCTGGTTGAGCTTGTCTTCCTGGTGGTCAATCAAGTCCCGCACATCATAGCCCAAAATCTGACTAGCTTGATCATAGGTTTCCTTGACAATAGGATAAGTGTCATAGAGGTCACGAGCCATACCAAGTGTCTGAGCCCCTTGACCTGCAAATAGAAAGGCTGTTTTTGTCATCTTATTCTCCAACAGATGCCCAGCGACTCGCCTCTTGACGAATCACCTTGGCAGCTCCAAAATATAAATCCTTCAAAATTTCTTCACAGGTTTCTTCCTTGGTCACCAAGCCAGCAATCTGACCAGCCATGACCGAACCATTGACCACATCACCGCCCACAACGGCATTGCGAAGGGCACCTGCCCCAAGTTCTTCAATGGATTCTGCAGAAATTTTCCCTGCTAGGAAGTCTTTTTCCGCAGCAGCATAGGCTGTGGAAAGTTTGTTCTTAATGGCACGCACCGAATGTCCGACAACGGAGGCAGAAACAGTCGTGTCAATATCCTTGGCCTTGAGAACCTTTTCCTTGTAGGCTGGGTGGGCATTTGACTCCTTGGCAACGACAAAACGCGTCCCCACTTGAATAGCCTCTGCACCCAACATAAAGGCTGCGGCAGCACCTGCACCATCTGCAATACCGCCCGCTGCGATAACAGGAATCGATACGGCTTCAACAACCTGGCGGACCAGAGTCATGGTGGTCAATTTACCGATGTGACCACCTGCTTCCATTCCTTCAGCGATGACGGCATCCACACCCAGTTTTTCCATACGTTTGGCAAGAGCCACACTAGGAACTACTGGAATCACAATAATACCAGCTGCATGCAAGCGTTCCATGTATTTACCAGGATTGCCCGCACCTGTCGTCACCACCTTGACCCCTTCTTCGATGACCAAGTCAACGATATCGTCCGCAAAAGGAGACAAAAGCATGATATTGACCCCGAAAGGCTTGTCTGTGATAGACTTCACCTTATCAATATTTGCCTTGACGACCTCTTTGGGAGCATTTCCCCCACCGATGATGCCCAGACCACCAGCATTTGAAACCGCACCAGCCAAGTCACCGTCTGAAACCCAGGCCATCCCACCTTGGAAAATTGGATAATCAATGTTTAGTAATTCTGTAATCTTTGTTTTCATACTTCCCTCATTCTTTCTTTGCTTAGCTAATCATTTGAATATCAAACAATTAGCTAAACAAGCGAGGGCAAAGCCCTCACTCAATAATTAGTTTGATGTTTCAATGTTTTGAATATCAAACTATCTATCCAAAGAAAAATGCTCACCAGCACTTTTCTATCGAAATCTTATTTAGTTTTTTCTTCAACATAAGCAACCAAGTCACCTACAGTTGTCAAACCTTCTTCAGTATCGATTTGGATGTCGAATGCATCTTCGATTTCAGAGATAACTTGGAAAAGATCCAATGAATCTGCATCCAAATCTTCAAATGTTGTTGTAAGGGTTACTTCTTCAGCATCCTTACCCAATTCTTCAACGATGATTTCTTGTACTTTTTCAAATACTGCCATGATAGTGCTCCTTTTTGATAAAAAAATTTTTAAAATCTTGCCTAAGGCAAGGAATTAACTAAAGTTTCAGTAGTAGCGTTCCCCAAGTCAGGCCGCCACCAAAGCCTGCCAACACAACCGTTTGGCTACCATCCAAGCGCAAGCTCCCTGCTTCCACACATTCTGATAAAAGAATGGGAATGCTGGCTGCACTGGTATTGCCATAGTGCATCATATTGGCTGGAAATTTCTCAATGCCAAGGCCCAGCTTGCGTGCCATCTTGTCCAAAATCCGACTATTGGCCTGATGAAGCAGGAAGTAATCCACCTCATCACCAGTCAAACCCTGACTGTCTAGTAGCTCTGCGATGGTCTTGGTCACATCGCGAACAGCAAACTCGAAAATCGCTCTGCCGTCCATCTGCAAATAAGGCTGGTGGCTTCCTTCTTTTGAAAAGGGAGAATGCAGACCCGTCTGACCAGAAGTTAAACTAAGGCCACGACTGCCATCTGTTCGATTGATTTCTGCTAGAAAATGCTGCTCAGGACTAGCTTCAAGCAAAACCCCACCAGCACCATCTCCAAACAAGACTGCAGTTCCACGATCTGTCCAGTCAACTGTCTTGGACAAGACCTCCGCTCCAATCACAATTCCCTTTTGGTAAATCCCAGAGGAAATTAGTTTGTCTGCGGTGGATAGTGCAAACACAAACCCCGAACAAGCTGCGACTAGGTCATAGGCAAATGCCTTCTTAGCACCGATTGCCGCCTGAACCCGTGCTGCCGTTGACGGCATAGCTGAATCTGGTGTAATGGTAGCAACAATGATAAAGTCAATGGCTTCAGCAGCCAGCCCCGACTTGTCTAGCAGGTCTTGGGCAACCTGACTAGCTAAATCGCTGGTATTTTCATCTACAACAATCCGTCTTTGACGAATACCCGTCCGCGAAGCAATCCAGTCGTCGCTGGTATCCATGATCTGTGCTAAATCATCATTGCTCACGACCTGTTCAGGAACATAGTGGGCAACCTGACTGATTTTAGCGAAGGTTCTCATTTCAAATCCTCCAAGAAATTATAGAGTTTGAAGAGCCCTTTTTTCATCACTTGGAACTCAGCCTCATCCATTCCGTCTGTAATTTGCTTGACCATTTCATTATGAAAACGTTGGTGCAAGCGATAAACCAGGCGTCCTTTCTTAGTCAAATAAAGATGAACTACCCGTCTATCTTTAGTAGAACGAATCCGCTCAACGTATCCTTTTCGTTCTAAATTATTTAGACTGGTCGTCACCGTACCAAGTGTGACCATCAAAGTACGAGCCACATCGCTCGGCGTCGCTCCATCCATACCACCAATGACATCGATTGTGTGCATCTCCTTAATGGAAATATCATTGAAGCGACTGCCACGAAGACTTGTTTCTTCAATTACCAACACATTATTAAATATAGCGGTCAGGTATTCATTTATTTTTGAATCTTCCAAAACAGGTCTCCTTTACTTTGATAATCAAAGTATAAGCTAAAATAATTTGATTGTCAAATATTTTTTCTAAAAAATTAAATTATTTTCCTGTAAATGCTGGTCTTCTCCGCTCAGCGTGGGCGCGAACACCTTCTTTAAAATCTTCTTTAAAAGCCAAACTTTCTTGCAAGTTCAACTCTAAGCGGCGATAGGATTGCCAGTCCTTGAATTGACTTTCCCAGACCAGTTGCTTGATCGCCACGTAGGAATTGATGGAGCCACGCATGAGTTTCTTGATAACCTGTTGGACAGTCTTTTCCAACTTTTCTGGCTCGACCAATTTGTAAACAATGCCGTAGTCCAGAGCTTTCTCCGCAGACAAGCCTTCTCCTGTCATGGCCAAGTGACTGGCACGATTGGCCCCAATAGCACGACTGAGTAGGAAAATACCACCCGCGTCTGGCGCCAACCCGACGCCAACAAAGGCCTGAATGAATTTTGTCTTGGTTGAGGCGATGACAAAATCCGCAGCTACAGCCATATTGGCTGCTGCGCCTGCTACTGCTCCATCGGTGACCATAATGACAACCTTTGGTAGTTGCTTGAGGGCGAAGGAGATGTCATTAACCAGCTCTGCTATGCGCACAAGAGAAGGAATATCGTCCTCATCCACTGCTCGCTTCATCTCTACCAGATCACCACCAACAGAGAATATAGGTCCAGCAGCAGCTATTTGTAAGAATTGAACTTGGTCATTCTGATCCGTTTCTTCGATAGCCGCAAGAATTTCTTCACACATAGGGATGTTAAAACCATTAGCCACATGGGGACGATTAAAGGTTAGAACGGCAAGACTTCCTGTTACCTGATAGGAAATTGTTTGGTAGGTCATCTCTTCTCCTTTGAAAATAATTTGATTATTAAAACATTTGAATATCAAATTTCAAACTCTTGTATCCCATTCTAGCATAGATTTTCAATTTGTCACTATTTTTCCCAAAATATAGTGTGACATCCGAAAAAAAGCTGGCAAAACCAACTTTTTCTATTAAACATCTAAATCATTCATTGCCTGTCCTAAGCTATCTACTAACCTATCAGCTTGGGACTGGTCGATACCGTAATGCCGATCCCGAATAGCCCAGACAGTCAGATTTGCCGCTTTTGCTGCAGCTATCCCTTTGGAACTGTCTTCAAAGACCAAAATATCCTTTTTATCCAGTCCTAAAGCTTGGACCGCCTGTTCATACACTGCTGGATGTGGCTTTGGTGCTTGACAATCCATACCCGAAAAGGTTTGATCAAAGTATGTTGCAATTCCCGCCTCAGACAAGGCACGTTCAATCTCTGCTCCATCTGTATTGGAGGCCAATACCAAAGGGAGGCCCTTGTTTTTTAACCGCTCCAGACTATCTCTTACATCTGGAAACAGGCGCTCAGCATAAGGAGTAGGACGATTTTCCTTGTAAATACGATACTCTTCCTCCAAGGCAGGTACATCCCAACTTTCATAATCATCTGCCAGGATACGTTTCCACATTTGACTAGCTCTACCACCAACAAAAATAGATGGTTCCAAGTGCTCTACTGATAAGCCCTTAGTAGCTAGAAAATCAATTCGACGTTGAAAATAAAACGTTTCCGTATCAAACAGAACACCATCCATATCAAAAATAATAGCTTTTACCATGTTTTTACTCCTATTCCTGTTCTATTGTAACATAGGCAGAAGTTTTTTGTTTTCAGAAAATTTTCGAAAGAGCAATTGTTCGTTTTAAAGACCAGTAG
The DNA here is from genome assembly GCF_002960625.1 of Streptococcus suis. Lineage (GTDB taxonomy): Bacteria > Bacillota > Bacilli > Lactobacillales > Streptococcaceae > Streptococcus > Streptococcus suis_T. The sequence goes on from NZ_POJH01000031.1 coordinate 74,800, forward strand.
CCATAAGATTTGTTTATATGTACTGACAATCCCTTACTATTCTGCTATAATAGAAAAAAATATCCTAGGAGTTACAAATGAAAGTGATTAAGTTTGGCGGAAGCTCTCTCGCTTCTGCTAGTCAATTAGAAAAAGTATTCAATATTGTCCAATCCGATCCTGAGCGTCGCTTTGTCGTTGTTTCAGCACCTGGAAAACGAAACGCTGAAGATACCAAGGTTACCGATGCTTTAATTAAATATTATAAAAACTACATCAATGGAAAAGATGTTACTGCTAGTCAAGAATGGATTATCAACCGCTATCAGGCAATGGTCGACGAACTTGGTTTTACTGCCAAGAGCATGAAGAAAATTACCGAGAGCATTAAAGCCCTAGCTAGCCTACCAATCGAAAACAACGAGTTTCTCTATGATGCTTTCCTAGCTGCTGGTGAAGATAACAATGCAAAATTGATTGCCGAATACTTCACCTTTAAAGGCTTACCAGCTCGCTATGTTCATCCTAAAAAAGCTGGTATCATCGTCAGCTCGGAACCAGGTAACGCTCGTATTCTTCCATCAAGCTATGATAAAATTGAAGAGCTACGCGATGCTGATGAAATCCTCATTATTCCTGGTTTCTTTGGTGTTACGATTGACAATCAAATTTGCACTTTCTCACGTGGAGGGTCAGACATCACTGGTTCTATCGTAGCAGCAGGGGTAAAGGCTGATCTTTACGAAAACTTTACCGATGTAGATGGCATCTTTGCAGCTCATCCTGGCATTATCAAGAACCCTCATTCTATCAAGGAATTGACCTATCGTGAGATGCGCGAGTTGGCCTATGCTGGATTCTCTGTTCTTCATGATGAGGCTCTTCTTCCAGCCTATCGCGGTCGCATTCCATTGGTTATTAAAAATACCAATAATCCTGGTCATCCTGGCACTCGCATTGTTCACAAACACACTGAAGAAACCGTTCCTGTTGTTGGTATCGCAGCAGATGACGACTTCGTAAGTATCAATATGTCTAAGTACCTGATGAACCGTGAAGTTGGTTTTGGTCGCAAGGTTCTGCAAATTCTTGAAGATCTCAATATACGGTTTGAACATATGCCGACTGGTATTGATGACCTATCTATCGTTCTCCGCGAGCGTGAGTTAACACCTATCAAGGAAGAAGAAATCCTTCGTCAACTCAAGACCAAACTAGAAGTTGATAAGGCAGAAATTGAACATGGGCTTTCTACCATCATGATTGTTGGTGAAAATATGAAGAGCCATGTCGGTGTAACTGCTACTGCAACGGCTGCACTTTCTCAACAAAATGTCAACCTGGCCATGATTTCGCAAGGTGCCAGCGAAGTTTCCGTTATGTTCGTTGTCAAAACAGAAGAAAAAGAGAAGGCTCTCAAGGCCCTCTACGATGCATTTTTTGAGGAGAAATAAGTAAAAACCATGCTAGATTACTTCCTAGCATGGTTTTTTTATTCGAAAAAGCGTGGCAAACGGTCAGTTAATAGGCAGACAACCTCATAATTGATAGTACCAATATAGTCTGCCCAATCTTGAACGCTAATGCTATTTTCTTTATCCTGCCCGATCAAGGTAACCCTTTCACCGATTGGATAGTAGTCTGGTAAGCGAATGGTAATTTGGTCCATAGAAATCCGCCCTACTATTTCACAAGTTTTGCCATCGACTAAAACATGAAAACCTTGCAAACTTCTCACCATTCCATCCGCATAGCCAATCGGAACGGTGGCAATCCACTCTGTTTCTGGGCTAGTATAAGTAGCTCCATAACCAATGACAGTTCCAGCCTGAACCTGCTTGACATGGACAATTTCCGAAACCAGGGACAAGGCTGGTTCCACCGAAAATGGTAATTCTAAGGTCCTCCCACTTGGGTTCATTCCGTAGATAATATTGCCCAGACGAACCAGATTAAAGACAGTATCTGTATGCCAAATGCTGGTCGCAGAATTGCTGGCATGAACCCAGCGTGGCAAACGTGGCAAGAGAGCCAAATAAGCTTTAAAGCTAGACAACTGTTCTTGGAATTGCCTTTCATCTATCTCGTCTGCTGTTGCAAAATGGGTAAAAATACCTTCTAGCTCAAACTCTAAATCATCTAACAAATCCAGAGCCTGTTGCAATTCCTCTTCACTTCGAAAACCAATTCGCCCCATACCCGTATCAATTTTTAAATGAACTGCAAGTCCAGCCAAATCCAAATCTAGCTTAGCTACTTGGTTCAGCCATTCTAAGCTAGCAACTGTCACGCTAATATTTAACTGATGAGCTAGGGCTAAAAAGTTCGGAGGCACAATACCTAAAATCAAAATAGGATCTTCAATACCTGCCCTACGCAATTCTAAAGCCTCGTCCAAGTTAGATACGCAAAAACCAGTTACCTTACTGGATAATTTCCTTGCTACTGCAACTGCCCCATGGCCATAAGCATTAGCCTTAACAACCGCGAAGGCCGCGGTCTTATTTGGCAAACCACCCATCACTTTTTCCAGATTGGTGACGATAGCATCTAAATGAATACCTACTTGCGTGGGACGATGTTCACTCTCAATCATCTTTCTCCTCCAAAATAACACTAGCCTGGGCAAAATTCCCTGAATGACTAATGCTCAACCATACTTTCCCTGAAAAATGTCTAGAAACTAAGCAAGGGGCACCGTTACTAGCATTTGAAATGTCAATATCTTGAAAAGTAACCTTGCCAATCCCAGTACCTAAAGCCTTAACGAAAGCTTCTTTAGCGGCCCAACGGCCCGCCAGATATTCCAGCTGGCGACGACCTTGTAACCCTTGATAGCGTTCAAATTCTCTTTCTGTTAAAATCCGTTTGGGAAAATCATTATGTTTCTTTCTAGCACGCTCAATCGCCTCTATTTCTTGAAGGTCAATACCATGCCCAACTATCATTGAAACCTCGCCTCATTTTCACATTTCATCCTTTGGAACAATTGAAAAGGGACTGGACAGCCGTCCAGTCCCTTGTTCTTTGCTATTTACGGCCGTGACAATTTTTAAATTTCTTACCAGACTGACATGGGCATGGTGCATTTCGATCTACGCCTTCGAAAGATACTTGTTCTTTCACCATGGCAGACTGCGCCGGAATAATATTTTTCACTGCTGTCGTATGAGATTCTTGTCTTGCACGCTCACGCTCAATATTATCGTGGATTTGAGCCTTCATCATTAAACGAGTGACCTCAAACTCAATAGCACCAATCATATCATTAAACATGGTAAAAGCTTCTGATTGGTATTCAACAATTGGATTGTTTTGAGCATAACCACGCAAGCTAACAGCATTACGCAATTGATCCAAGGAATCAATATGATCTGTCCATTTGCTATCTACTACACGGAGAATAAGGACCTTTTGGAACTCACGAACCCGCTCTTCATCACGCAATTTTTCAACCTGAGAATTGTAAACAGACAAGGCACGTTCATAGAGTTCATCAATGATTTCCTGCTTACTCAAATCCTCCAGATAAGCCAGACTTAAACTACCTTCCTCAACCAAGTTAGCATGTGCAAACTGGACAATCGCTGCCACTGCTTCTTCTTTAGAACTTAGAAAATGACCTTCAACCTGGCGCTCGATGGTTCGCTTGATCATGGCCTTAATTTCCGGAGCTAAATCTCGGTCTGCTGTAATGACATCATGACGCTGGCGATAGATGATTTCACGTTGCTCACGCATGACATCATCATATTGAAGGACCTGCTTACGAGAATCGTAGTTATTTCCCTCAACACGCTTTTGAGCTGCTTCCACTTGACGTGTCAGCATCTTAGACTTAATAACAGACTCTTCTTCTGTCAGGTTCATGCGTTCCATAAAGGCCTTAATCCGTTCTGAACCGAAGCGTTTCATCAAATCATCTTCTAATGAGAGGTAAAATTGAGACTCACCCTTGTCACCTTGACGACCAGCACGTCCACGAAGCTGATTGTCAATACGGCGGCTTTCATGGCGTTCTGTACCAATGACACATAGGCCACCTAACTCTAAGACGCCAGGACCCAACTTGATATCTGTACCACGTCCCGCCATGTTGGTCGCAATGGTAACAGCTCCACGCTGTCCAGCATTCATGATAATTTGAGCTTCACGGTAATGGTTTTTAGCATTCAAGACCTCGTGAGGAACGCCTGCAGCAACCAATTTTTTTGAAATCAAATCAGATGTTTCTACCGCAACGGTACCTACTAGAACTGGTTGCCCTTTTTCATAACGTCGCTTAACATCCGCAACAACTGCATTGAACTTGTATTCCAAGCTTGGGTAAAGCAAGTCTTCATGGTCAATACGTTGAATTGGACGGTTGGTAGGGATTGGAATAATGCGAATGTTATAAATTTCGCGGAATTCTTCTTCTTCTGTCTTACCAGTACCTGTCATTCCTGCCAATTTTTTATACATCCGGAAAAGGTTTTGATAGGTGATGGAGGCACTTGTCTTGGATTCATTCTGAACTGGCACACCCTCTTTGGCCTCAATAGCTTGGTGCAGTCCATCAGAATAGCGACGACCTTCCATAGTACGACCTGTAAATGGATCAATGATCATGACTTCTTGTTCGTCATTCACAAGGTAGTCCACATCGTAGATCATGATATAGTTGGCACGAAGGGCATTGTCCAAGAAGTGAGTAATAGCTACATTTTCAATATCATACAAGTTGTCCAGCTTGAAGAATTTTTCAGCCTTATCAATTCCTGAATCGGATAGACCAATCGTTTTAGAAGGGACATCAATGATGTAATCTTCGCTATTTAAAGATTTGACCAGCTTATCTGCCAAGAAGTAGAGCTGGTTGGTTTCTGACCCCTGAGGACCAGAAACAATCAGAGGGGTACGTGCTTCGTCAATCAAGATAGAATCGACCTCATCGACCAAGGCATAGTTGAGTGGACGCTGAACCATATCTTCCGCACGAACCACCATGTTATCACGAAGGTAGTCAAAACCAATTTCAGAGTTGGTCGAATAAGTAATATCACAGTTATAGGCTTCTCGTTTTTCGAAAGGCGATTTCGCCGCTAGGTTAATCCCGACAGACAAGCCCAACCAAGAATAGAGTTCTCCCATCTCAGTTGCATCACGGGTTGACAAGTATTCGTTTACCGTAACAACGTGCACACCTTCTCCAGAAAGTGCGTTTAAGTAAACAGGCATGGTCGCAGTAAGGGTTTTTCCTTCCCCTGTACGCATCTCTGGCACGTCACCATTATGGAGAACGATCCCCCCCATAACCTGAACTTTATATGGGTACAGACCTAGAACCCGTTTTGCCGCCTCACGCACAACCGCGTAGGCTTCGTACAACAAATCATCCAATGATTCGCCGTTCGCATAACGCTCCTTAAATTCAGCCGTTTTTGCCTGTAATTGTTCATCCGTTAAAGCGGCCATCTCATCTGCATAAGAGAAGACCTTGTCCGCCATTCTTTCAAGTTTTCTTTGTTCTCCCTTGTCATTTTCGATAAGAGAACGAAGTTTGTTTGCTAACATATATTTCATCCTATTTCAAGTTTTAATCAATAATCTATTGTAGCAAAAAAATAGTTAATTTTCAAGATTTCCCCTCTTGTATCCAAGAAAGGCACACAAAAAAATCCGAACAAGTCGGATTTTTCATTATTTTTCAGATACTTGTTTGGCCAAGGCAAAGTTACCAAGTGTCGCTGAACCATTTTCTGCAACTGCAGGCGTTACAATGTATTCTTTGACATCTGGTGTTGGAAGATAATCGTTCATCAAACCAACAAATTTCTCGCGTACACGATTAAGCATGTGCTCTTGAGCCATGACACCTCCACCAAATACAATAACTTGTGGACGATATAGCAGAGTCGCCTGAACAGCTGCTTGAGCAATGTAGTAAGCCTGAACATCCCAAACATCAGAATTAAGTTCAATTAACTCACCACGGATACCAGTACGACCCTCGAGAGATGGACCAGCTGCCAAGCCTTCCAAACAACCATTGTGGAAGGGACAAGTTCCGTTGAACTCATGTTTGACATCATAAGGATGCAAAGCTACGTAAGTATGACCAGCCTCAGTATGCCCAAGTCCTCCAATAAATTCTCCATTTTGGATAGCTCCAGCGCCAATTCCAGTACCAATTGTGTAGTAAACCAGGCTCTTCACACCCTTGCGAACCAAAGTTTCACCATAGGCAGATGAGTTGACATCCGTCGTAAAGTAGAATGGAATGTTAAATTCTTTAGCAATCAAACCAAGCAAATCAATGTTTGACCAGTGTGGTTTTGGTGTTGAAGTAATGTAGCCATAGGTCTGTGAGTTTTGGTCAATATCAATCGGACCAAATGAACCAATGGCAATACCTGCCAAACGGTCTTCATAGCGTTTGAAGAATTCTACAGTACGTTCAATGGTTTCATAAGGTGTTGTTGTTGGAAATTGTGTTTTTTCAATTACTTGGAAATTCTCATCACCAACAGCACAAACAAATTTTGTACCACCAGCTTCCAAGCTTCCGTATAATTTTGTCATGAATTTTCTCCCTTTTTGTTTTTTTCATTATACCATAGATAGAAATAGAAGAAAAAGGCTTACCGCCTTTTCCTAGATATATTATTTCTAGGCTCTCACCTTACTTTCAGTACTAGGCAACGAGCCGCAGGCATAACTGAAGTTAGGCAAGGCGAGTTAACGAAGTAATGAAAGCAAAGAGGAGGTATAGAATTATTTTGCAACTTTCAAGAAGTCCACACCATGAGAGATTGTTCCCTCAGCAAGTGGTGAAACTTCTGTGAAGTCTGCTGTGTTTGTCACGATGATCATAGTTGTATCATCAAGACCTGCTTCAGCAATCTTAGCTGCATCGAATTTTGCAATCGGTTTACCTGCGGCAACTTTGTCACCAGCTGCAACCAATTTTTCAAATCCGTTGCCGTTCATTGATACTGTGTCAATACCGATGTGGATCAAGATTTCTGCACCTGAAGCTGTTTTCAAGCCATAGGCATGACCTGTTTCAAAAGCAATGGTTACTTCTGCATCTGCTGGTGCGTAAACAACACCTTCAGTTGGCTTAACTGCCAAACCTTTACCCATAGCTCCAGAAGAGAAGACTGGATCATTCACATTTTCAAGAGCAACTACATCACCTGAAAGTGGAGATACAAGCGTTTCTTCAGCCACTTCTGCAACAGGTGCTGTTGGAGCTGCTGCTACAGAGGAATTAGGCTTTTTTACGTCTTTCTCCTCATCTTCATAGCCGAAGAGGTAAGTCAAAGCGAAACCTGCTGCGAATGATACAGCTACCATGAGCAAGTATTGTGGCAATTGACCGTCTACGTAAAGAAGTGTACCTGGAATGATCGTGATACCAAAACCGTTACCAGCAAGACCAAGAAGTGAAGCTACCATACCGCCAAGAGCACCCGCTGCCAATGACAAGAAGAATGGCTTACGGAAACGCAAGTTAACACCGAAGATAGCTGGCTCAGTAATACCAAGGAAGGCTGCAAGAGCTGCTGGGAAAGCAAGAGCTTTCAATTTAGGGTTCTTCGTTTTCACACCAACCGCTACTGTAGCAGCACCTTGCGCTGTCATCGCTGCAGTGATGATAGCGTTGAATGGGTTAGCACCAGTATTTGCTACCAATTGTGACTCAAGCAAGTTGAAGATATGGTGAACACCTGATACCACGATGATTTGGTGAACACCACCAATAAGGAGACCTCCAAGACCCATTGGCAAGCCCAAGATTGCTTGTGTACCTAGCAAGATGTAGTTCTCAACTACGTGGAAGACTGGACCAATTACGAAGAGACCAAGAATAGACATCACCAAGAGGGTAATGAATGGCGTTACCAAGAGGTCAAGTACTTCTGGAACAACCTTACGGACTGCTTTTTCAAATTGAGCACCAACGATACCGATGATGAAGGCTGGCAAGACAGAACCTTGCAAACCAACAACGGGAATGAATCCAAAGAAGATTTGTGGTGTCACATCGCCACCTGAAGCAACTGCCCAAGCGTTTGGCAAGGAGCCAGAAATCAACATCATACCAAGAACAAGACCGATTGTTTGGTTGCCACCGAATACACGGAAAGTTGACCATACAACCAAGGCTGGCAAGATGATGAAGGCTGTATCTGTTAAGATTTGAGTATAAGTGATGAAGTCAGCGTTCCATTCTGTAACACCAAGAGCTCCCATGATTGCTTCTTGTGTCAAAAGACCACGAAGACCCATGAAAAGACCTGTTGCTACGATAGCAGGAATGATTGGAACGAATACGTCACCGAAGGTACGGATAGCACGTTGGAAAGCATTGCCTTGTTTAGCAGCTTCTGCCTTCTGCTCACCAGTAGTCGCTGTTGGCAAACCAAGAGCAACGACTTCATCGTAGATTTTGTTAACTGTACCAGTACCAAAGATGATTTGGTATTGACCAGAGTTGAAGAAAGCACCTTGTACTTTTTCGATATCTTCGACTGTATCCTTGTCGATTTTTCCTTCATCAACAACCATGACACGAAGACGAGTCGCACAGTGGGCAACACTGCGTACGTTCTCACGTCCGCCAAGGGCGTCAATGACTTTTTTTGCAATTTCAGTATTGTTCATCTTGCAAAAATCTCCTTAAATTATTTTTTGTTTTTTGAAAGTGTTTTCACGCTTTCGATGGTTTAATTATATCACTTTTACAAAATATGTCAAACGTTTTGCAGAATTTTTTAAAAAATTCCAATAATCACTGTAAAAAGCTTGATTTTTCACAAGAAAACGTTTACTATATTAATTGAAATATTAGATAAAATTGGAGATAGTATGGCCTTTACTACTGAAGAACGTTACAGAGCTTATGCTGACTGGACGCCAGAATACATTGAAAAAATCAAAAAGAATACGGAGAGTTCTCCTTGGAGAACCAACTTCCACATTGAAACGCCTCACGGTCTTTTGAATGACCCGAATGGATTTTCTTATTTTAATGGAAAATGGACCCTCTTTTACCAATACTTCCCATTTGGTGCTGCACATGGCTTAAAATCATGGGTTCATACAGAATCCACTGACCTTGTTCACTTTGAAGAAACGGGAACAGTTGTTTATCCGGATACGCCATTGGATAGCCACGGTGCCTACTCTGGTTCGGCTATGGAATTCGGTGACAAGCTCTTCCTCTTCTATACAGGAAATGTCCGTGATGAAAATTGGGTCCGCCATCCTTATCAAATTGGTGCCTTGATGGACAAGGACGGCAAGATTGAAAAAATTGATAAGATTTTGATTGACCAACCAGAGGATACAACCGACCACTTCCGTGATCCGCAAATCTTCAACTACAAAGGTCAATATTACGCCATCGTCGGCGGACAAAATCTAGATAAAAAAGGTATTGTTAAGCTCTATAAGGCTGAGAACAATGACTACCTCAACTGGACCTTGGTTGGTGACCTGGATTTTGCCAATGATATGACTGCCTACATGATGGAGTGTCCAAATATTGCTTTCGTTGGTGAGCAACCAATCCTTCTTTATTGCCCTCAAGGTTTGGACAAGGACGTTTTGGACTACGGCAACATTTATCCAAACATGTACAAGATTGGTCAAGGTTTTGATCCTGAATCAGCAACTATTGTAGAGCCAAGTGAGCTTATCAATCTAGATTATGGTTTCGAGTGCTACGCAACCCAGGCCTTCAATGCTCCAGATGGTCGCACCTTGTCCGTCAGCTGGTTGGCCCTTCCCGATGTAGAATACCCAACAGATACCTATGATTACCAAGGTTGCTTGTCCTTGGTCAAAGAATTGTCTATCAAGGACGGTAAACTTTACCAATACCCTGTTGTAGCCATCACATGCCTTCGTCAAGAAGCTCAGCCATTTTCAAACCAAAAAGAAACCAACAATGTTTATGAATTGGAACTTGATTTTTCAGCAGATACTAAGCATGAAATCGTACTATTTGCAAACCAAGACAATAAAGGTCTAGTCTTGACTGTTGATACAGAAAATGGACAGATTACATTGGATCGCGAACATTGTGGTCAGCCATTTGCTCTTGAATTTGGCACAAGTCGTGCTTGTGATATTGAGCCTGGAGCGCTTACTGCCAATATCTTCATCGACAAGTCTGTCTTTGAAATTTTCATTAATAAAGGAGAAAAAGTATTTTCTGGTCGCGTTTTCCCTGATGCAGATCAAAATGGTATTGCTGTCACTGCTGGAAACCCAACTGGAACCTACTACCATTTAGATTATGGTCGCAAAACTAACTGATGTCGCACAGTTAGCCGGAGTTAGTCCGACAACGGTTTCTCGTGTCATCAATAAAAAAGGCTATTTATCGGAAAAAACGGTCCGCAAGGTTGAGGAAGCTATGCGAGAATTAGGCTACAAACCTAATAACTTAGCTCGTAGCTTGCAAGGAAAGTCAGCTAAACTGGTTGGCTTGATTTTCCCTAACATTAGTAATGTCTTCTATGCAGAATTGATCAGTCACTTAGAAAGCCAACTCTTCAATCGGGGCTACAAGACGATTATTTGCAATAGCCAACACGAATCTGAGAAGGAAAGAGAATATCTGGAAATGTTGGCAGCCAACCAGGTAGATGGCATTATCTCTGGTAGTCATAACTTGGGTATCAAGGATTATGATCGAGTGTCTGCTCCCATCATAGCCTTCGACCGCAACCTGTCACCGTCAATCCCTGTCGTTTCATCTGACAACCATGCTGGCGGTGTACTTGCTGCCAAAACATTGAAAAAGGCTGGTTGCCAGCGACCTATTATGATTTCTGGTAATGACGATTCAAATTCACCAACTGGACTTCGTCAATTAGGATTTCTCTCCATCCTACCAGATGCCATAGTCTACCACGTTTCCAGTGATTTCTCTCCCGTTAGAAAAGAAATGGAAATCCGTACGATTATTGAAAAACATCAACCAGATGGTATTTTCGTGTCTGGTGATGCTACTGCTATGCTGGTCTGGAATGTGGCACGTTCACTCAACCTGTCCATTCCACAAGAACTCAAACTGATTGGTTATGATGGAACCCACTTTATTGAAAACTACTATCCTCAACTGACAACGATTAAGCAACCCCTAAATGATATTGCAAAACTAATGGTTGACTTATTGATTGAGAAAATTGAGGGTAAGGAATTAAGCAAACATAATTATATCTTGCCAGTTTCCCTACTTGCAGGGGCCAGCATATAAACAAAACTGTACTTGATATCAATCAGGTACAGTTTTTTGTTGGTCAAACATAAAAAAAGAAACCACTTAGGCTTCTTCTTTTATAAATTTGCTCAAAACACCATTGATAAATTTGGCCGAGGATTCATCTGAGAATTCTTTGGCTAGTTCGATGGCCTCATTGACAGCTACACGGTCTGGCGTTTCTTCAAAATGCAAGATTTCAAATAGACCTAAACGCATGATATTCTTATCAATCAAGGTCAATCGGTCCAAGGTCCAACCTGCTTTTAGTCGGCTAGATAATTCCTTGTCCAAATCCTCACGATAATCTGCCACACCATTGATAAGATTTAAAAGGAAAAGCGGAATTTCAACACCTTCTTGCTCTTCTTCTTGGTCGTAAAGATAGGAGAATTGGGCTGCCTGTACAGGTTCTTGACCGAATTCCAGTGATACGATTGCCTGCAAAGCACACTTACGCAGGGCGTGTCTATTATTCTTCATCAAGGAAATCCTCTCCGAACAAATCTTTCAAGGCTGGTTTTGGTGTTTTATCTGGAACAATGCCATTGACATGAATATTGACAGCAGTCACTTCAACTTCTGCATAGTTATAAATAGCGGTTTTAACTGCACGTTGAATATCCATGGATACAGCTGGAACATTGACACCGTACTCTAGGTAAACATAGATGTCTGCTGTTACTTTTCCTTCGTCGTCAGTTTGAAGGTACACACCTTTATTTAAGGAAGATTTTGACCAAGTATCTGCCACACGTTTGTTGTGAAGAGAATGTACCCCTTCCACTTTGGCTGCCGCAATACCTGTAATCACTTCAAGAACGCGTGGTGCAATAACAATTTCACCTTGGTATTCTGTTGTCATAAGCTCTCCTTTCTAGGAGGAAACGATTAAGCGCGTGATACGTAAGTTCCCTCTGCTGTGTTGATAACCAGTTTTTGACCTGCTTCGATAAAGTCTGGCACGTTGACCACCAAACCTGTTTCCATGGTAGCTGGCTTACCTGAACCAGTTACAGTTGCACCTTTGATAGATGGCTGTGTTTCTGCTACAACCAATTCAACAGTTGTTGGTACAGTCACACCGATTACTTCAGTTCCGTAGAACTGGATTTTCACATCTGAGTTTTCCAAGATGTAAAGCAATTCTTCTTTGATAGTCGCTACTGGAATTTCATACTGGTCGTATGTTTCAGTATTCATGAAGAAGGCAGTGTCGTCCATTTGATATAGGTATTGTGCTGGAACTGTTTCGATAATAGCTTGTTCAAATTTTTCATCTGGACGGTAAGTTGTATCAAAAGTTGAACCCGTACGCACGTCACGCAATTTCATACGCATGATGGTGTTACCTTTACCTGGCTTGTGGTGGCTAGCTTCCAAAACCTTAATCAATTTACCTTCTGCTTCGAAGGTCATACCTGCTCTAAGTTTACTTGCTTCAATCATTGTATTGAATACCTCTTCAAAATTTTATTTATTCGTTTTATTTTACCATAAACTGTCAAATTTCTCAAATCTTCTAATGCTACATTAGAAAATACTCCTAGTTTATAGTTTATCAGTTTACTTTTAGTACTAGGCAACGAGCTGAAGGCTGTACTAAGGTACGGCGAGGCGAGTTCAAATACTCCAGTGGAGTATTTGAAGTTGGAAATATCGAAACGAAGTTTCCTCATTTGCCGACGTAATAAAAGATAAACTGAAAACTATAGAACAATCAATTCTTTTGGAGCCACCGTCAAGACTTCACAACCATTTTCCGTAATCAATAGGTCATCTTCTATACGAACACCGTACTTATCATCCAAATAGATGCCAGGCTCATCCGTCAAGACCATACCAGCCTTGATTGGCTCGTCAGATTTTCCAAAGTAAGGATATTCATGAATGTCCAAACCAATCCCGTGCCCAATCCCGTGTGTAAAGTTGGCTCCATAACCCGCCGCATTGATAATCTCACGAGGAATAGCGTCAAACTCGCGGTAGGTAACACCTTCCTTGGCCTGGTCAATCAAGGCCTTGTTGGCACGCAAAACCACATCGTAAATCTCACGTTCTTGGTCGGTCACATGACCGATATGGATGGTCCGTGTCATATCGCTGACATAATGCTGGTAGTAGCAACCAAAGTCCAAGGTCAGCGTTTCACCCGTTTGGATAACTTTTTCTGAGGCTCTTCCGTGGGGCATGGCAGAGCGATAGCCTGATGCCACGATGAACTCAAACGAAGCCCCTTCGGCACCTAGTTGGCGCATGCGATGGTCAAGGAAATGATTGACATCCATTTCAGTCGTCTGACCTGGCTTGATAAAATCAAGAACATCAATAAAAGCCTGATCTGAAATCTGACAAGCACGGCGAATAGTCGCAATTTCTTTCTCATCCTTAATCATACGCAAGTCTTCGATAAAGTTTGACATAGCAACCAACTGATACCCCTCAAAAATGCTGGTCAGACTTTGGTAGAAACCATAGGTCACCTCGCTATCAAAACCAATTTTTTCAAGTCCATCTTCCTTAATCACCTCAGCAATTTCTGCAAGAGCAAAACGGCTGTCAATAATATCAAAGCCCTGCACTGTCGCCTTGGCAATCAAGGTATAGCGTGCATCCGTCACAAACAAGCGGCGTTTGCCACTGATAAAGACAGTTGCCTCTGTTCCCCAAAAACCTGTCAGGTAATAAATATTATTCTGTCCTGTTACCAAAATCCCATCCACTTCTGATTGGGCTAATTTTGCTTCAAATTTTTCCAAACGCGCTTGCATAGAATACCTCCAAATATTTTGTAACCATTATAGCAGAAAATTATCAATAAGAAAAACTACTGCCAAAAGACAGTAGTCCTATTTTTAACGAGAACGCAACTCAACAGGTTCTAAATAGATTAATTGACCTTTTTTCTCAGCATTGATTATTCTAGCTTTAATGTGCAAATTCGTACCTGTAGAAACCGTATCAGTTTCATCTACAAACTTCAATTCATGGAAAGCAAGATTCTCAAATGCCATCATTCCTACATAATTCCCTTCTTCCCAATCACCCACATTGAGCAGAAAATCAAATCTAGTCTTATAGTTTTCATGAGAATTCATGTAAGCAACATGTCCATCAAATTCTACAATTTGTCCTTTATATTTTTCAACAAACTCTTGAGTTTTTGACTCGTCAAAATTATTTAAAATATAGGCAAAATCTGGATTATCTGGTGTGATTACCTGTTCTTGTGAATCTGACTGGCTGGTGCTAGTTTCAGTGCTTACTTCTTGCTCAGAACTAGACGATGAATTCTCTAAGTTTGAACTACTCTCTTCACTACTACTTGCTGAACTCTCCTCAGAACTATCATAATTTTTAAACGTATGATAATGAATGGTTATAGGCGTATCCTTTTCAAACAAGTCCCCCTCCGAAAAACTATCCGTCCCTTTTACTGTAATCTTTTCAATTTCCCCATCTTTAGTAAAAATTCCAAAGGTCAAATCTTCAATTTTCTGTGTTGATACATTTTCAAAACCAGCATCCTCTAATTGCTTTTGAACAGACTGATAGTCAGCCTCCTCTGGACTAGAACCAACTGGTATGGCAATTTTATTTGTATTTGTTGGTTCGCTACTGCTGCCACATGCTACTAAACTAAAGCTTGCAAAAAAGGCTAGACATAAAAACAAGAATTTCTTCAACATAAATGCTCCTTTATCTGTTGCTAGCTATATTTTACTATACTCTATTTATTTTTGCAATACATAATGTATTACAAATTGTGATATTTAATATTGCTTTATTTCCCTATACACTTGTAACAAGGAGCAAATAAATGGCATTTAAATTAAAATCAGATAAAAAAGAAACAGAAATCAAAACCATTCGATTTCCGTCAGAGTTGGTAGATAGGATTGAAGAAGCAATCGTCAAAAAGGACGTTAGTTTTTCAAGCTTTGTCATTCAGGCTTGTGACTATGCCTTGAATAATATGGATAAGGAACAGTAAAAAAGAGCCGATGGCTCTTTTTTTACTTGCTTATTTCAACTTCATTTTCAAATACTGGCCTGTAAAGCTGGCTGGGTTCTCTGCCACTTCTTCTGGCGTTCCTGTCGCAACAACGGTACCACCGCCGACACCACCTTCTGGTCCCATGTCGATAATGTGGTCGGCTGTCTTGATGACATCCAGATTGTGCTCGATGACCAGCACGGTATTGCCATCATCAACAAAGCGAGCCAAGACCTTGAGCAACTGGGCAATGTCCTCTGTATGCAAGCCTGTCGTCGGCTCATCCAAGATATACAAGGATTTCCCTGTTGACCGCTTGTGAAGTTCAGAAGCCAACTTCATCCGCTGGGCTTCCCCACCTGATAGAGTGGTTGCTGGCTGACCTAGAGTAACATAGCCCAAGCCCACATCTTGAATGGTACGGAGTTTGCGCTCAATTTTCGGAATGTGTTTGAAGAACTCGACCGCGTCATTGACCGTCATATCAAGGACTTGGGCGATATTTTTCTCCTTGTAATGTACTTCCAAGGTTTCAGAGTTATAACGGTGACCATGGCAGACTTCGCAAGGAACAAAGACATCTGGCAGGAAGTGCATTTCAATCTTGATAATCCCGTCACCAGAACAAGCCTCACACCGTCCACCTTTGACGTTAAAAGAGAACCGTCCCTTCTTGTAGCCACGGATTTTGGCTTCATTGGTTTGGGCAAAGAGGTCACGAATATCGTCAAAGACACCTGTGTAGGTAGCTGGGTTGGAACGCGGTGTTCGTCCAATCGGGCTTTGGTCAATATCAATCAGGCGGTCCAAGTGTTCAATTCCTGAAATGGATTTGAACTTGCCTGGCTTGTCCGAATTGCGATTGAGTTTCTGAGCAATAGCTTTTTTCAAAATGGAGTTGACCAGAGTTGATTTACCTGAGCCAGACACCCCTGTCACCGCCACAAATTTCCCAAGCGGGAACCGAACAGTCACATCTTGCAGGTTGTTTTCCTTGGCACCTGTTACCTCTAGGAAACGACCATTGCCAACACGACGTTCCAAAGGAACTGGAATTTCACGTTTGCCAGACAGGTACTGACCTGTAATGGATTTCTTGTTTTTGGCTACTTGGGCAGGCGTTCCAGAGGCCACGATTTCTCCGCCAAACACACCCGCACCTGGGCCGATGTCAATCAACCAGTCCGCCTCACGCATGGTATCCTCATCGTGTTCCACCACAATCAAGGTATTGCCCAAATCCCGCATCTTCTTAAGACTAGCAATAAGGCGGTCATTGTCCCGCTGGTGCAGACCAATCGACGGCTCATCCAGAATATAGAGAACACCAGACAGGTTTGAGCCGATCTGGGTCGCCAGACGAATCCGCTGGCTCTCACCACCAGACAATGTCCCCGCTGCTCGTGAAAGCGTTAGGTAATTTAGACCAACGTTGTTAAGGAAGGACAGGCGATCCTTGATTTCCTTGACAATGGGCGTCGCAATCGTCGCTTCATTTTCAGACAAGGTCAGATTTTCAATGACTTGCAAATGATCCGCTACAGACAAGTCAGATAACTGCCCAATATGAAGTCCCTGCTCGCCACCAACTTTAACAGACAGGGCTTGGTCATTGAGGCGATAGCCGTGGCAGGTTCCACAGGTCAGCTCATTCATGTAAGCCTTCATAACCGTCCGCGTATAGTCACTGTTGGTTTCACGGTAGCGACGATTAATGTTAGTAATCAAACCTTCAAAGGGAATATCGATATCACGTACCCCACCGAATTCATTTTCATAGTGGAAATGAAATTCTTTGCCGTCCGACCCGTTGAAAATCAGGTTCTTCTCCTCATCCGTCAATTCCTCGAAAGGCTTGTCCATATCCACACCAAAGTGGTTCATAGCCTGCTCCAACATCTGAGGATAGTAGTTAGAAGAGATGGGATTCCACGGAGCCAAGGCACCGTCACGCAAGGTCTTGCTGGCATCTGGGACAATCAAATCCGTATCCACTTCCAGCTTCATCCCCAAACCGTCACAGTCGCTACAAGACCCAAAAGGAGCATTGAAAGAGAAGAGGCGAGGCTCCAACTCTGGCACTGTAAAACCACAAACTGGGCAGGCATAGTACTCAGAGAAGAGCAGTTCCTTCTCATCCATTGTATCGATGATGACATAGCCGTCCGCAATCCGTAAAGCTGCTTCGATAGAGTCGAAAAGCCGCGAACGAATACCCTCTTTGATCACAATCCGATCGACCACAACCTCAATGTTATGAGCCTTACTCTTGGACAATTCAGGCACTTCCGACACATCATAGACATCCCCATTGACACGGACCCGAACATAGCCGTCCTTCTGCACCTTCTCAAAAACGGTCTTGTGTTGCCCCTTTTTCTTCCGTACAATCGGTGCTAGAATCTGCAAACGTTGGCGTTCTGGTAATTCCAAAACCTCATCAACGATTTGCTCCACCGAAGAAGCCGCAATTGCTCCGTGGCCATTGATACAGTAAGGTACCCCGACCCGAGCATAGAGTAGGCGGAGATAGTCATTGATTTCCGTTGCCGTCCCGACTGTCGAACGCGGGTTCCGCGAGGTTGTTTTTTGGTCTATGGAAATAGCAGGGCTAAGACCTTCGATGGAATCCACATCTGGCTTGTCCATGTTGCCCAAGAACTGACGAGCATAGGCTGAAAGACTTTCCACATACCGACGTTGGCCTTCGGCATATAGGGTATCAAAAGCCAAACTCGACTTACCAGACCCCGACAAACCAGTCACTACTACCAGTTTCTCACGCGGAATAGTCACATCAATATTTTTCAAATTATGGGCACGCGCCCCATGGATTACAATATTTTCTTGCATAATTTAAGATACAAAACACGTAAAACCTACGGTGAAAATAGGTGGTAAGTCCGAAATCTTTGATTTCTTAGACACAAAAACTCTCATCCGTATACACGGAAATGACCATTTTTCACACAGTGGTTAAGGCGTATTCAATTCCTTTCTTAAGAGGCTCTAAGTTGTAACATGAGAGATAAGAAAAAGTCCGTACAACTCATTCGCTTAAATGTCTACATATTATAACACATTTCTGCATAAAACCTTTCCGAAATAGTACATTTTTTGGTATAATAGAGGTTGCGTTAACAAAACAATTGTAAAAGGAGGGCGTCATATGAAACAGATTTTTCTATCAACCATGACTGATTTAGAAGAGATCCAAACCTTTGAACCTGGGGCTTGGATTAATTTGGTTAACCCCTCCCAGAGCGAGTCAATGGAAGTGGCTGAACACTATAAGATTGACATCGCTGACCTACGAGCACCTCTCGATGCGGAAGAGTCTTCTCGTATTACGGTCGAAGATGATTACACACTAATCCTGGTGGACGTTCCTATTCTTGAGGAGCGAAATAACAAGACCTACTATATCACCATTCCGCTTGGTATTGTCTTGACCGAGGATGCCATTATTACAACTTGTTTAGAGCCTTTACCACTCTTTGACCAATTTATCCATCGTCGTTTGCGGAATTTCTTCACCTTTATGAAATCTCGCTTCGTTTTCCAAATCCTCTACCGCAATGCCCAACTCTACTTGTCTGCCCTACGGACCATTGACAGAAAGAGCGAGGAGATTGAGAAACAACTCCACGAAGCCACTCGTAACGAAGAATTGATTGTTCTCATGGAATTGGAAAAAACCATCGTCTACTTCAAGGCCTCCCTCAAAACCAACGAACGTTTGGTCAAAAAGCTGGCTTCTTCTTCTCGCCTATTACGAAAATACGAAGAAGACGAAGATTTGTTGGAAGACACCCTGGTCGAAACCCAGCAGGCTATTGAGATGGCAGACATCTATGGTTCCATCCTAAACTCCATGA
This sequence comes from Streptococcus suis, assembly GCF_002960625.1. Classification (GTDB taxonomy): domain Bacteria; phylum Bacillota; class Bacilli; order Lactobacillales; family Streptococcaceae; genus Streptococcus; species Streptococcus suis_T. Next base: position 93,914 of record NZ_POJH01000031.1, read on the forward strand.
CCCACGCCTTTGCCTCAATCATTTCCAACAACCAGAATACCATCATGAAAACCTTGGCACTCATGACCATTGTCATGTCCATTCCAACCATGGTCTTCTCTGCCTATGGTATGAACTTTAAGGATAACATCATTCCCTTTAACGATATTCCCTATGCATTTTGGTGGATTATCCTCTTCGCCTTTGCCATCAGCTTATCATTAACCTTCTACTTCATTCGTAAGAGATGGTTCTAACATTAGGAGATTACAATGTCATTTACAGAATTTAAAGAATTAACCAAGAAAAACCAGGAATTCATCCACATCGCAACCAACCAGCTTATCAAAGATGGTAAGTCTGATAGCGAAATTAAGGAACTGCTGGAAGAAATCTTGCCGACTATTATCGAGAAACAAAAAACTGGCGTAACAGCTCGCAATCTCTATGGAGCACCGAGTGAATGGGCGGCCAGCAAAACTATTTCTGAACAAGAGAAAAAAGACCAGGTAGAATACAACGAAAATCCTTGGTTGATGTGGCTGGATTCTAGTCTCTTCATGCTTGCTATTATTGCAGGTATCAATGGATTGATGAACTTATTGGGACAAGGTGCCCAGTATGGCTTGTTCACTCTATTGGTCATTGGCTTTGGTGTCGGAGCAGGTATGTACTTCATGTACCACTTCGTTTACAGAGAACAAATCAAAACTGGTCAACGTCCTAAATTACTGAAAGCAGTCCTCTTCCTTGGTCTTGCTACGCTGGCGTGGTCACTTGTCTTCCTCTTGGCAGCACTAATCCCTACTAGCCTAAACCCTGTCTTGCCTCCACTTGTTACCATTCTTATTGGAGCTGCAGCTTTCGGAGCTCGCTACTTCTTGAAAAAGAAATACAATATCCGCAATGCCATGTCACCAGTTCAATAATAAAACAAAGCGATTGGAATATTCCAGTCGCTTTTATCCATCTATACAGTCCAGCTATCAAGACACCTGGAAATGCTATTCATTGACATAAGCCTGTATAATCAGCTGAAACAGACTGGATAGATAATATTCTTCACTTGCTTCTTTTCAAGTTCGTGAAAAACAGTCCATACTGTTATTGCGCTTTTCACATTTCTAGAGCGCAAGAAAAAATGGTCCACTCTCGCCGTTACGCCTTTCCAGTTTCTAGGGTGCAAGCTAAAAAGACCCGTCAGGGTCTTGATGCGCTTTCTCATTTTCAAGTTCGTGAAAAAACAGTCCATTCAAGGACTTAATTCGCCTTCTAATTTCCGAGCTCATGAAAAAACAGTCCATACTGTTATTGCGCTTTTTGCATTTCTAGAGCGCAAGAAAAAATCGCCACACAGGGCGATTTTTTTAATCTTCGTTTACGAATGGTAGCAATGCCATTACGCGAGCACGTTTGATAGCTGTTGTTACTTTACGTTGGTTTTTAGCTGAAGTTCCAGTTACACGGCGTGGAAGGATTTTTCCACGTTCAGAAATGAAACGGCTAAGAAGCTCAGTATCTTTGTAATCAACATATTCAATTTTGTTAGCTGCGATATAGTCAACTTTTTTACGGCGTTTGAAACCGCCACGACGTTGTTGAGCCATGTGTGTTCTCCTTTATATTATTATTTCAGACCTAGAATGGTAGGTCATCGTCTGATATATCCATTGGATTACTAGCTCCAAATGGACTTTCTTCTCTAGCGAAGTTAGGTGTAGATTGTGCAGGTGCTTGATAAGGTGAGTTATAGTCATTCCCAGCGGCAAATGAATTACCTGCTGAATAAGCACCACCTTGACCTTCACGAGCAGTACGGCTTTCCAAGAGTTGGAAACTATCCGCAAGCACCTCAGTCACGTAGACACGCTGTCCCTGCTGGTTATCATAGCTACGAGTCTGAATACGACCAGTAACACCAATCAGAGCACCTTTCTTAGCCCAATTCGCCAAATTCTCAGCTTGTTGACGCCAAATGACTACGTTGATAAAATCCGTTTCACGCTCACCGTTTTGATTTTTAAAATTGCGGTTAACTGCCAGAGTAAAAGTCGCAACAGCCTGGTTAGACGGAGTATAACGAAGTTCTGCATCACGGGTCATACGACCAACCAATACTACATTATTTATCATAATCTACCTTCTTACGCGTCAAGTTTGACAATCATGTGACGAAGAATGTCGCCGTTGATTTTTGACAAACGGTCAAACTCTTTAAGAGCTTCATCGTTGTTTGCTTCAACGTTAACGATGTGGTACAAACCTTCGCGGAAATCTTTGATTTCGTATGCAAGGCGACGTTTTTCCCATGCTTTTGATTCAACGATTGTTGCACCGTTGTCAGTCAAGATAGAGTCAAAGCGTGCTACCAAAGCGTTTTTAGCTTCTTCTTCAATGTTTGGACGAATAATATAAAGAATTTCGTATTTAGCCATTGATATGTTCCTCCTTTTGGTCTAATGACTCATGGTCTAGCCACGAGTAAGTGAGGGATACTCACAGAAAATAATTATACCATAATATAGAAAATGTGCAAGTGAAAAGGGCTTACTGAAAACAATTTCACAAAAGAAAAGACTATCCAAGTTCATGGACAGCCAAATAGATTATGCCACAATCGCTTTTGCTACTTCTTCTGTTGTCATGCGAGAGAAATAGTGAGCTGTGTCGATTTCTTGCAATTTTGCAAGCACATCTGCATACTCGTAACGAGTACCGACCAACAAGTCTTCGATGTCCGATACATCACCAATTCCGAAGAAATCTCCGTAAATCTTGATAGATTCGATGACTGATTTTTCAGCCTTGATGTAGGTTGTGATTTTACCAGCCGGGTAACGAACGCTACGCTCCACTGTGTATTCTGGTGTTTGACCGTAGGTCCAATCCCAAGTCGCAAACTGGCTGTCACGGATTTCTTGGATACGAGCCAAGTCATCTTCTGACAAGACATACTCATCCATGTCTGGGTATTCTTGCTTCATTTGGTTGAGGATGGCGTCCTTGAACTCCAGAACGGTCATCTTCTCTGGTAATTCGTTGTTGATATTGGTCACGCGGGCACGGACTGACTTGACGCCTTTAGACTCAATCTTATCTTTGCTGACCTTGAGGGCACTTGCCAAGACCGACATATCCACATCAAAGAGCAAGCAACCGTGGTGCATCATACGACCTTTTGCGTAGGCTTGCGCATTACCACAGATTTTCTTGCCGTCGATTTCCAGGTCATTACGACCAGTGAAGTTAGCTTCTACACCCAGTGTTGCAAGGGTATCAATGACAGGCTTGGAGAAGGTTTTGAAATCAAAAGCTCCCTCATCTGCCTTATTGGAGATAATGGTGTAATTGAGGTTGTTGAGGTCATGGTAAACTGCGCCACCACCTGACAGACGGCGAACCACATGGATGCCTTTTTCGTCTGTGAATTCCTTGTTGATTTCTTCAATGGCATTCTGGTGCTTACCGATAATGATGGCAGGCTCATTGATCCAGAGAATAAAAATCTCGTCGATATCTGTTAATTCCTTGAATGCATAAGCTTCAAGCGCAATGTTATAAGCTGGGTCATTGCTGTTGTTTACAATGTATTTCATGCAAAACTCCTTTATTGTTAACTAATTTTTATTATAGTGGAAACGATAACAAAAGACAAGTCCGAAGACCTGTCTTTCAAACATTATTCCACATCAGCTCCGTTTGTAGCGATAGCTGTTTTATAACAAAGGAATGAGGTTCTTGGCGTAGTTTATATACATACGCCTGCTCTGTTCTTTTTTCACTCAAAGGAGAATCGACCCTCCCTTGTACTCGTTTTTGAGTATCAAAGAAGGCTTCACCGTGAAACAATAAGTAAATTGTTTCGCTATCCTATCTCCCTGTTTCACACTGTTAATTCAATTTGGATATCCTCAAAACCTAGAATACAAGATTCATAGTAACCATCTCCAGTAACTCGTGGGCCACTGAGAAGCTGATAACCCGCTGCGACCAATTGCTCAGTCAATTCATTCACCGCTTCTTCACTTCCCAAACTAAAGGCTAGATGAATCAGCCCCAAGTGATTGAGCTGGCTAGGCTTGTCCACCACATCATCTCTAGTCATAATTTCAAGACGAGCTCCATCTTCAAAAGTCAGGAAATAGGATTTAAAACTTGTTTTTGTATTGTGATAGAGTTGATTGGACTTTGCACCGAAATAAGTTTCAAAGAAATTCCGCATTCCTTCTAGGTCTTGAGCATAGATAGCAAGATGTTCAATTTTCATTCGATTTTATCCTCCCTTAAAGAAAAACGGCACACTGCCGTTTTTCTTATTCTACGTCTTTACCATTGCTGGCGATGACTGTTTTATTCATCCGATTATTTCCGCTTTGGTGGGTTGTGGATCGCAACACCAAGCACATCAAGGAAGGCTTCGTACATCACTTCTGAGAAGGTTGGGTGACCGTGGATTGATGCTGCCACGTCGTCAACTGTCAACTCAGATTCCATGATGGTTGCTGCTTCGTTGATCATTTCAGCCGCAACTGGACCGATGATGTGAACACCAAGGATTTCATGGTATTTCTTATCAGCGATAACTTTTACGAAACCATGTGCTTCGTTAGAAGCGATGGCACGACCATTACCAGTAAAGCTGTTGCGACCGATAAGGATGTTTTCTTTACCATATTTCTCGATAGCTTGGTCTTCTGTCAAACCAACCATAGCGATTTCTGGGTGTGTGTAAACCGCTGCTGGTGTGAAGTCCAATTTAGCCTTGTGGTGGTTGCCATGGATGGCATTTTCAGCTGCCACTTCACCCATACGGTAAGCAGCGTGAGCCAACATCTTAGTACCGTTGACATCACCTGGTGCGTAGATACCTGGGATAGATGTTTCTTGGTATTCGTTAACCTTGATACGACCGCGGTCTAGTTCAAGGTTAAGATTTTCAAGACCAGCCAATTGTGGTACACGACCGATTGAAAGAAGGGCTTTTTCAGAAACGATTTCTGAGCCGTCGTTCAACTTGATGGTCAATTGGTTATTAGCTTCAACGATTTCAGATACCCCAACTGAGGTCAAGAATTTCATACCTTTCTTAGAAAGGACTTTTTGCAATTCGACAGACACTTCGCGGTCCATACCTGGAATGATACGGTCAGCCATCTCAACAACTGTTACTTCTGTGCCGTATGATGCGTAAACCAAACCAAGTTCCACACCGACTACGCCACCACCCATAACAGTGAGTGACTTTGGAATTTCACGCAAGTCAAGGATATCATCAGAAGTCAATACCAGCTTAGAATCAATACCTGGGATGTTGATGCGTGATACTTTCGAACCTGTTGCAAGAACGATGCTACGACCTTTGATGACCTTGTCGCCGATAACAACAGTCTTGTCAGGGTTTACTTGACCAAGGCCGTTGAAGATCGTTACCTTGTTAGCTTTCAAGAGACCTTGAACGCCACCAGTCAGTGTCTTCACAACCTTGTTCTTGAAGTCAACTGTCTTATCCATATCAACGGTGTAGTTTGTTGAAGCAAGGTTGATACCACGCTCAGCAGCAATCTTCAAGCCGTCAAGGATTTCAGCATTTTTGAGGTAGGTCTTCGTTGGGATACATCCCTTGTTCAAGCAGGTACCACCAAATTCTGATTTCTCAACGATAGCGATTTTACCGCCTAATTGAGCACCGCGAATGGCAGCGTAGTAACCAGCAGGACCACCACCGACAACAACCATGTCATACTCGTCAGCTGCCAATTCAGCCTTAGGAGCTTGTGGAGCTGCTGCAGGAGCTGCAGGTACTTCCAAACCAGCTGCTTTCAAGTCAGCAGTTGCTTGAGCAACCTCAGCTGGAGCAGGTGCAGCACCAACTTCTACTGATTCGCCTTCTGCACCAAGGTAAGCAATGACTTCTGTTACAGGAACAGTTGCACCGTTACCGTGAACGATTTTCAAAAGAACACCTGACTCTTCTGCTTCCAATTCCATGCTTGTCTTGTCTGACATCATCTCCAAGATAACATCGCCTTCGTTGACAAAATCACCTTCTTGTTTTTTCCACTCGATGATTTCGCCTTCTTGCATATCTACACCAAGTTTAGGCATAATAATTTCAATTGCCATAGTTATGATACAAAGAACGTCAAATGCGACAGAATTTTAGGAGTCCAACGTAGGATGCTTGCATCCGAGGCGGACTATCTAAATTCCGAAGCATTTAGTTCGTGTTCAAATGTCACGAACTCGTTCTACATCCTTTCTTTATTTTTTCTCTTTACCAAATTGAGCACAGGCTAAAAACCTATTGAAAAAGATAAATCGCCTCGTGCCTCAAGGCACATCGTTGATTTCCTATTTTCATACGGTTTTCTTAACGCCTTTTGCATCTTATCTCAGATCAACAATTCCAATGGGTTTTCCAACAAGTTCTTCAAGTCAACCATGAACTTAGCACCATTCATACCATCAACAATACGGTGGTCAATGGTCAAGCAGAGCGCCATGATTGGACGGATCTTGATCTCACCGTCAATAACAACTGGTGTTTGAACAGTAGCTGCAACACCAAGGATGGCTGAGTTTGGTTGGTTGATGATAGGGTTGAAGGTCTTAGTACCGAACATACCCAAGTTGGTGATAGAGAAGGTAGAACCTGACATTTCCGCACCCTTCAACTTACCAGATTGAGCCTTCTTGATGACATCTTTTGAAGCCACCACGAAGTCAGACAAGCTCATCTTATCTGCACCATGAACAACTGGCACCACCAAGCCTTCATCCAAACCTACCGCGATACCGAGGTTGACAAACTTGTGCAACTCGATTTCTTGAGCATCGTTAATCAAAGATGCATTCATATAGCGGTGTTCTTCCTTCATCAATGTACGAACCACTGCAAGACCGATCAAGTCAGTAAATGTTACTTTCAAACCAGTCTTGTTCATGATTGGCTCAAGGACTTGCTTACGAAGTGCCATGAGGTTGGTCATGTCGATATCGTAGTTAAGCGTAAAGGTTGGAGCTGTCAAGTAAGAGTTGACCATACCTTTTGAAATAGCCTTACGCATTGGGCTCATCTTGATGATTTCAACGCCTTCTGGCAATTCTTTAGCTGGTTTCTCTTCAGCTTTCGGTGCTGGAGCAGCAGTTTCTACAGCTGCAGGAGCAAGTACTGCAAGAACGTCGTCCTTGACAATCTTACCATTGACACCTGAACCAGTAAGGGTTGACAGGTCAACACCTTGGTCTGCTGCAATACGGGCTGCAAGCGGAGTTGCTTTTGGAGCTGCTCCCTTGAAGTCTTCAACGTCAGCCTTGTGGACACGGCCATTTGCACCAGTTCCTGGTACAAGACCCAAGTCAATTCCAAGCTCACGCGCCAATTTACGCGCTGCTGGAGTAGCACGAACCTTGCCACCACCTTGTGGTTTGGCAGCAGCTGCAGGAGCAACAATAACAGGCGTGCGACCTGCAGGTACTTCTTCAATAGCCGCTGCTGGTTCAACAGCAGGTGCAGATGAAGCTCCTGCTTCAACCGTTTCGCCTTCAGCACCCAAGTAAGCAATGACTTCGGTAACAGGGACGGTAGCACCGTTTCCATGAACAATTTTCAATAGGACGCCTGACTCTTCTGCTTCCAGCTCCATGCTGGTCTTGTCAGACATCATTTCCAAGATGACATCGCCTTCGTTGACGAAATCGCCCTCTTGTTTTTTCCACTCGATGATTTCACCTTCTTGCATGTCCACACCGAGCTTAGGCATAATGATTTCAATAGCCATTTTTAAGATACCAAGTCCGAACAGAAAACGATTGAAAAATAGAAAATCCTCATTTTCGTAGCGAATTATCTTTTTTCCGAGTTTTCCGGACGGGTTCAATTCCTTTCTTTCAGTTTCTTACGTAACCAATAAATCAGACCGTTTCATCAAGTCAGGTCAAATGCTGGCTACACTCTTTCAAACAGGGCTAGGACGGTTGCCCGTCCTTTCATGATTCTTAACCCTTGTTTACTTGCTTATAGATTGCCGTTTTGATTTTCTCTACGTTTGGCAATACTGCGTTTTCAAGAATGTTTGCGTAAGGAACTGGTACATCGTCTGAAGCGATACGGATGATTGGTGCATCCAAGTAGTCAAAGGCTTCGCTTTCTGTGATGATTGATGCGATTTCACCGATGAAACCACCTGTTTTGTAAGCATCGTTAACCAAGATAACCTTACCAGTTTTCTTCACAGATTCGATGATCAATTCTTTATCCAATGGGATAAGGGTACGTGGGTCAACTACTTCTACGCTGATGCCTTCTGCAGCTACTTCTTCAGCAGCTTTCAAGGCACGTTCCAACATACGACCGTATGAAATAATGGTTACATCAGTACCTTCACGTTTGATTTCACCCTTACCAAGTGGAATGTAGAAATCTGGGTCCAAGTTAACTTCTTCTTTTTTACCGTAAAGAGCTTTTGGCTCCAAGAAGATAACTGGGTTGTTGTCAAGGATAGATGATTTCAAAAGACCTTTTGCATCGTTAGCTGTACCTGGTGCAACCACCTTGATACCTGGAATATGCGTCAACCAAGCTTCAAGAGATTGTGAGTGCTGGGCAGCAGAACCGATACCAGAACCTGAAGCCACACGGAAGGTTACAGGTGTCTTCAAACCACCACCAAACATGTAGTTAGTTTTGGCAGCTTGGTTAACAATGGCATCAAGGGCAATTGTCACGAAGTCCATGAAAGTCAAGTCAACGATTGGACGAAGGCCGGTTTGAGCCGCACCAACCGCAGAACCAGCGATTGCAGCCTCAGAGATAGGTGTGTCGCGAACGCGTTTTGGACCAAATTCGTCCAACATACCAACAGATGTACCGAAGTCTCCGCCGTAGATACCGACGTCTTCACCCATCAAGAATACTTTTTCATCCTTACGCATTTCTTCGCTTTGAGCCAAGTTAATCGCTTCACGCAAGGCCATTACTTTTGTTTCAGCCATTTTTTACTCCTAATTTATATCAATTTATCTTTACTGTAACAAGTAAAATATAGAAAACAATCAATTACTTCATTGTAATCAAACGTCATAGCTACTCGAGCTACCCTAGAGTTTGACTTGCTCTTTAGAACTTAGTCAAACTGATCACGTCACTTACGACACGAAGACTATTCAGCCGATATTGCTGAATAGGCGAAGTTAGTGAGGTAAGTAGGTAGTCCACCTTGGTGAGCTACCCTAGTTTGACTTGCTCTTTAGAGCTTAGTCAAACTTCTTACGTTACAATCGTGTTCGGTCTAAAAACTCGGAAAAAAGAGACGCAACCGTTTCAGCTGAATTACGGATGTGGCTACCTTTAGGTGCGAACTTCCTTGTGTGCAAGCACACTGTGTCAGTTCCCTATTTTCAGTCGTTTTTTAGACGACCTCACAACTTAGAATTGTACTCGAACTAAGGACTGTGCGAAAAAGATAAATCAGCAGGAAATCCCAATTTCCTTGGCTGATTTCCTATTTTCGCTGTGTCCTTTTAACGTTCTCGTTACTTAATCTACAAACACGTCTTCGTAAGCTACTGAGATGTCTGGATCTGGGCTTTCTTGTGCGAATTTCACAGATGCTTCTACTTGTTCTGCAACTTGTGCTTCGATGGCATCCAATTCTTCGTCAGTCGCAATCTTGTTCTCTGTCAAGTATTTGCGGTATTTCTTAAGTGGGTCTTTTGCTTTCCACTCGTTTACTTCTTCTTTTGTACGGTAAACACCTGCGTCAGCAGTTGAGTGACCAAACCAGCGGTATGATTCAACTTCGACCATGGCTGGACCGTTACCTGCACGAACGTATTCGATAACTTCTTGCATTTTCTCATAAACGGCAATCACGTCGTTTCCATCTTCCACATAGTGACCTGGCATTCCGTATGCAGCAGCACGTTGGTAGAGGTGAGGAATCTTAGTAGAATAAGAAATGTCAGTTGAAATACCGTAACGGTTGTTGGTGATAAAGAAGATAACTGGCAAATTCCAAACAGCTGCCAAGTTCATTGATTCGTGGAATGAACCTTCGTTTGTCGCTGAGTCACCTGAGAAGGCAATAACGATATTATCTGTACCAAGGTATTGTTGAGTAAGGGCCGCACCTACTGCAAGGGCATAACCACCACCTACGATACCGTTTGAACCAAAGTTTCCTTTTTCAACGTTAGCCAAGTGCATAGAACCACCACGGCCTTTTGATGTACCTGTTGCTTTACCAGCAAGCTCTGCCATCATACCGTTGATATCAATACCTTTTGCAATAACGTGACCATGACCACGGTGGTGTGAGAAGATGATGTCTTGCTCTGTCAAACCAGCGATTGGTCCAACGGCCGCAGCTTCTTCACCAACTGAGAAGTGAGTCATACCTTGTACGAAGCCACGACGCACCAATTTGTTCAATTTCATGTCAACATCACGGATTTGTTGCATTTTTAGGAACATATCCAAGTGTTGTTCTTTTGAGATAGATACCATAATTTCCTCCAAAGGTTTTTTCTCTTTCTGTACTATGATAGACCAATATTTCACAAATGGCAAGTATTTGAACCGTTTTCTTATTTACTGAAAATTTCGTGAAAACACTGATTTTCCTGCTATTTTTTACTACTGCTTCACTTTTTGTTTTTTCGTTTGTTTTTTATTTCACAAACTTTTGGACAGACTTGTCAGCCCTTTTTCTTTTTGTTATTATATAGATGGAGGTGCCTATGGAATTTGATTTATTTCTTATCATTTGCAACTATATCGGTACAATCGCTTTCGCTGTTTCAGGTGCTGTTAAGGGATTCAATAAGAAACTAGATATTTTTGGTATCTGTCTACTCAGTATCATCACAGCTGTGGGCGGTGGTATCATTCGTGATACCATGGCCAATCATATCCCAGCTGCCTTAACAGACCCCAAGGCTATCTACCTTTCTATCGGTGTAGCCATTATCATGTATGTGATTGTCATCAATATGAAGCAAGACCAGCCACTGGATAAAAAAATGATTATTTTACTTTCCCAGACCAATCTGGTCTTTGATGCCATCGGACTAGCCATCTTTGCCCTTATCGGTGCCAATACTGGAGTTGACCTTCAACTAAACGCCATGACAACTGGCATCTTGGCCGCTCTAACAGGTGTTGGTGGCGGTATTGCCCGCGATTTACTGGTTAATGAAACGCCCATCGTTCTGAAGGAAGATGTTTATGCTGTGCTAGCCTTCTTTTCCGGTCTTCTCTACCACCTTTGTATTGTCGATTGGCAATTACCGCAAATTCCCGTTTTCATTAGTATTTTTTCCATCAGTCTGATTATTCGACTCTTGGTCATCAAATATAAGATTAACCTCCCAAATATGGATAGAAAACGAAAGGTCTGAGTTGCTCAACTCAGACCTTTTTCTTATCCTACATTCAGTTTTTTACCAGCCACCGCCAGGACCAGTTGCTACAATCTGGCTAATTTGTTGGCCATTAACAGTTACTGTACCACCTGTCAATTCAGCAGTTCCATCAAAGTCAAAGGCTGAGGTTGGAGCTGTCACATCAATAGTACCACCTGATACATAGATATCACCATTGGCATCAAAAGCATCAGTATCTCCACTACCTACTGCAACTTTCAAATCACCACCAGTCACTTTGATAAAGATGTCTGATGAAATTGTACTTGCCGCGTTGATAGCATCATCTGAACCGTAGACATCTAATGTACCACCATTGATGGTAATATTCGTTCCTTCCATAGCTTCTGCTGATTCTGGAACAGTAATCGTGCCTCCATCAATTGTCAGTGCGGTTTCTGCTTTGATGGCATCATCACCTGCCTTCACAGTGATAGCACCACCAGTAATCGTTGTATAACCTTTTGTTGTATCCGTGTCATTTGTTGACTTGATACCATCACCACCTGCAGTTACATCAATGACACCACCATTGACAGTCATCGAATCTTTCCCTCGAATACCGTCATCGACTGCTGTTACTTTGATATTGCCAGCATTAACAACCATGTCATCCGTTGAAACAATACCGTCTTGGAAGTTTGCTTCAACTGTTAGATTTCCATTACCAGTAATAGTCAAATCTGCTTCAACATGGATAGCACCTTCAATGTTTGTATCTGAGTGGTTGCTAGTATCTTTTACAGTATTACTAGTTCCGTCTTTGATTTCCAATTCAACATTACCAGCCTGAATGACATTGATAGCAGCAGTATCTGAACTTGAGATTTCTGCACCTGCTAAAACGATACGGACATTGGCATCTGTTTCAACTGTCACACCTGCGGTAGTTGACCCGGTCAGGATATATGTACCACCTTCTGTAATGTTCAAACCATCATTTGAGAGTGTTACTTCTTTTGTTGGAAGGGCTGACCAGTCAATTGAAGAAGTACTCGAAGTCGATGAGTTTCCGTTGCTTGTGGTTGAAGCGACATTTGTTTGACTAGTCGTTGCTGAACTTGATGTTGTTGTCGAACTGGAAGCTGTCGAACAAGCAGCCAAGACACCTAAACTCATAAGAGTTACGCCAGAGTAAAGAAGTTTTTTAAGATTTGTTTTCATAATGTAAATTCCTTTTCTTTCTTTAGGAAGTTCGCTTGCCTTCCTGATATGCTCTTAGTTTACTCCACATTCCTAAAAGAAAGATTAAAGATAGCCAAAAGAAAACTTAAAGTATTTTTTCAGAAAATCAGCAAAAAGGACTGGTAATCCAGCCCTGAATGCTATTATTTTTCCAATTTGGTCCAAGTTAAGCTTGTCAAATCAAGCAAAGCAGCAGTTTCCGGCCTGCTAGTATCCTCTGAAATTCTCTTCAATCCTGGAATCATAGCCTGATACTGATAGATTCGGAAAACACCCTCTGCTTCAAAAAGATAAGTCCCATCCTGCAAGGGATAGAGGCGAGCATCTGGACCAATCTCAAACCCAATGTTTCGGAAATTGTCCACCAAGCGCAAGTCTTCACCAGCAAGCTGAGTATAAAGATCAATTAAGACATACTCTCCTGACTTGTCAAAAGCCAAGAGCAGCTCCTCTGCTCCATCATGATTGATATCATACAAACTATAAAATAGTCCGCTATAGTCATAAGTTTGATTTGTCAACAAAGTTAGATGACTGCTAACTTCATCTTGAGAAAGAGCTTCAGCGGTCTGGCCTAGACTATCCTTGTAGCGCTCGAGAATAGATTGGTAGGCAATTGGCACGCTTATCTCAGTCGTCGAAATCTCTTGCTCACTTGAACTAGAGGAAGTGGCTATAGAAGATGATGGGCTAGAACTGGTCGCAATCTGATTAGAGGAAGTAGAGCTAGGACTACTCACTTTTGGCACCTGACCGCCTTGACATGCTACCAGCAAACATACAGTAGAAAGAAGCAACAACCTAGTCAAATATGTTTTCATGATATTCTCCTTTTGAAATTCGGTTACAGCAAATAAAAAATTTTTAGCATAACAGACATCGATACGATATCATTATACCATATTTGTAGTCCTGCCGTTCATTTTTATTAAGGTCTTTTACTACTAGGCAACGATAGCAGACACAACTGGTTAGACAAGGAAATAGTATATGAAAAAACTAAGGGAAGATACTTAGATGTATGAATAACTCCATTTCCCTATTTCCAAAATAGTTTGAGCAGGCTACACAAAAACTTTCAAACATAAAAAGCCGAATGTTGCCATCCGACTTTCCTATCTTAATCTTTTTGCTCAAGGGCACGCAACATTTGGTCAATTTTGTTGCCATACTCAATGGATTGGTCTTTTTCAAAGACCAAATCAGGAATTTTATAGAGGGTCAGCTTGCGACCTAGTTCTCTCTTAATGGTTCCTGTTGCTTTTTCAAGACCCGTTTGGGCTTTCTGATTGTCAGAAGCCAGGTTACTCATAATGGTATAGTAAACCTTGGCCATGGACAAATCGCCGACCATCTGCACATCAGTGATGGTCACTCCTTGTACACGGGGATCGCGAACTTTCTTTTGCAAAATCTCATTGACTTCGCGCTTGATTTCCATACCCACACGGTCTGTTCGAAAATGGTTTGCCATAGTCATTCCTTTCTTAGATGATAGAAAAGCTGAGTTTCCTCAGCTTAACATTGTTTCATAAGAGGACTTCGGTAGAACAAATATCTCAGTTCCCTTGACACCCTTACTTTTGCTTTTTAAAAAGCACTTATTTCTTAATTTCTTCCATGATGTAGGCTTCGATGGTATCATCTACACGGATGTCGTTGTAGTTTTCAATCATCAAACCACCTTCTTGGGCATTGCCGACTTCTTTCACATCATCCTTGTAACGCTTCAAGCTGCCCAATTTACCGTCGAAGATAACAACACCGTCACGGATAACACGGACACTTGAGTCACGGGTAACCTTACCACGTACGACCATGAAACCACCGATCGTGCCGACTTTAGATACCTTGAAGGTTTCACGGATAATCGCTTCCCCGATGATTTTTTCTTCAAACTCAGGATCCAACATCCCTTTCATGGCATCTTCCATCTCTTCAATGACCTTATAGATGATACTGTGGAGGCGAACTTCTACATCATCTGCTTCTGCTTGACTACGAGCCTCAGCAGTTGGACGTACGTTGAAACCAATTACGAGGGCATTGGATGCTTCTGCAAGTGTAATATCAGACTCGTTGATGGCACCTACTGCAGAGTGAACGATATTGACGCGCACGCCTTCCACTTCGATTTTCTGAAGAGAGGTTGCAAGGGCCTCTACAGAACCTTGTACATCGGCCTTGATAATGACGTTGACAGACTTAACTTCACCTGCTTTAAGGGTATCAAAGAGGTTTTCAAGGCTGACACGTTGGGTTGCTTGACGTTGTTTGAGAAGGGCACGCTTGGCACGCTCTTCACCAGCTGCACGCGCAGATTTCTCATCTTCATAGACAGCGAAATGATCGCCAGCCATTGGCGTTTCGTTCAAACCAGTGATCGAAACCGGTGTAGATGGTCCAGCCACCTTGACACGACGACCAAGGTCATTGGTCATAGCACGAACACGACCGAAGGTATTTCCTACAACGATTGGGTCTTGAACATTCAAGGTACCTTGTTGAACAAGAAGGGTCGCAACAGCACCTTTTCCTTTGTCCAAATGCGCTTCGATAACCGTACCAATAGCACGTACAGTTGGGTCTGCCTTCAGTTCTTGGATTTCAGCAACCAAAAGAACAGTTTCCAACAATTCATCAATGTTTTGGTTAAACTTAGCTGAGATTTCTACAAATTCAGACTCACCGCCCCAGGCAGTTGAGATAACGCCGTGCTCAGCCAATTCACCGATGACACGTTCTGGGTTGGCACCTGGCTTGTCAATCTTGTTGATGGCAACGATGATTGGAACATTGGCAGCTTTGGAGTGGTTGATTGCCTCAATGGTCTGTGGCATAACACCATCATCTGCTGCAACGACCAAGATGGTCAAGTCGGTAACAGAGGCACCACGAGCACGCATAGATGTAAAGGCCGCGTGTCCAGGCGTATCCAAGAAGGTAATTTTCTTGCCGTTTTCTTCGATTTGATAGGCACCGATATGCTGAGTGATACCTCCCGCTTCGCCTGTTGCAACACGAGAATTACGAAGGGTATCCAAAAGGGTTGTCTTACCGTGGTCAACGTGTCCCATGATCGTCACAACAGGTGGACGCTCTACCATTTCCTCTTCATTGAGGTAGCCCTCTTCTACAAAGAAACGTTCGATATCTGCGTTATCAACCTCAACCTTTTCCTTGGCCTCAATTCCATAATCAACCATAAGGAGTTCGATGGTGTCGCCATCTAGAGATTGGTTCTGAGTTGCCATGACACCCATGAGGAAGAGTTTCTTCACGATTTCAGCAGGCTCACGTTTGATCCGTTTTGCAATTTCCGCAACGGTCATGCCAGCTGTGTATTCAAATTCTGTTGGCAATTCATGGAACTTGCGTTCAGTTGCTGGCTTGACAGGTTGGTTACTCTTGCCTTTTTTGTTTTTCTTGTTGTTATTCCAGTTACTATTTCTTTGATTTCTCACTTGATTTTGACTATTTCGATTTCTTTGTTGTTTCCGTGGACCATCTTCTTCGTCACTATTGAAGTCACGTTTCTTATCTGGTCGAGCTTGTTTTTTACGACGGGTATCTAGAGCACTTTCTGCAACCTTCTCAGGCACCGCTGCGACTGGTGTTGGTTTGACAAATGGCTTGCTTTCAATCACCGGTTCTTCGAACTTGATTTCCTTAGGCTTTTTCGGTTGCTTTTTAGCCTCCTGAGCCTGACGGAACCGTTCTTCGCTGGTACGAGCATATTCTGCATTTTGCTCTGCTTTTAAGGCTGCTGCACGCGCTTTGAAGTCAATCTTCGGTGTTGCTGGTTTTGCAACTTCTTTTTGCTCAAAGCGTGCTGATTGAGTAGAACGGTTGTCTTGACGACGGTTGTCACGATTGTCACGGCGGTCACCAAAACGATTGTCCTTACGCTTGTCTGAACCCTGCTCACGTCTGTTATCACGACGCTCATTGCGTTCATTACTTGGACGGCCTTGGCCTTGCTGACGGTTGTCACGACGGTCTTGACCTTGTTTATTTTGTCCACCTTTACCCTGAGCTCGCTTAGCTGCTTGTTCCTTGGCACGCGCTTCACGTTCTGCCTTAAAGTTACGGCTCTGAGGGCGGTGAGGTGCTGCTGGAGCAACTGCCTTCGGTTCTTCCTTGGTAGCTGGAGCAGGTGCTTCTTGCTTTGCTACTGGAGCCTTGCTTTCAGTCGGTTTCTCAACAGACTGGACTTTCTCTACTGGTTTTTGAGCTTCTGCTTTCTTAGTAAAGCTGTCAGCCAAACGTTTAGCACTTGCTTCATCTACGCTTGAAGCATGACTTTTGACTTCAAAACCCAATTCCTGCGCCTTAGCAACAACTTCCTTGCTGCTTACGCCTAATTCTCGGGCAATTTCATTCAATCTCTTCTTAGACAATGCCTTGTCCTCCTGTTCTATTCCATAATAGACCTCATCTTCTTTGTAAATCCAGCGTCTGTCACTGCAAGAACTTTCCTAGCCTTGCCGACAGCTGCACTCAATTCCAGTGTTGAAAACACTGTTACAACTTCTACTTGATAGGTATGACTTTTATCTGTTACTTTTTTACTTAAATTTCCAGCAGCATCATTAGCTAAATAAACCAATTTTGCCTGTCCTTTTTGAATAGCTTCAACAACCAGGTCCTCACCTGAAACCAAGCGACCTGCTCGCTGGGCTAATCCCAATAAATTTAAGATTTTCTGTTTCTTATTCCAGTCCAAGTTCTCTCCTCTTGACCTTGTGATCAACATAGGCAATCAATTCATCGTAGAACTCTTCAGCCACTTCCATACTAAAGGAACGATCGAAGACACGACGTTTTTTAGCTTGAGTAGCTTCAGCATTATCTAGCTTGATATAGGCTCCTCGCCCATTGGCCTTGCCTGTTGGATCGATAAATACTTGACCTTCTTTATTTTTTACAATACGGAGCAAATCCCGTTTGTCGATGATTTCACCGGACACCACAGACTTGCGCAAGGGTATTTTTCTAGCTTTTGCCATGGTTGCTCCTTTTGTTCTATTCTTGTTCTTCTGTAAATTCTTCCGCGACTTCTTCTACAAGCTCTTCTGTTGCATATTGAGCCGCCTCAAATGCCTCATATTCGGAAGCAGACTTGATGTCGATACGGAAGCCTGTCAAATGGGCTGCTAAACGAACGTTTTGACCACGACGACCGATTGCCAAGGACAATTTATCATCTGGCACAACAACAGTAGCATGCTTGCCATCTTCTGTATCAAACAATACTTGGTCAACTTCTGCAGGAGCAAGAGCATTGTAGATAAATTCCGCTTCATCTGCTACCCACTCGATGACATCAATATTTTCCTCAGTCGGAATCATGCGGTCATTTTTAGCATCGTAACGAGCTGGATGGAACTTGCTGGTGATTTTCTTGATATTTGAACCACCACGACCAACAATAGTACCAATAGCATCCACGTTCGGATTGTGACTACGAACAGCCACTTTCGTACGGTCTCCAGCTTCACGGGCCACGCTCATGATTTCAACCGTTCCATCATAAACTTCAGGAATTTCCTGTTCCATGAGGCGTTTGATCATCTCTGGATGGCTACGGCTGACAAATACATTCACCCCACGGCCGTTGTCTTCAACCTTGTAAACATAGACTTCGATACGGTCATGTGATTGGAAAACCTCGCCAGGAATTTGATCCTGTTTGGACAGCTGAGCTTCAATGGTCCCAAGATTGACATAGATGAAACGATTGTCAAAACGCTCAACCGTACCAGACATGATTTCATTCTCATGTTGCTTGTAGGTATTAAAGGTAATGGCACGCTTTTGCTTGCGCATTTTTTCCATGATGGTTTGCTTAGCTGATTGGGCAGCTACGCGACCAAATTCTGCCGGATCTTCTGGGAATTTGATTTTATCACCCATTTCATAAGCAGTTGAGATGGCCAAGGCATCCTTGAGGCTGATTTCCAAACGGCTATCAAAGACCTCATCCACTACTTCACGGACAGTATATACGTGGAAATCAGCCTTCTTCTCGTCAAACTCGATAACTGCTGACTCAGCTTGTCCATAGCGGCGCTTATAAGCAGAACGAAGTGATTCTGTCACTGCATCAATAATATCCGCCTTGTTAATACCCATGTCTTCCTCTAAAATACGGAAGGCTTCTAGCATTTCTCTACTCATTTTGATTTCCTTTTGATGTCAAAAGGTCCTTTCTTACACTTAAATTTTAACGGCCAAACGTGCCTTAGCTACTGTCGAATATGGAATGGTCACTTCTTTTTTACGGGTCTTGTCCATGTACTCCATGACCAAATCTGTACCATCGAAAGACAGAAGAGTTCCTTCAAAAACCTTAACCTTGTCAATAGCCTGATAGAGCTTGACATGGATGTACTTCCCAACAGCCTGGGCAACTGCATCTGCTGTCTTCAAGGGACGTTCCAGACCTGGACTGGTTACCTCAAGCATATACTGCTCTGGGAAAGGATCCGGATGAATGGTGTCCAAGAGTGGACTAATGACTTCTGATAAATCTGCCGTATCTTGAAGGGAAATCCCCCCTTCCTTATCAATGAAAATAGACAGGACATAGTCACCACCCATTTTGCCATATTCTACATCTACCAACTCATAGGGAGCCTGGATAGCTGGTGCAATGGTAGCCGTGACTAAATCAACAATTGATGACATAGGCACCTCCTTTTACAATTCTAATCTGCAACAATTTGCATACAGGGAAAGGGTTGACTGACGTCAACCCCCTTTTCTCTTTATTTCTACTCTGTATTCTACCACAATTTCGAACACCTGTAAAGGAAAACGATAAGGATCGAAATTGTAAACGTTACCTGGTTCTTTATATAAAAATAAGGAGCCCAAATGGATTCCTTATTTACTATTCTCACTAAAATCTTGCTTCCACACGATAGATGACCTGACCCTTGTTTGAGAATTTCTCCTCGTACTCCGTCATGACATTACCTTCCAAGCCATCTGCATGAAGGTCTAACCAGACCTGCTTCAAGACCATACCATATTGGGAAAAACTAGCCAAACTGTATTCAAACAAACCACGGTTATCCGTTTTAAAATGAATTTCCCCATTCTCAGGCAAAATTTCCTTGTAGGTATCCAAGAAAGACTTATAAGTCAACCGGCGTTTTTCATGGCGTTTCTTTGGCCATGGATCAGAAAAATTTAGATAGAGCTGATCAATTTCCGCTGGGGCAAAATAGTTGGTCAAGCTAGATCCATCAACCTGCAAGAGTTTAATGTTTGGTAGACCTGCTTCAAGCACTCGGTCCAAGGCATAACTCAAAACCGTCATCTGAATATCAATACCGATGTAGTTAATATCCGGATTTTGTGCTGCCATGCCTGTCACAAATCGACCTTTACCAGACCCAACCTCAATATGAATGGGATTATCATTCCCGAAAATTTCAGCCCATTTCCCCTTACACTCCTCTGGATTGGAGATGACATACTGGGGATTATTTGCTAGGAGCTCACTGGCTCCCTTACGATTTCTAACTCTCATACTTCCCTATAAAAACTCTGACGGAATTGACGCAGAGCGTAAATTTCTCTATTAGCTGCCAAGGTGTTGTAACTTTCAACATGCTTGGCAATTTGATTGAGGTAGGCCAATTGACCATACCAATAAATCTTATTCAAAACGGTTTGATTATACTTGTAGCCATAAGCACGAAGCCACTCTTCCCAAGCCTGACGTGGAATATAGTGGGTCAAAATATAGGCCACATCGACCATACGATCGGTCACACAGGCTGTTTCCCAGTCCGTCAAATAAATGAAACCTGAAGTTGTTTCAACCCAGTTGCTATGGTGCAAATCACCATGCACAAAGGTTGCTAGCTCCTGACGAAATCTTGGAAGAGTATTTAATAAATCCTGACAGACCGATTGTAAGTAAGAATTTTGAAGTAAAATAGGTGGTACTTCATCCTGCCAACGACGGACCAAATCCTTAGGCTCTAGATAGGTATAATTCATTTGCAAGGCCTGATTGAGCAAGATGCGCGAAAAATGCATCCGCACTAAAATTTGGCGAACCTGCTTACTGGTCATATCCTGACGCTCCAAGGTACGACCATTGAGCCATTCCTGCTCCACACGGTGACCCATTCCTACCTCCCGATTTGCCGACAAAACAGGCGGTGTAATTTGTTCGCGAGCCAGTGCAGACACGATAGGAGGCATTTCATACTTTACAAAGACTTGCGTTCCGTCTGACCGTAGGCCCTTAAACGCTTTGCCACTATTTCCTGCAATAGACTGTAACTGTAGCCCACTGGTATCAAACTGCATGCCTTACCTCCTTTAAAAATTCCCTACTATTTTACTAATTTTCAGCTATTTAGTCAATCAATTTTTTTCAATTTTATCGGCAAATAAACTTCATGTAGAAAAATAGATACGATTGGTAAAATGACTACCATGATTTTTTCTTGGATAAATAGCAGAGCGACTACCGTTTCCACGACTAAGAGCCCATATAAAATAACCCGAAGCAAGTGCTGAAAATCTTTCACTTTAGCTTTTATATCCAAAGGATAAAGCTGAGTTAGGTACTGGTAATCATAGTGCTTATAGAGCCCCAACAGCTGAAAGAGGAGCAGATAATGAAAGACCAATACCAAACCAAGAGAGAGCCAAGCCTCTTCAATAGCAATCAAGGATAAAAGGGCCAAAAAGACTAAACGCAGGGTCAGACCCAAATAATCTCCTGCCCGTAAAAAAGCCCTCAAGTAGAGATAGAACCAGGTTTGGCGAGAATGAAGCAAACGCAAGATGCCATCCAAATACCTTCTTGGCTTGACGGTCGCACTAATTCCTTTAACGGTCGTAAAAAGAGCAAAGAAGCGCAGGATAGTTTGCTTTCTCTTCTGCTCATCCTGAATGGCTGTTGACCAGTTCAAAACACCTTGTTGCTGGTAGGTTGCTAGCTGGTATTTTACTAGAAAATACTTGGCAACAAGCAAGACCACTATATAAACAACCACCATCCAGATTTCCAAACCCAGCTTCAGATAAATGGGTAAGAGCAGAAGCTGGAGCAAGACCTGCAAGCCAGACCATAGCAGATAAGAACGACGACTTGCAGCTACCAATTCTTCCAAGACTTCCTTCTCCCTAGTTAATAGGAAAATCTGGTCAGCTTCTTCCAAATAAGTCGCCATTCTACCTGAAAACAAAATCAAGAAACTGATGGCAAGAACAATCAGAATAATGGGCCAGGTATTTTCAGGAAAAGCTATCAAGAGTTGTCGATACTGCAAACTCAAGAAGCCCAAAAAGACCATGAGAACCAAGACAAAATGGTCATTCAGAACATAGCGCAGGTACTTGGAACACCGTTCTAGAAAATCACGTCTGCGTTTTTGGAACAATCCTTTCATCCAACTGCTCCTTCTTGGGTCAAGGCTAGGTAAATATCATTCAGACTAGCACCTGCCATGCCAAATTGGCTCTGCAAGTCTGCCAAATTCCCTGTCGCTCGCACCTGTCCTTGGTGCAAAATCACAAAAGAATCACACATTTTTTCCGCCGAGTCCAAAACGTGAGTGGACATGAGGATAGAAGTCCCCTTTGCCTTTTCCTCTTCCAAGAGAGCAATCAAATCTGCAATGGCAACTGGGTCCAAACCCAAAAATGGCTCATCAACGATTAACAAGCTCGGCTCTACCAGGAAGGCACAGATAATCATGACCTTTTGCTTCATGCCCTTGGAAAAGTTGACCGGATACCAATCTAATTTCTCATCCAAACGAAAGATTTTCAGCAATCTCTCTGCACTCTCCCAAGCAGCTTCCCATGGCAAATCGTAAGCCATTGCCACCACTTCCAAGTGCTCTTTTAGCGTCAACTCCTCGTATAAACTAGGTGTTTCAGGGATAAAACCAATCTTCTTCCGATAAATTTCAGGAACCTGAGCTAGCCCTTGGCCATCAATCAAAATCTGACCTTGATAGGGCGTCAATAGACCGATAATTTCCTTGATAGTGGTTGATTTCCCAGCACCATTTAGACCAATCAAGCCAACCAATTGACCATTTTCAACCGTGAAGGTAACATCTTTCAAGACAGGGATATTGACATAGCCCCCTGTGACATTTTTAACTTCTAACATACATTTATTCCTATAATTTGATATAATTATTATAACAGAAATCCTAGAAAGAGGGCGTATTATGTCAGATTGTATCTTTTGTAAAATTATAGCTGGAGAAATCCCAGCTTCCAAGGTCTATGAAGATGACCAAGTTCTTGCCTTTTTAGACATTACTCAGGTCACCAAGGGACATACCCTAGTCATTCCAAAAAAACACTATCGTAATGTCTTAGATATGGACGCCGAGGCAGCTGGACAACTCTTTACTGCCGTTCCAGCTATTGCCCGTCAATTGAAGGAAAAATTGGGCGCTAGCGGTTTAAATATTGTCAACAACAATGAAGAAGCAGCTGGACAAACCGTTTTTCACACCCATATCCACCTCCTGCCTCGCTTTGACCAGAACGATGGTCTGGATATTCAATTTAAGGTCAATGAACCTGATTTTCCTGCCCTAGCCAATTTGGCTCAAGAAGTCTATCTAGGAGAATAAGATGAAACTTCGCAACCTCCTCTTAGCCCTATCTGCTGCTAGTGCTACCTTTCTGGCCATATCCAACCGAGAAAAAATTGCCAAAGAAGTCAAGGATACCAAGCAAATTATGACTGATATGGAAACAAGCAAAGCCAATATCCAGGAACAACTTGCCATCATCCAAAATTTCAAAGAGCCACTAGAAAGTCTAGCAAATGATTTACAGTACAAAAGCCGCGTCTATCAGCAAAGTATTACAGGAAATCTGGAAGAAATCCAGAAAGTAATGGCAAAATATAAAAAAGAAGACTAAAGTTAGGACAAAGAAAATGAGATTGGAAATCCAACCTCATTTTTTATTGTCCTTCTTCTGTTTGTGTTTCTATTCCAACTTCAGTCGTTTCAGTTCCTTCTAGTTCAGAAGAATTTGATGGTAGGTTTGGCGAACTTGCAGTCCCTTCTGGCAAATCGCTGGCAGATGTCCCTGTAAAAGCCTCAATATCAACCGCTTCCGCCAACGGATCTGCTTCAATCTCCAAAAGTTCGGTATAAGCATTATACACATCGATGGTGCTAGGCAGACCGACCTGTCCCTCATATACCTTGACATTGGTTGTAAGATCTGTCTTAGCGTCCAAACCAATAGAAGTTCTCAAGACATTTTGCATTTCCAATAAATGCTGGGTCGGAGGCAACTGGTAGTAAACCTCCTCAACTAGCTCATCCAGCCCCCTCAATTGATAGGAATGCAAATTCTTGATCGAATCCTTATAGCCCAACAACTCTGGAATGGTTACTGTGCTAATTTCAATATTGGTCCGCATATTGTTGGAAATAGCTGTTAAAATCTTCTTGTATTGAGTAAAACCATCTAGTTGCAAGAGTTTCTTGACAATAGCAGTAATAACCTCACGCTGACGACGTTGGCGACCAATATCTCCTTCTGGATCGTCGTAACGCATGCGAGCATAGACCAGAGCCTGGTCCCCATTTACCAGACGTTTACCAGTTGGAACAATGGATGTATAAGCGGGTTCATATTCTGAAATAGAAATTGGGAAGCCTAATGTGTTATTAACTTCAATCCCACCTACTGCATCAACTAGCTCGACTAGACCGTCCATATTGATTTCAATGTAACGATCAATGTTGATGTCCATCATTTTTTCAATGGTAGCAATAGCCATAGGAGCCTGCCCGTAGCTATAGGAGTGGTTAAGTTTTTCTACCGTTCCTGTTGATTCTCCATTGGCTTCAGCGATCTCCACCATGATGTCACGTGTCAAACTCATCATCGTGGTTTCCTTAGTTTTGGGATTGACCGTCACCAAAATCATGGAGTCACTTCGACCTTCCTCCCAAACGCCACCACGAGTAGCCTGGTCCATATCCACCCCCATCAAAAGAATGGTAAGAGGCTCCGTTGCATCGATAGGCGTAATTTCCTCTTCTCCATCTAACTGCCTAAAGGTTTTTGAAATCGCATCTGTCGAAAAGTTTAATAAACTAATCCCATAGGCAAATCCAGCTCCAAGTGTCAGAACTATAATCGCCAACGACATTAAGACTATTTTTTTTCCAATTGTCATCATTCACCAATCAGCCTGCCCATGTAATAGAGGTCAAGCCATTCCCCTTCATCTGTTCTAGCCCCTCTCACCTGGGTCCCTTCAATCACAAAGCCCATCTTCTGATAGAGGTGGACTGCCGCTTGATTGCGCACCTGAACAGTTAATTCCAGACGCTTGAGGAGGTCCATTTCCTGAGCCCACTCGATGACCTCATCCAGTAAAATGGTCCCCAAGCCATGTCCCCAGTAATCTTTTTTTATCGCAATGAAAATATTTCCGATATGGCTGATCCGAAACTGCTTAGAAGACTTGACTGAGATGGCACCGATAACCTCCGAACCAACTTTTGCCAGCAAACACAGTTCACCAGGATTTTCAATGCCAGCTTCAAATATTCTTTCCATCTCTTCCGGACTAAAACGAAAGCCTGATTCATCCATGACCAGATAATCCGTTTCGCTAGCCACTTGGTTCATAAAATCAATAAAGGCTACCGCATCAGCTGGCTCAGCCTCGCTAAAATATACTTCTTTTTCAGTCATTCTGTATTTCCTCAGCTAACCTTTGACTCTTAGACCCATGAGCCTCAAAAGTCAGACGACGACCGTCTTCTTCCTTTTCGATACGAACGAGCAAATAGTCATCCAATAGGCTTGCATCCAACAATTCTCCCCATTCGATAACCGTCACACCACCACCATAGAGAAAATCATCTAGATCAATAGAATCCGGATCGTCACCAATCCGATAGACATCCAAGTGATAGAGAGGCATTCGACCTTCATACTCTCGAACAATAGTATAGGTCGGACTTTTAATCATCTGGTCAATATCCAAACCCTTAGCCAAACCCTTGGTCAAAGTGGTCTTGCCTGCACCTAAATCGCCCGACAGGACTAGCACTTGATTGGCCTTACAAGCCCTACCAATTCGCTCACCGATTGCAATCAATTCATTTTCATTTTGACTATACATACTTGTTATTATACCATAGCCATTCGGCTTTGTCATAGGTCTACTGGAAATTGTAGACAAATCTACAGAAAAAATCGCAAGCCTAGGCCTGCGATTTTGTTTATTCTACGCTAAAAAGATATGGATAAACCGGTTGATTTCCTTGATGGATTTCAACCTCGATATCTTCAAATTGTTCTTCTAGCTGTTCAGCAAGTGTCTGTGCCAATTCTTCATCACCATCTTCACCGATATAGATCGTTACGATTTCACTATCTTCATCCAGCATTTTCTCAAAGGTAGCAACAAGTGTTTCCATCATTTCTGGATTGGACACCACAATCTTGCCATCAACCATACCAAGGTTATCATTCTCATGGATTTCAAGACCATCGATGGTTGTATCACGGACCGCAGTTGTCACGCTACCGCTTTTCACCTCTGTAAGAGATGCCGTCATAGCCTCAAAGTTGCTGTCCAAATCACGACTTGGGTCAAAGGCAAGCAAGCTAGTAAAACCTTGTGGTAGGGTCTTGGTTTCTACAACCTTAACTGCCACTTCTGCCACCTCAGCAGCCGTCTGAGCCGCCATCAAGATATTCTTGTTGTTTGGCAACAAGATGACATTGCGGGCATTGACCAATTCAATAGCATTGACAAAGTCTTCTGTTGATGGGTTCATTGTCTGACCACCTGAAATCACATAATCAACGCCTTGTGATTTGAAGATCTCTGTCAATCCTTCTCCAGCTGCAACGGC
This sequence comes from Streptococcus suis, assembly GCF_002960625.1. Lineage (GTDB taxonomy): Bacteria > Bacillota > Bacilli > Lactobacillales > Streptococcaceae > Streptococcus > Streptococcus suis_T. The sequence goes on from NZ_POJH01000031.1 coordinate 120,397, forward strand.
AATAATACCATATTCTTTTTGCTCAGCTGGTTTTTGGAAAGCTTCTTCTTTTTCAACTTGCGCTTCATGTTGTTCACGCATGTTGTCCACTTTTACCTTGACCAAGCTACCATATTGAAGACCTGCCTGCATAACCAAACCTGGATCTTCTGTATGGACATGGACTTTAACGATTTCATCATCGTTGACAACTAGGAGAGAATCCCCAAGATCGTTGAGGTAGTTACGGAATTCTTCATAATCAAAGTCTTTAACGTAAGTAGGTCCTTGGCGAAGGGCCACCATGATCTCAGTACAGTAACCGAAGGTGATGTCTTCAGTCGCTACATGGCCGGCTACAGACTTGTGATGCTCTGCATTGATCATTTCTGTCATAACAGCTGGTGTCGCTTCAAAATCCTCTGAAGCAATGTATTCACCAGTCAAAGCTGACAAGAAACCTTCGTAGATATAAACCAGACCTTGACCACCCGAATCGACAACCCCAACCTCTTTCAAGACTGGCAACATTTCAGGAGTTTTCTTGAGGGCACGGTTGGCACCTTCAAGGGTTGCACGCATAACTTCAACCGCATCATCAGTTTCTTCTGCTTTTTTTAGGGCCGCTGTTGCAGCTCCACGAGAAACTGTCAAGATAGTTCCTTCAACTGGTTTCATTACAGCCTTATAGGCCACTTCTACACCGTGTTGGAAGGCCTGCGCCAAGTCTTTACCGTCCAATTCAATCTTGCCTTTAACAGACTGACCGAAGCCACGGAACAATTGCGACGTAATAACACCAGAGTTTCCGCGAGCACCCATAAGCAAACCTTTTGACAAGATTTGAGCGACTTCACCAACCGTATTTGCAGGCTTGTCTGCCACTTCTTTGGCACCATTGGTGATGGTCATGCCCATGTTGGTTCCCGTGTCGCCATCTGGAACAGGAAAGACGTTTAATGAGTTTACATATTCGGCTTGTTTATTCAGACGAGTAGATGCTGCCTGCACCATTTCTTGAAATAAACTTGTTGTAATTTTAGACACAATTATTCTCCTACGACTTTAATATTTTGGATAAAAACATTAACGGCATCAACAGAGATACCCAATTGATTTTCCAAGTTGAATTTCACACGTTCTTGGATATTGCGAGATACTTCACTGATTTTCACACCGTAACTCATAACAGTGTAAACATCGACTGCAATGCGACCATCTTCCAAGGTCTTAATAACAACACCTTTGGAGTAATTTTCCTTGCGTAAAAGGGCCTGAAAATTATCCTTAATCGCAGACTTACTAGCCATACCAACAACACCGAAAATCTCAGTCGTAGCACCACCGACAACTGTGGCAATCACGTCATCAGTCAATTCAATCTGGCCGTCTTTTGTATTGATTTTTACAGTCATAATTCCTTACCTCAAATAGTTTTATCACTCCATTTTACCACATTTTCTGTATTCTGTAAAAGACAAGCTTGTGACAGCTGAAAGGAAGAGAAAAAGAGTTCCCGAAGGAACCCTTATATGTTTGTTAACCCAAACGTTGTTTTGCATCGGCAGCACGTTGGAAGGCTTGACCGACATAGTTGATACAAAGCATCATAACAAGGATAAAGATAGCTGCTGGCAACCAAATCCAAGTCTTGTTTTCCAAGATGTCTGCATTACGGGCATTTGAAATCAAGGTACCCAAACTTGGAACTGTCGACGGAAGACCGAAGCCTAGATAAGTCAATGATGTTTCGATACCAATATTTCCTGCAAAGTTGAGGGTCAAGTTGACAATAATCAAAGAACTCAAGTTAGGCAAAATCTCACGGAACATGATCATAAAGTCACTTGTTCCAAGTGTTTTCGATGCATTGACATAATCCAAGCTAGCCTCAGACAAGGTTCTTGTACGGAAAAGGCGGGCCTTAGCTGTCCAATAGAAGGCACTCATGATTAGGATAAAGTGATAAATGGTATAGTTTTTGATAACCGTTACGAAAACGATAATGAGCATCGTAACAGGTAGAATCATAATGAAGTCTACAATCCGCATCAAGAAACCATCCAAACGACCTCCATAATAGCCTGAAATCAATCCGACCGAGATACCAACAATACTTGTAATAATGGTAATAGTAAAACCGATAACAATGGAGTTTCGAGCACCAATAATCAACTGACCAAAGATATCTTTACCACCTTCATCCGTTCCCAAGATATAACCATCAACTCCAGGTTCCAAGTAACGTCCCAAAAGATTGACTTTCATCACTTGCTCTTGATCCAAGACCAGGGCACCGATGAAAACAGTCAAAAGAACTGTCACCAAAATGACCAAGGAAGCTAAAGCTAATCTATCCTTCAAGAACTCCCGCGCAATAACGCGAAAACCACCTGGAGGAGTTGAAGCTGATTGTACTTGTTTTTTGTTTTCTTTACTCACCTTACTCCTCCTTCTATTTCACACGGATACGTGGATCTACAATACTCATGATAATATCTGAAATCAAGGTTCCCAACAAGGTTCCCATACCAAAAATTAACAAGAGCGCTAAGATAACACTATAATCACGGCTAGAAATCGAGTTGAAGAACAATTGACCGATACCAGGATAGGTAAAGATATTTTCAATAAAGATAGACCCACCAATCAAACCTGTCAATTCATACCCCAAGAATGATGCAATTGGCAAGATTGAGTTACGGAAGATGTGACGGTTGTATACCACACGCTCAGGCACACCTTTGGCACGTGCTGTACGAACATAGTCCTGACTCTTGGCATCAATAATACCTGTACGAAGATATTGGATAGTTACTGTTGTTGATAGAATAGCCATGGTAATCGCCGGCAAAATCATATGGTGAAGACGACTAAAGATAAGTGACAAACCTTCCACATCTCCGCCAACTGATCCACGTGTTGGGAACCAACCTAAAGTAAAACCAAACAACCACAACATAAGAATAGCAAATACAAATGTTGGAGTTGAAAACGTTAGGAAGTTATATACTCCAATCACCTTATCAGCTAGAGAGTTTTGGTAGCGACCAGCAATCATCCCCAAAGGAAGAGCGATAGCATAGGTCAAAATCATGGTCAAGAGCGACAACCAAATAGTATTGTTCAAGCGTTGCATGATAACATCCAAAACTGGTTGCTTAAAGAGGAAACTCTGACCAAAATCACCCTGCAAGAGGTTACCAACCCAGCGGAAGTATTGAATATGAATTGGGTCATAGTACCCTGCTGCAATCCGTTTTTGTTCGATAATGGCTGGATCGATATTGGGATCAATCATACCCGTAAAAGGATCCCCTGGCATCATCTTAGCCACGAAGAAAGCGATAATACTCAAAATGATAATTTGAGGAATCATCATGAGCAAACGACGTAAAACTGTTTTCCACATCTTAGTTCTGACCTCCTTTTGGAAGGGCTACCTGATGAGTTGCTGAGAAGGTTTGTAAATCGTAAACTCGACCATTTTCATCATAGTATTGACCTTGTTTTTCTTGATACTCTTTTTCAGCAACCAAGCGTTTTTCCTTGTTTTTCAAACGATTAACTGGATCAATCGATGGAATAGCTGACAAAAGACGTTTGGTATAGATATGCTGTGGATTGTTATAGATGTCCTGCTTGTTACCCGTTTCTACGAAGCGACCACGGTACATGATAAACAATTCGTCACACATATGTTGCACAACACCAAGATCATGAGAAATAAAGAGGTAGCTGAGTTTAAACTCATCTTGGATACGTTTCATATAGTTCAAAACCTGAGCTTGAACAGACAAGTCCAAGGCAGAAACAGGCTCATCGGCAATAATGAGACGCGGATTACTTGCTAGGGCACGGGCAACGCCGATACGTTGACGCTGACCACCTGAAAATTCATGTGGATACTTGATCAAGGCTTCTTCGTTCAGACCGATGGTATCCAAAAGTTGAAGGACTTTTTTCTTCTCCTCATCTGGAGAAAGACGGTCAAAGTTACGAATAGGCTCAGCAATAATGTCTAAAATACGTTTTTTAGGGTTGAAACTAGAAAGCGAATCTTGGAAAATCATTTGGACATCACGATTAAAGTTACCTTTTTTACTGCGTGATTTGTTGGTCACATCCTGACCCTCATAGATGATTTGACCAGATGTAGCCCGCTCCAAACCAATAATTGCCTTACCAATTGTTGACTTACCAGAACCTGACTCGCCTACCAAACCATAGGTTTTTCCCTCTTCAAACTCGAGATTGACACCATCCACGGCATAAACATGGTCTGTGACACGGTTAAAGAAGCCACTTCGAATTGGATAATGGACTTTTAAATCTTTTACTTCAATAAATCCCACTATTTAGGCCTCCTCTTCAAAATAGAATGTTTCGTGACAAGTACAACGCACAAAGTGGTTTGGTCCTACTTCATGCATACCTGGATTTTCCTCGTGAGCACTTGCTTCAATCCAAGGAATACGTGGTGCAAAACGGCAACCTTGACGCAACATTTTGGTAATCGGTGGTACGATACCTTCGATAACGTGAAGATCCCCACCTTCGCCACCTGATTGCGGATTTGACTTCAAGAGCGAACGTGTATATGGATGTTTTGGATTGGTAAAGAGTTCCTCAACAGGAGCCACCTCAACAAACTGACCACCATACATAACGGCTACACGATCAGCCGTTTCTGCCACTACACCCAAGTCGTGGGTAATCAAAATAATACCAGAACCTGTTTCTGCTTGAATGTCGTTCAAAAGATCCAAGATTTGGGCCTGGATGGTCACATCCAAGGCTGTCGTTGGTTCATCTGCAATAATAATCGGAGGTTTACATGATAGAGCCATGGCAATAATGATACGCTGACGCATACCACCTGACAATTCATGTGGATACTGTTTAAAAGTCCGCTTAGGATTTGGAATACCAACTTGGGCAAGGAGTTCCAATACACGCTCTGTACGAGCCGCTGTATCCAAATCAGTATGATAGAGGAGTGCCTCATCAATCTGCGCACCGATGGTCATCAAGGGATTCAAAGAAGCCAAGGGATCTTGGAAAATCATCCCAATATCATTTCCGCGTACTGTATTGTACTTAGCTTCATCCATCCCGATCAACTCCATGTCGTTGTACTGGATACTTCCTGTTATTTTTGTGTTTAATGGATTGTGCAAGCCCATAATGGTCGTTGCCAAAGTAGATTTACCACATCCTGATTCTCCAACGATTGCAAGAATCTCATTCTTCTGCAATGAAATATCAACGCCATCAACAGCATCAAAATAATCATCAGCAATACGGAATCCGACGTGTAAATCTTTAATATCTAAAAGCGGTTTTTCAGTAGCCACGCTTCGTCCTCCTTTGTCTATCGGCTAATCAAGCTCAATCATTTCGAACTCTATAATATCAACATCATCCAGTCTTTGATTAACCAATTCATATATTAAAAAGCAAATCACTCTTTTTTGTGTACTGGTTCTACTATACCATAATTATCTGAAAATTCCAATAGCCATCTGAAAAAAGGGAGTGGGAAAGAACTCGACTAGTATAAAAAGAGTTCGTCTTCCCACCCCCGCACAATTGATTAGAGCAGATTTGGAGCGTGAAACACGAACAAATCTGCCAATCAACCACTGCGCTGAGATGTTGACACGAACTCTGAAAAGCGAGGCTGGACTTTCTGCCCAGCCTCTTTTTCAGATTCTATTGTTATCTACTACAAATTATTCTGCTGCTACACCTTTGTCAGCTGTCAATTCGATATTTTCAAGTGCAATACCTTTTCCTGAAGCTGAACCGTAGTTAGAATCGTAGTTCTTCACGCGCTTGTTAAGTGCTGTGATTTCTTCAGATTCAAATGTTGGGATCGCAAATGCTTGTTCAGCAGCATATTTTTGCCATGCCTTGTAGCTTTCAAGGTTTTTCTTCTCATCAAATGATTCAACTGAGCCGATTGCATCCAACAATTTAGTGTTTTCTTCAGATACGAAACGTGACATGTTGAATGGAGCAACTTCTCCCCAAAGTCCGTTAGGGTTTGGATCGAAACCTGTTGACCATCCACCAGCATACATATCGATAGCAGGATCATTTGCTTGAATCGCATCGTAGAATGTATTTACTTCAACAGTACGACCAGTGTACAATTCAACATTCAAGCCAACTTCTTTCCACCAAGCAATGTATTGTTGTACGAGGGCTTCGTTAGCTTCTGTACGTTTACGAGCTGCGAAAGTGATCTTGAATTCTTTACCGTCTTTGCCTTCACGGATACCGTCGCCGTTTGTATCTTTGTAGCCAGCTTCATCCAAGAGTTTTTTAGCTTTTTCTGGATCGTAGGTATAACCTGCTAATTCAGAATCATGAAGATCGCCAAAGAATGAGATAATCAATGATTTTGCTGGGTGGTACAAACCGTTGTACAATTTCTCACCAGCTGTCTTGGTATCAATTGCATAGGCAATCGCTTGACGAAGTTTCACATCGTTCATCTTAGCGTTTTCGTCCATAACGTTTTTGCCCGCTGCTTCATCAAATTTACCAAGGTTGAATGAAATATATTCGTAAGCTGAGTTAAGTGAACCAACGATGTTCAAGTTAGACAAGTCTTTGTATGAATCCAATTGGTCAACTGGCATTTCAGCGATATCGTAGTTACCAGCCTTCATCTCAGAAACGATTGTATCAGGTGATACGATATCGATCTTCAATGAGCTTGTTTTTGGAGTTGTTCCCTTGAAGAAGTGTTCGTTTGGAACGTAAGTGATAGACTCACCGTTAACGATTTCTTTAATCTTCCATGGACCCATACCTACAAGTTTAGCAGTACGTGAGTACTCGCTCTTTTCCCAATCAGCCACAGGAATATCTTTATAGATGTGTTCTGGCTGGATATAGGCAGGTACATCACCACCAGCATACATCATAGAAGGTGACATTTCTTTCACAGTCAATTCTACTGTGTAGTCGTCAACTTTCTTGATACCAGAAATATCAGATGCTGTTCCAGCCACAAATTCTTCCATACCAACGATGTTCAAGAATTTATCATCAAAACGCACACCTGTATAGTCTTTGCTTGCCAATGACTTGATTGTGAAGATGTAATCATTGATTGTGAATGGCTGACCATCAGACCACTTGTAGTCTTTGCCTGTCAAGCTAACAGTGATTTTTTTGTTTTCGATATCAAATTCAGCCTTAGCAAGACCTGAATCGTCCAATTTACGATTTCCATCATAACCGAACATTGAGATATCGACCATTCCACCAAAAGTTGAGTCTGTGTTATTCTCAGTCAATTCATCAATCAAAAGACCTGATGAGGTTGTTGGCGACACCCAAGCGTATTTCAACTGTGCATCAGCCACAGCAGTTCCGTCTTGTTTCACTTCTGACGGGAATGACAAGTTTTGTTCTGTTGAGCTTGATGATTTAGAACCACAAGCAGCAAGTACAGATGCAGAAAGAAGAGTCACACCTGCAAGTGCAAAGAGTTTTGTTGTCTTTTTCATAAAACACCTCTGTTTTCTTTTTGTTTGACACATAATTGTATGTCTTATAAAATTCATTATATCATAATTTTTTCTTAAATAAAGTCTTTTTGTCAGAAAATTTTGTAAAAACATAAATTTTCGTTATTTTCTATTATTTTTCACGTTTTTTCCTTATTTTTCTTACAAACCATGTGATATAATGGAAGAAATGACAGACAAAGGAATGTTTATGCGTAAGTTAATACTTCTATTATTGGCAACCTTTAGTTTTCTTATCGGAGACCCCGCTGTCCTAGCGGACGATTTCTCGGTAGCAGCTAAACATGCTATCGCGATTGAGGTTGATTCAGGAAAAATCCTTTTTCAACAAGATGCTGAAACCAAAGCCAGTGTCGCCTCCATCAGTAAGCTCTTAAGTGTCTACATGGTCTACGAAGCCTTGGAAAAAGGCGAAATCAACTTGGATACCATGGTGGACATTTCAGACTACTCCTATAGCTTGACTGCCAATATCGAACTCAGTAACGTCAATTTGGATGAGCGCACTTATTCTGTCCGTGATCTATTGAATGCCTCTCTCATCACTTCATCCAACAGCGCCATCATTGCTCTGGCTGAAAAAATAGCGGGTAGCGAAGCCGCTTTTGTAGATCGAATGAAGGCAAAAGTTCAGGAATGGGGCATTACAGATGCTAAAATCGTTAACGTTTCTGGATTGGATAATGCTGATTTAGGAGGTAATATCTATCCTGGTTCCAGTCCTGAAGATGCCAATCACTTTTCAGCACTCGATATGGCTACTATTGCACGTCGGCTCATTCTTGACTATCCGCAAGTCCTAGAGATTACCTCACTCAACGCCTATGACTTTGGTGGCTATACCTACTATAGCACCAACCAAATGCTGAGTGACGGAACCCATGCTCGTGGGGGAGTGGATGGGTTGAAAACAGGGACCTCAAACTCTGCTGGTTCAGGTTTCTTGGCCACAACCCAACAAGCTGGTATGCGTATCATTACAGTAGTCCTCAATGCCACGGACGGTTTGGCTATGCCTGATAATCGTTTTGTTGCAACCAATGATTTGATGAACTATGTCTATGCCAATTTTTCACGGGTTGCAATTGCCGAAAAAGGAAAAACCTACAACAATAGTAAAATTAAGGTCTTTAACGGAGAAAAGGAAACCAGTCCCGTCGTTGCTGCTGCAGACCTATACATCGTTCAGCGCAACCAGGCGGAAACAGCTGCTACTGCAACCTTTATTCCAACTACAAATGAAATCGACGCACCCTTGACTGCTGGTAGCGTTGTTGGAAAACTACAATTAAAAGACCAAGACTTGATTGGAAAAGGTTATATTGGAGAGCAAGCCAGTGTGGAAATGGTCCTCCCAAATGATATGAAAAAAGCTCCTTGGCCAGTTTCCTGGTGGAATAACTTCGTTCGATATGTGAACGAGAAATTATAATACAAAAATACTATGCCAGATAAGCACTCGGCATAGTATTTTTATGTTATAGGCTTGTAGAGTTCCTGCAGGGAGCAACATCAGTGAGGTAATCTAATCTCCCAGACTAGTTTGCTAAATTTACATAGTAGAGCGACTGCCATCGCTCCTCATCTCCAACCTCGGTTGGTGAGAGCTCCTGCGGAACTCCTCACTACATATCGTTTTCTTACAGAAAACGACGAGCGTGGAAGGAATAGGATTTTTATAAGATTACAAAGAAGAGCGACTGCCGTCGCTCCTTATCTCCAACCTCGGTTGGTGAGAGTTCCTGCGGAACTCCTAGCTACATATCGTTTTCTTACAGAAAACGACGAGCGTGGAAGGCACGGAATTGTGATAAGGTTATTAAAATTACAAAGAAGAGCGACTGCCGTCGCTCACTATTTCCAACGTCGGTTGGAGATTGAGTTGGAGGGAGTTCCTGCGGAACTCCTTATTACATATCGCTTCCTGTAAGGAAGCGACGTCAGTAGGATAATCTAGTCTCCCAGACTATGTTATTTATAGAAAAGAGCGATTTCCATCGCTCCTTATATCCAACTTCAGTGGGGAGTTTGACGGGCTTGAACAGCTTTAAGGCTGTTTTTGTCTGAATTACAAAGAGGAGCGACTCCCGTCGCTCCCTATTTCCAACGAGCGTTGGTATTTTAATGTAGAGTAGCATTCGCTACTCCCTATCTCCCACCTCGGTTGGATAGTAAGTTGGAGAGAGTTCCTACGGAACTCCTTACTACATATCATTTTCTTGCAGAAAATGACGAGCGTGGAAGGCACGGAATTGTGATAAGGTTATTAAAATTACAAAGAAGAGCGATTTCCAACGTCGGTTGGATAGTAAGTTGGAGAGAGTTCCTACGGAACTCCTTATTACATATCGTTTTCTTACAGAAAACGACGAGCGTGGAAGGCACGGAATTGTGATAAGGTTATTAAAATTACAAAGAAGAGCGATTTCCATCGCTCACTATTTCCAACGTCGGTTGGAGATTTTTGGGCTTTTAGCAAACTCATGTTTGCTAAATTGCCAAAAATCTAACCAACCGACCCCTCCATTTCATAGGCAATCAGTCTGTTGAGTTCGACTGCATATTCCATTGGGAGTTCTTTGGTGAATGGTTCGACAAAGCCCATGACAATCATCTCTGTGGCTTCGGATTCGGATAGGCCACGGCTCATGAGGTAATAGAGCTGTTCTTCTGAGATTTTTGATACTTTGGCTTCGTGTTCCAATGCCACTTGTGAGTTGTGGATTTCATTGAATGGGATGGTATCTGATTTGGAAATATCATCCATGATAATGGTGTCACACTCAATGTGGCTGATTGACTTGGCTGAGTTTTTAGCAAAAGTCACTTGGCCACGGTAGTTGACTTCTCCACCGCCACGGGCAATGGATTTGGATACGATAGACGATGAGGTCCGTGGTGCATTGTGGATCATCTTAGCACCGGTATCCTGTACCTGACCCTTGTTGGCAAAAGCAATGGACAACATAGTTCCACGAGCTCCTTCGCCTTCTAGGTAAACCGCCGGGTATTTCATAGTCGTCTTAGCACCAAGGTTTCCGTCAATCCACTCGACAGTGGCATTTTTCTCCGCACGAGCACGCTTGGTTACCAGGTTATAAACGTTGTCTGACCAGTTTTGAATAGTCGTGTAACGCATGTAGGCACCTTCGTGGGCAATGATTTCCACAATAGCTGCGTGGAGGCTGGCTGTTGAGTAAGTCGGAGCGGTACAGCCTTCTACATAGTGAACACTTGCTCCTTCATCCACGATGATGAGGGTGCGTTCAAACTGACCTGTTCCTTCGTTGTTGATACGGAAATAGGTTTGGAGTGGAATATCCAGCTTAACACCTTTTGGTACATAGATGAAGGTCCCACCTGACCAAACCGCTGAGTTGAGGGCAGCCAGTTTATTGTCTGACGGCGGAACGAGTTTTCCAAAGTATTTTTTGAAGAGTTCTGGATGTTCCTTGAGAGCCGTGTCGGTATCTGTAAAGATAATACCGTGCTTATCGTACTCTTCCTTCATGTTGTGGTAGACCACTTCTGATTCGTACTGGGCAGAAGCTCCTGCCAGGTAAGCACGCTCAGCTTCTGGAATACCGATGCGTTCAAAGGTTTCCTTAATTTTGTCCGGTACATCATCCCAGCTACGTGCTGGCTTATCCGACGGTTTTTGATAGTAAACAATATCATCAAAATCCAGTTCAGACAAGTCGGCTCCCCAAGTCTGCATCGGCATTTTCTTGAAGGTTTCGTAGGATTTCAAACGGAATTCCAACATCCATTCAGGCTCGCCTTTGATACGGGACATTTCACGAATAACTTCTTCGTTCAACCCCTTACCAGTCGAAGCCACCAGTTCCACGTTTTCATCATGGAATCCAAATTTGTATTCCCCAAGATCAATCGGGGTTGGTTCAATTCTTTCTTCTGACATAATATAAGATACTAAGCCCCTTAAGAAAGCAAATGAAAAATAGAGAATTGATTTCGTGTGCAAACACACAAGGAGATTTATCTTTTTTCAACAGCTTTTAGGGCGAGTTCAATTTCAATTCCAATCAGAAACTGAACAATCCTTTCTGTATGATTTTCGTTTTTGTTATTTTATTGGTTTTCAGTCAGCACTGTCACTGCGTTCCAGTGCTTTCTTCAAGACACTAAACTTGGTTGGGACTAAAGTCCCTAACCAAGTAACGCAAGGTTCTAATCAACCTTGCTAAGTGGCTTACTAACTCGCTGATTTTGGTATTATCGACCAAAATCGCTCATATCGCAGTCCCCCTTCATTCAGCACTGTCACTACGTTCTAGTGCTTTTTTCAGGGCATTCCATGGTAGTGTGGCACATTTGATGCGTTGGGGGAATTTGGCAACGCCTGCGAGGAGGGAGGCGTCTCCCAGTTCCTTCTGGCGTGCATCTTCTTGTCCTTGGACCATTTGTGAGAAGATTTCTGCCAGTTCTTGAATCTGACTGATTTCTTTACCAAGGACTGCCTCGGTCATCATAGAAGCCGATGCGGTTGAAATGGTGCACCCAACTCCGTCAAAAGCAATGTCGGTAATCACATCTTTTTCAATCTTGACTGACAGTTCAATCACATCGCCGCAGGTTGGGTTGTGGAGTTCTAACTTTTCCACTCCGTCCAAGCTCCCGCGGTGACGAGGCGACTTGGAGTGTTCAGACACAACTGCCATATAAAGAGAATCTAATCTAGATAGGGCCATTGAAAAACTCCTTTGTCTTGATGATTGCTTCAACCAACTTATCACAGTCAGCCTTGGTATTGTAGATGTAAAAACTTGCTCGTACAGTAGCAGGCACCTGCAAATATCTGAGAAGTGGTTGAGCACAATGGTGACCGGCCCGCACAGCAACCCCTTCATAGTCCAGAGCAGTTGCCACGTCATGTGGATGCAAGTCGTCCAAGTTAAAGGCGATAACCCCCGTCCGCTTGGACAGGTCCTGACTGCCATAAATGGTCAAGCCTAGAATAGCCTGCAATTTTGGAAAGACATAGTCAACCAGTTCCGCCTCGTGGGCCTGGATAGCGTCCATACCAATTTCGGTCAGATAATCAATGGCCGCTCCCAGCCCAATGGCACCTGCAATATTAGGCGTTCCTGCTTCAAACTTCCAAGGCAATTCCTTCCAAGTGGCTGACTGCTCATAGACAAAGTCAATCATCTCGCCACCGAATTCAACAGGCGACATGAGATTGAGCAATTCTTCCTTGCCGTAGAGAACACCAATTCCTGTTGGACCTAACATCTTATGACCTGAAAAGGCATAGAAGTCCACGTCTAATTCTTGCACGTTGACAGTCATGTGGGGAACGGACTGGGCTCCGTCCACCACCAAGTAGGCACCGACTTGATGCACCAGCTCTGCTATTTCCCCAATAGGAGCCACGCTGCCTAAAACATTGGATACGTGTGCTAGGGAGACGAACTGGGTCTTAGAAGATAGTAGTGACCGCAGGTGGTCCATGTCCAGCTCGCCGTCTTTTAGGGTCACATAGCGGAGCTTAGCACCTGTTTGCTGACAGGCTTGCTGCCAAGGGATGATATTGGAGTGGTGCTCTTGAACCGAGATGATAACTTCCTGGTCTGGCTGGAGAATTTCCTTTGCAAACTGAGCCACCCAGTTAAGACCGGTGGTCGTTCCTCTGGTAAAGAGAATTTCCTTACTAGACTTGGCCTGGATAAAATCTGCCACCTTCTGCCGAGCCGCTTCATAGCGAGCCGTTGCCCGTTCCGACAGGGTATGAACGCCACGATGGACATTGGCATTGTCTTTCTGGTAATAGTCTGCCAACACATCCAGTACCTGCTGCGGTTTTTGAGTGGTGGCCGCATTGTCCAAATAGACCAGCGGCTCATCGTTAACAACTTGGTCTAGGATTGAAAAATCCTTGCGAATGCGTTCCAAATCCATATCTTATCTCTTTGTTAGTTTTTCTTCAATTACGGCAATCAGTTGGTCACGAACTTCCTTGACAGGAATTTCGGTAATGACTGCGCCAAGGAAACCGCGAACAACCAAGCGTTCAGCAGTTGCTCGGTCCAGACCACGACTCATGAGGTAGTACATATCTTCTGGGTCAACCTGACCGATTGAGGCTGCGTGTCCAGCTGTGACCTCATTCTCATCGATAAGGAGAATTGGGTTGGCATCGGAGCGAGCTTTATCAGACAACATAAGAACACGGCTTTCCTGCTGAGCATCCGCGCCTTTGGCACCACGAACAATGTGTCCGATACCATTGAAGGTCAAGGTTCCGCTTTCTAAGATAACCCCATGTTGCAGGATGTGACCGACCGAATTATGACCGTAGTTGGTCACGCGGGTGTCGACACCTTGTACCTGACGACCAGATGAAAGGCCGACTACTTTGAGGTTGGCATGACTGCCGTTTCCTTTCAATTCGCTGTCCAAATCGGCAACTACATTTCCTTCATTGAGCAGACCAATCGCCCAGTCAATCGTTGCATCGTTTCCGAGATAGCCACGGCGGTTGAGGTAGGTATCCAGGTGCTTACCAAGGCGGTCAATGGCCGCAAACTTAATTTGGCTGCCTGCAAGAGCAATCACTTCCACAACAATATTGGCTGAAGTCGCTACTGCTCCATTACCTAGACTTTCAAAACGTTCCAGGTAATTAAATTTAGTATTTTTCCCAGCGATGATGAGAACACGCTTGTTAAAGGCAACTGGACTAGTGCTGTCTTGGTAGAAAAGGGCCTCAACTGGCTGGTCGATTTCAACATTATCTGGTACGTAGAGGACAGCTGTTGCGTTAAAATAGGCTGTGTTGTAAGCCGCTAATTTGTGCTCATCGTAGGCTACGGCAGTACCAAGGTATTTTTCAAGCACATCTGGAATGACATCCATAGCCGATGCGAAGTCAGTAAAGACTACACCTTTCTCTACAAGGTCAACCGGCAACTGTTCTAGAACCGTTTGGCTGCCAACTTGAACCAGCATGGGATTGTCACCGATAGCTGTGAAATCTGGAACAGCCCCGATTTCATCATTTGTGGCTAGGCTTCCGTCACCCAGATTCCAACGGTGAAATTTGACCCGCTCGATAACCGGCAAGTCCAGCTCTGCTATTTTGTCAAAAGCCTTAAGACGCAGGTCTGTCAACCAAGTTGGTTCTGCCTGCAAGGCTGAAAATTCTTGAATTTTATCTTTGGTCATAGGGTCCTCCAAAGACTTAAATGTCATCTTCTTTGTAGTCGATGCCAAGCTCAGCTGCGACTTGGACATAACCTTCTTTTTCCAAGCGTTGTGCCAATTCTGGTCCGCCTGAAAGCACGACACGGCCTTCCATCATGACATGGACAACATCAGGAGTGATGTAGTTGAGCAAGCGTTGGTAGTGGGTGATAATCATGGCACCAAAACCTTCACCACGCATAGCATTGATACCTTTTGATACAACTTTAAGGGCATCAATATCCAAACCTGAGTCAATCTCGTCAAGAAGAGCGAAAGTTGGCTCTAACATGAGCAACTGGAGAATTTCATTGCGTTTTTTCTCACCACCTGAGAAGCCTTCGTTGAGGTAACGCTCTGCCATTTCCTCTTTCATGTTGAGGAGTTCCATCTTTTCATCCAACTTGGTAATGAAATCGCGGACAGAAATCTTGTCTTCATCTTCCTTGCCAGCGTTCATTGCGGCACGAAGAAATTCCGCATTAGTAATCCCTGGAATTTCTGACGGGTATTGCATAGCCAAGAAAAGTCCCATACGAGCACGCTCGTCCACTTCCAACTCCAAAATATTAACACCGTCAAAGAGAACTTCCCCTTGTGTTACTTCGTAGCTTGGATTACCCATGATAGCTGCGGAAAGGGTGGACTTGCCTGTTCCGTTTGGTCCCATGATGGCTGCAATTTCACCTGTTTTGAGGGTCAAATTGACACCTTTGAGGATTTCCTTACCTTCGATTTCAACATGAAGGTCTTTGATTTCTAATACTGACATCGTATACTCCTTTATTTATTATCTTTCTCATTATATCAAAAAAAGAGCCTAAGGGCTCTCTTCTTGTTTAGAAAGATTCTTATTTTCTTTTCTTGGCTTGCTGCTTACGAAGACAGCGCTTTTCCTTACAATCCGCTATGCGTTCCTGACGATAACTGCTATTTCCAATGAAACGAAGGAGATTGAGCAGGGGCATGCGATTTTCACCAAAAATACCTATCAACTCACATAAGACCTCTACACCCAGTCCCATGGTTAGAACCAAGAGAACACCACCTAGACGACTGGAAACATTGAGCAAGAGCGAGGTTAAAGAAAATAGGAAGGAAATGGCATAGATAACTAAAACTGTACCACGATGGGTCAAGCCTAGAGATAGCAAACGATGGTGTAAATGCATCTTATCCGCCTCTGAAATTTTTTTTCCAGACAATTTTCGACGGATGATGGCTACAACCGTATCTGTAATTGGAACCCCCAATATAATCATGGGGGTAACTACCGCAACAGCTGTAGAATTTTTCAATCCTTGGAGTGACAAAACTCCAATCATGAAACCAATAAAGAGAGCTCCGGTATCACCTAGATAAATAATAGCTGGATTATAATTATAAGGTAGAAAGCCTATAATAGCGGCCACTAAAATAAAAATAGTCAGGGTCAAAAAGATATTGCTATCATGTAAGAAAAAGTAGGAAACAATTCCCATGGTCGTCAAGGAAATGATAGACACCCCTGACACCAAACCATCCAGACCATCGATCAAATTAACGGCATTAGTAATTGCCACAATCCACAAGACAGTTAAAAAGAAGGATAGCCAGCTTGGAAAAATGAGCAAGGGCCCACCGAATGGGATCTTGAAGCTATCAAAGTGGAATTCCGTAAAAAACCAGATCAGGGTTGCTGCAAGAACAATTCCAAACATCTTTGGAGCTGGACCCAACTCCTTCACATCATCAATATAACCTGTAATAATAATGATAAGCGAAGACAAAATCAAGGGTAGGACGTAGTGTAGATACGTTCCATGGTAGTTGACATGGGTAACAATTCTAGGCAAAAATACCAGACTTGCCAAAGCGAATGCTATAAAAATAGCCAAGCCACCGGCCGATGGCATAGGCACCTTATTGATCCTACGGGCGTTGGGATTGTCGACTGCACCTACTCGAAAGGAGAGGAACCTGACCAAGGGCGTAACAACTGCAGCTACAACAATGGTCGAAATAATGACCATAATATATTTTAAAGCGAAAGGAATCATGCCAAGGATACCTTTCTAAGTTCCTCAAGTGCAGCCATTGGCAAAATAGTCACTCCATGTTCCTGTAAGACTGGTCTGGTCAATTTGGTATCGTTGGCAAATTCTAACATCCGTGACAAAAGGTAGTCTGGATAGCGTTTGGAACGTTCCTCAACGTTGATCAAGACAGTCATATAATAATGTCCGTCCATCTTATAGAGCTCTGATTCTTCAATAGGATAATCTACCGTTCCTACAAAAGTCATCAACTCATCCATATTAGGAAAATCAAGGATGTAGTAGATATAGCCCTCTGTTTCCTGCTCCTCAGCTTCTTCCTCAGCTTTTTCGACTTCCTCTAAGTGACGAACAGCGGCCATATCCTTATTACTATGTTCTCTAACTGTCTGCTCCAAGCTCTTAAAAAACTCATCTGGACTCATGCTTGAAACATCCCCTAAATCAGACAAATCTGCGAACTCGTCAAAATTCAAATTCTGATCCAAGTCCGACTTGGTCACAAAAATATCCACCCTATCTGGTTTAGGAGTGACACGAAAACTGAGCATGCCACTTTCGCGGAAAGTTAAAGGCAACTCCAACTCGTCTAAAACTGTATAGAAAAATTCTTCTGTCTTTTCTTGAGGAATAAGAAAATCTGCCAATTCCATCCCTCTCTCTTCCAAATCATCCATTTGAATAGTGATTTTCAAGGTTGAATCACTAATTTGTTTTACTTTCATACTTACCTCTTATTCATGAACAGCTCTCGAAAAATTTACCATTCATTTTCAATTCTCATACATATCTCTTTCCATTATACTAAATGACCGCTTGAAAGACAAAAGAAAAGCAGGTCCCCCTGCTCTTAAAATAAAAATGTGATAAAGGAATAGACTAGCAGAATCGCTCCCAAGATAATGCGATAGTAGCCAAATACGGTGAAATCATTTTTCTTAACAAAGTCCGTCAAGAAGCGAATCACCACCAAGGAAACAAGATAGGCTGTCAGACTGGCAACCAAGAGAATGAGACCTTGCTCCAGGTTTAAACTGTTTCCATCCAAGAAATACTTGACCGCCTTTAGACCACTATAACCAAACATGGTCGGGATTCCAAGGAAAAAGGTAAAGTCAGCAGCAACTGTTCGACTGGTCCCCAGAATAATCGCACCCAGAATAGTCGCACCTGAACGGCTGGTCCCTGGTACAATACTCAAGACCTGAAAGCAACCGATTAGTAGGGCTGTCTTATAAGACATTTTCGCCAAGTCTGTCACCTGCGGCTCTACATCCTTATTGCGTTTCTCAATCCAGATAAATGCAATACCGTAGACAATCAAAGCAATGGCAATAGGCACCATAAAGTTAAAGTGTGCTTCAAACCAACTATCTAAAGGGACAGCTATTAGAATAGAGGGAATGCAGGCTATGACAACCTTTGCCCACAATTGCCAGGTCAACCGTATCTCACGCTTGGTCTTACCCGGCTGGAAAGGATTTAACTTTTTGAAGTAGATGGTCATAACCGCAAGGATGGCTCCCAACTGGATGACAATATTGAACATCTCTACAAAGCTAGCACTTTGGTTGAGTTTCATAAATTCTTGAACCAAGATCAAATGCCCTGTAGATGACACTGGCAACCACTCGGTCACACCTTCGATAATCCCTAAAAAGATGGCTTTTAGTAATTCGAGTAACATATTACACTCCTTTATTGTAAGTCTTTTTATTATATCATAAAAAAAGTTCCTTTCATAGTACAAGGATATTGAAATTTGTCAGAATTTTTAATAAAATGGTGTAATACCATTTAATAAGGAGAAATCATGAAACATAAATTTAGTATCTTTCTGCTGACACTGGTTGCTATTTTTTCTATGGCAACAGGCGTAAAAGCAGATGAATACCTCCGAGTCGGTATGGAGGCTGCTTATGCCCCTTTTAACTGGACTCAAGAGGACAACAGTAACGGAGCTGTTCCGATCGAAGGAACCAACCAGTACGCTAATGGTTACGATGTTCAAATCGCTAAAAAAATTGCCGAGTCCTTGGACAAGGAGCTCTTAGTAGTTAAAACCAAGTGGGAAGGTCTTGTTCCAGCTCTTACTTCTGGCAAGATTGACATGATTATCGCTGGTATGAGCCCGACCGAAGAGCGTAAGAAAGAAATCGCATTCTCAGATAGCTACTACACTTCTATTCCGACCCTTGTAGTTCGTTCAGATAGTGAGTACGCCAATGCAAGTAGCCTAGCTGAATTTTCCGGCGCGAAGATTACTGCCCAACAAGGGGTCTACCTCTACGACTTAATCGACCAAATCCAAGGTGCTGACAAACAAACGGCCATGGGAGACTTCTCTCAAACCCGCCAAGCTTTAGAATCTGGTATTATCGATGCCTACGTTTCTGAGCGTCCCGAAGGCCGAACAGCCGAAGCTGCCAACAAGGTCTTCAAAATGGTGGAATTAACAGATAGTTTTGAAACCAACGCTGAAGATGTGACCATTGCAGTCGGTATGCGTAAGGACGACAGCCGTATCACCCAAGTCAATCAAGTCTTGGCGACTCTTTCTGAAGAAGAGCAAATCGCTCTTATGGACAATATGATTGAAAACCAGCCTGTCGAAGAGGCAAGCGAAGAGGAAACACCAAGTTTCTTTGCCCAAGTGTGGAACATCATCGTCAACAACTGGCAACAATTACTTCGTGGCACTGGAATGACCTTGCTGATTTCTATCTTAGGAACTGTCATCGGTACCCTTATCGGTCTTCTAATCGGTGTCTTCCGTACTGCTCCAAAAGCTGCCAACAAGGCTCTTGCTATTGGTCAAAAAGTTCTCGGTTGGTTCATCAATATCTATATCGAAGTGTTCCGTGGCACACCAATGATTGTACAATCCATGGTTATCTACTACGGTACTGCCCAAGCCTTCGGACTCAATCTTGACCGCACACTTGCAGCTATCTTCATTGTATCCATCAATACCGGTGCCTACATGAGCGAGATTGTCCGCGGTGGTATTTTCGCCGTTGATAAGGGACAATTTGAAGCCGCAACGGCTCTTGGATTTACCCACAACCAGACCATGCGCAAGATTGTTTTGCCACAGGTTATCCGCAATATCCTCCCAGCTACTGGTAATGAGTTCGTTATCAACATCAAGGATACTTCTGTATTGAACGTAATCTCAGTTGTTGAATTATACTTCTCAGGAAATACCGTGGCGACACAAACCTACCAGTACTTCCAAACCTTTACCGTCATTGCCATCATTTACTTTATCTTGACCTTTACTGTGACCCGCATCTTGCGAGCAGTTGAAAAACGCTTTGACACAGACACCTATACAACTGGTGCCAACCAAATGCAAATCGAGGTGCCTCATGACTAATAATGTAATTCTTGAAATTAAAAACCTAAAGAAATCCTACGGACAAAACCAAGTCCTAAAGGATATTTCTGTGACAGTTGAAAAAGGGGAAGTGATTTCCATCATCGGTTCATCAGGTTCTGGAAAATCCACCTTCCTCCGTTCGATCAACCTTTTGGAAACTCCAACCGAAGGACAAATCCTCTACCATGGTCAAGATGTCTTGGCCAAGGGCTATGATTTGACCACCTACCGAGAAAAACTAGGTATGGTTTTCCAATCCTTTAACCTTTTTAACAACCTCAATGTCTTAGAAAATGCCATCGTGGCACAAACTACTGTATTGAAACGCGATAGAGCAGAGGCTGAAAAGATTGCCAAAGAAAACCTCAACAAGGTCGGCATGACCGAGCAATACTGGCAAGCCAAACCAAGCCAACTCTCTGGTGGTCAAAAACAGCGGGTCGCTATTGCCCGTGCCTTGTCTGTCGACCCAGAAGTTATTCTCTTTGATGAACCAACTTCTGCCCTAGATCCAGAAATGGTAGGCGAGGTGCTCAAGACCATGCAAGACTTGGCCAAGTCAGGTTTGACCATGATGATTGTTACTCACGAAATGGAATTTGCCCGCGATGTTTCAGACCGCGTCATCTTTATGGACAAGGGCGTCATCGCTGAAGAAGGCACTCCACAACAAATCTTTGAAAATCCGCAAGAAGAAAGAACCCGCGAATTCCTGCAACGTTTCCTTGGATAAACACCTCACTTACCAGCATTCACCTGCTGGTAAGTTTTTTTGACGTCAAAAAAGAGGGCTCGATGACCCTCTTATGCAATCGTCTAAATACTATGATTTAGATTAGTTTTCAAATTTCTTGTGGTTTTTGTCGTAAAAGTCAATCAACCCCAAGGCAGTCGCAAATGAAATGTTGTCAATTTTAGCGCGTCCTTGTGCAAGAGCGATAACTGACATCTCACGAGCATTTGTTTCCTTGCTGATACGGTAGCCAGTGATTTTCTTTTCGCGTACCCAGCCGACAACAGCGGCAACTTTTTCGTAACTAGTCATTAGGAACCCCTTTCCAATTTATTCGTGCAATTTAGTATAATACAAATTGCCTTGAATTGTCAAGTAAAATGTTCGGATTTTACTCAATTTTTAACCTTTAGAGCAGATAATATTTGTGTACGTACATCCTCCACTCCGCCAGCATTCGCTGGTAAAAAGATTGTTTGATTACCTCCTTGCGCAAAATTATTTAATGTATCCAAGTATTGGTTGGTCAACAAGATAGACATAATCTGCTCTTCCGTCATGCTGATGTTAGACTCTTTCAATTCACGAATAGAATCTGCTAGTCCGTCTACAATTGCCTTCCTTTGTTGGGCAATCCCCACACCGTGTAGGCGGTCTTTTTCAGCTTCTGCTTCAGCAGCAGTGACTATTTTAATCTTATCGGCTTCTGCCAATTCTTGGGCCGCAACCCGTTTCCGCTGAGCTGCGTTGATTTCATTCATTGATTGCTTAACCTCGGCATCTGGCTCAACCTTGGTAATCAAGGTCTTGACAATAACATAACCGTAGGTCGACATCTCTTCCGCCACCTGCTTTTGTACTTCAAGGGCGATTTCATCTTTCTTCTCGAAGAGTTCATCCAAGGTCAACTTCGGAACTGATGACCGCAAGGCATCTTCAATATAGGATTTAATCTGAGCCTCTGGATGCATGAGTTTGTAGTAGGCATCTGTGACATTATTTTCATTGACACGATACTGCGTAGCCACATTCATGGTCACGAAGACATTGTCCTGGGTCTTGGTTTCTACCACGATCTCACTCTGTAGCATCCGCAATTGGATACGGGCCGCAATCACATCTACACCAAAGGGGATTTTAAAGTTAATACCAGAGGTAGAAGTCTTTTGGTACTTCCCAAACCGCTCTACAATGGCAACTGTCTGCTGCTTGACCACATATAGCCCCGAAATAACCAAAACCAAGGCAAGCAATACAACAAATAAGAAACTAACGATAAAAATAATTGAACCAAGAGCCATCATTTCCTCCTAAACAAGCATCTTATAGAGAGAATCATTCTCATGAAGATTGATATACTGAGGATCGAAATCTTCTAGGCGAGAAAGGAATTGGACGTAGTCTTCCTTATTGCCCAGGGCGATCCCGATCAAGACTGGACCTGTACCTTTATTGGCACGTTTGATGTACTCAAAGCGAGTAATATCATCATTTGGCCCTAAAATATCATTTACAAATTCACGCAAGGCACCTGGACGTTGTGGGAAATTCACTACAAAGTAATGTTTAATCCCTTCATAAATGAGGGCACGTTCTTCCATTTCTGGCATACGGTTGATATCATTATTACCACCAGAGATGATGCAGCAAATGGTTTGCCCCTTAATCTTGTCTTTAACGACTTCTAGAGCTGCTACAGTTGCTGCGCCAGCAGGTTCAGCTACAATCCCAAGTTTTGAATAGAGGTCTAAAATGGTGCCTGAAATCCAGCCCTCATCTACTCCAATCAGCTTATCAACATGCTTACGGGCTACAGCATAGGTTGTGGCTCCAACCTTTTGAACTGCAATCCCATCCGCAAACTTATCAATGCTTGCTAACTTAATAGGGCGACCCTTATCAAATGCAGCCTTCATGGAACGAGCCCCATTCGCTTCAACACCGATAATCTTGATTTCTGGTGCATGTTCTTTGAGATAGGCAGAAACACCCGCAATCAAACCACCTCCACCTACAGGTACGAGGATTTGATCAAAGCTGATCGTCTGCTCTTGGGCTTCTTCTAGGATTTCATAAGCAACTGTCCCTTGACCTGCCTGAACATCGTCATCATCAAAGGGATCGATAAAGGTCTTACAAGTTTCTTTGGTATATTCCTGTGCAGCTTGAGCTGATTCGTCAAAGGTATCCCCCACTAGACGAATGTCTACACAGTCCCCTCCAAAGAAACGAACCTGTCCGATCTTTTGTTGAGGAGTTGTAATGGGCATAAAAATCGTCGCTGGAATCTGCATTTCTTGACAGGTATAGGCCACCCCTTGGGCATGGTTTCCGGCTGAGGCGCAGACTACACCTAGCGCCTTTTCTTCATCGGATAATTGCGATATCGCATAGTAGGCACCTCGAATTTTAAAAGAGCGAACGTGCTGCTCATTCTCACGTTTGATATAGATGGTGGCTCCATACTTCTCTGATAAGTAACGACTGTAATCCAAAGGAGTCCGGACAACCACTCCTTTCAGAACTTCATAAGCCTGTTCTATGTTTTTTGCTGTAATCATTTTTGCACTAATTTCTTTCTATCAATCATATTGTACCAGTATTTTCAAAATAATACTAACAATTATACGCATATTTAAAATAATATTATATATTTCGGTCAAATACCGAACTTTTTAGCTATAGTATTCTTCCTTGAGTGGGTCAAAGTAACCTCTCTAATGATGGATCGAATTACACTTAGACATAGGGATCCGAAGAAAGCAAATACTATCTATTGAATGACTATAGCATAAATAGACGGTCAAAAGAGCTGGCCCCACCAGCTCTTTAATATGTCTTGTCTACTAAGCTTTCCCAAAGCGCTCTAACTGCAAAAATAGGATAGGGAAGCAAAAGCTTTTCCAACTACCTATTTCTAGGGGAACTGCTATAGATTGGAGATAAATCTTGCGACAACAAGTGTCAATTAGACCCCCGGACTTGCCTCGCTTTCTCGTTTTCAGGCGAGGGTTCCAACAGTTTGGGGAACTGTTGGAAGCAGGAAATAAAACTTGCGACAGCAAGTGTCAACTAGCCTATCCGTAGGCTGCCTCGCTTTCTCGTTTTTAGGCGAGAGCGTATGGTCGCTCTCACATTTCTAGGCGACCAGCTGAAAGAGTCTAGCCCCAGACTCTTTCACTCCACTTCAACTGCCTTGCTTTCGTATTTCTGGGCAAGGGCTAGAATAGCCTATCCGTAGGCTGCCTCGCTCTCTTGTTTTCAAGCTCGGGTTAAAATAGTCCACTGGACTTGCCTCGCTTTCTCGTTTTTAGGCGAGGGCGTATGGTCGCTCTCACATTTCTAGGCGACCAGCTGAAAGAGTCTAGCCCCAGACTCTTTCACTCCACTTCAACTGCCTTGCTTTCGTATTTCTGGGCAAGGGCTAGAATAGCCTATCCGCAGGCTGCCTCGCTCTCTTGTTGTCAAGCTCGGGTTAAAATAGTCCACTGGACTTGCCTCGCTTTCTCATTTTCAGGCGAGGGCTAAAACAGTCCACTGGACTGTTTTAGTTATAAATCTTGAACGAATCGTCGTCGTTGCGGCTGACGAATGGCATTGCTTTGCGGAGTTCTGCTCCGACTTTTTCGATTTCAAGTCCTTCTGCTTCTTTGCGGTAAGCTTCCATACGTGGACGACCAGCCTTGTAGTCGTTGACGAAGTCGTTGGCGAATTTACCAGACTGGATATCCGCAAGAACTGCTTTCATGTTTTCTTTAACTTGGTCTGTAATCACGCGTGGACCTGATACATAGTCACCGAATTCAGCAGTGTTTGAGATTGATTGACGCATTTTCTTGAAACCACCCTCGTAAACAAGGTCAACGATAAGTTTCATTTCATGGAGAACTTCAAAGTATGCCAATTCTGGTGCATAGCCAGCTTCTGTCAAGACTTCAAAACCAGCTTGCATAAGGGCTGTCAAGCCACCGCAGAGAACTGCTTGCTCACCAAACAAGTCTTCTTCCGTTTCTTCCTTGAAGGTTGTTTCCAAAAGACCTACACGGGCTGAACCAACACCTTTTGCCCAGTCCATAGCGATGTGTTTAGCATTGCCAGTAGCGTCTTGGTAAACTGCGTAAAGGGCTGGTACACCGAAACCTTCTTCAAAGGTACGGCGAACCAAGTGACCTGGACCTTTTGGTGCACACATGAAGACATCCACATCAGCTGGAACCTTGATAAATTCAAAGTGAACGTTGAAACCATGAGCGAAACCAAGGGCATTTCCTGCTTCCAAGTTTGGAGCAATTTCGTCATTGTAAAGGTCAGCCTGGATTTCGTCTGGAGCCAAAATCATGATAACATCTGCTTGTTTTGCTGCTTCTGCTACTTCAAAAGTTTCAAAACCGTCTTCTTTTGCCTTGTCAAATGATTTACCTGCACGCACACCGATGATAACATCGTGTCCTGTATCACGCAAGTTTTGGGCATGAGCATGACCTTGTGAACCATAGCCGATAACGGCGATACGCTTACCGTCAAGTGCTGCTACTGTTACATCTTTTTCATATTGCATTGCTACTGTCATAAAATTCTCTTTTCTATTTTTTATTTGTGGTTTTGAGCGGTCTAGGAAAATGAAGGCTCTTTAACATGGTCTATCATGTACATTCCTAGTTGCTCATCTTTCTTTTAATTCTAGGCAGCGAGGCAAAGGCTATACTAATGGTATGCCAAGCCGAGCTAACGACGAAGTAAAAGACAAGTGTGCGACTAGGTTAGTCGCGGCTAAAGCCAGTTGCCCCCGTCCTTGCGATATTTTTAATACCATAAGGCTGAATCACACGCAGAAGGGCGTCAATCTTATCTCCGTCACCAGTCATTTGGATGGTAATGGAGTGGGGTGCTACATCAACAACGCTGGCCCGGAAAGGTTGGATAATGGCTAAAATTTCTGCCCGCTTAGCTGGTGGAGCAACAATCTTAACCAAGATTACTTCCCGTTCCAAGTGGGGAATATCTGTCAAATCACGGACACGAACCACATCAATCAAGCGATTGAGCTGTTTGATGATTTGCTCCACTTCATCCATGGTTGCCACATCGACAATCACTGTAACTCGGGAAATGCCATCTACTTCTGTCGGACCAACAGATATGGACTCAATATTGATTTGCCGACGAGATAGGACACCTGTAAAGCGGTTGAGGACGCCTGATGAATTTCGTAATTTTGCTGTTAACATTCTACGCATTGAACTTCACCCCCAACATCTCTGCATTGCTCTTACCAGCTGGCACCATTGGTTGAACGTGTTCTGCTTTGGAAATATGCACTTCAATCAACATAGGCTTGTCTTCCAAAATAACTTTCATATCTTCAGCCAGGGTCGCTGGATTGTCAAAACTGTAGTGAGCAATTCCGTAGGCTTCCGCTAGCAGCTGGAAATTCGGCTCTGCATCAAAGACAGACTGGCTACGACGTTTGTCATAGAAGGACTCCTGCCACTGACGGACCATGCCGAGCGAGTGGTTGTTAATCAGAACCACCTTAATCGGTACACCATAGCCGTTGAGAATGGCTAATTCCTGGTTGGTCATCTGGAAACCACCGTCCCCAACAAAGCAGACAACTTCCCTGTCTAGATTGGCTAACTTGGCACCAATGGCTGCTGGAATACCAAATCCCATAGTTCCCATGCCACCTGATGTCACTAACTGGCGAGCATGTTTATAAGGATAGAACTGAGCGGTCCACATCTGGTGTTGCCCGACGTCTGTGACCACAATCGCATCTCCTTTGGTTAATTGACCAATTAATTCAATAGCCTGTTGTGGTTTGATAAATTCAGAATCTCCCTCATACCAGAATGGTGCTCTGCGTTTATTTTCTAAGACCTGGGCGGTCCAGTCAGCGTAATCTGTTTCCACAGTTTCCAGCTTGAGCAAGGCTTGGAGAGTTGCCTTAGCATCTCCTACGACTGGTATGGCTGTTTTCTTAACCTTACCGATTTCAGCTGGGTCGATATCAATATGGGCAACGGTTGCGTTGGGTGCATAGCTGAGAGGATTACCTGTCAAACGGTCATCAAAACGAGCTCCGATATTGATGATATAATCCGCATCATTCATAGCCATATTGGCAGCATAGGAACCATGCATACCACCCATACCTAGTGCTAATTCATGCTCAATCGGCATAGCACCTAAACCTAGCAAGGTAGAAACAACTGGAATCCTATAACGTTCCGCAAAGGCAATCAGCTCTTGATTGGCATCTGCGTAATTGACACCTCCACCAGCAAGAATAACAGGTTGCTTGGCTTGGGTCAGTTGTTTCAATACTTTCTTGACCTGCAAGCCATTCGGCTCAACTGTTGGTTGATAACTTGGAAGTTGAACAGTTGGATCGTGATAAAAATCAACTAATCTCTCTTGAATATCTTTTGGAACGTCAATGACAACCGGACCTGGACGACCTGTTGTTGCGATATGAAGAGCCTCTGTAATGACACGAGGAATATCAGCGGTATCTCTAATTTGATAATTATACTTGGTAATTGGCATGGTCATTCCCAAGACATCGGCTTCTTGAAAGGCATCCTTACCGATACCTCGTGTAGCCACTTGACCTGTAAAGACCAAGAGGGGAACACTATCTCCCATAGCGTCCGCTATTCCTGTGATGGCATTTGTTGCTCCTGGACCAGAAGTTACAATCGCTACCCCCACCTTTCCTGATGATTTAGCGTAACCTTCTGCCTCATGCACTGCACCTTGTTCATGACGAGCCAAGATATGTTGAATACCCTCATATTGGTAAATCGCATCATACAAAGGTAAGACCGCTCCTCCTGGATAACCAAAGACCAGGTCTACCCCTAATTGATGCAAGGTATCCAAGATTAGATAAGACCCCGAACGTGGTTGGTCTAATTGAATTTCTTGCACGAATACTCCTCCTCTCTGCAAATGTTATCTACTATAATATCACAAGGAGATAGAATGTCAAGGAATTTTCTGAAAATTCCTACATTTGTTTGTTTTCTTAAATATTTCCGAAAAAATTCTTAAAGCAAACTTAAGCAAATCGCAAGTCCTGTCTAGTTTTAGCTTGCTTTTAGGAAAGGCCCGTATAGTAGACTCATCAAGAAAAACACACGAGGTTTATGATATGTATTATGTAGTGATACCGGCTTATCAGCCAGATGAAAAATTAATCCAACTCTTAGAAGTAATGAAAAATAGACTGAATTGCCAGATTATCGTTGTGGATGATGGAAGTACAGGCGAATCAAGAAATATTATTGAAATCGCCAAAACTTATGCCATTGTTCTCCACCACGATGTCAACAAAGGAAAGGGACAAGCCCTACGAACAGCTTTTAGCTTTATCCAAGATTTGAGAAAGCCAGGTGTCATCGTTACAGCTGATGCGGATGGACAACACGCTGTCAATGATATTGATCGGGTAGCACGCGCAGCAATGAATTTACCAAGTCGCCTCATCCTTGGTGTTCGTCAATTTACCAAAGACATCCCTCTCCGCAGTCGCTTCGGTAACAAACTAACCAGAGTATTGTTCAGACTACAAACCGGTGTCAATGTAACAGACACACAAACAGGCTTACGTGGTTTCCATACCGATTTGATTCCCCTTATGTTAGGAGTTGAGGGAGATCGTTATGAATACGAGATGAATATGCTGACCCAGGCCAGTCAACGCTATAAAATCACAGAAGTTCCCATTCAAACCATCTATATCGATGACAATGCTAGTTCACATTTTCGTCCTATCAAAGACGGACTACTAATTTATAAGAATCTCTTCAAGTTTGCCCTGGCATCATTTGGTGGCTTTCTAGTAGACTACGGTGTGTATGCTCTGGCATTGTTGTTGCTAACAGGACTACCGACTGCCGCACGCTTGTTAGTCGCGAATAGCATTGCACGCATTTGTAGTGCTAGCTGTAACTTTGCCCTTAACAAGAAGTTAGTCTTTAAAAATAAAGAAAGCGTCACTCGTACTGGAGCCGGCTACTTTACTTTAGCCCTTATCCTCTTCCTTTGTGACACTGCGCTTCTTTATCTCTTCCACCAAATTCTAGGACTCAATCTCTACATTGTCAAACTGGCAGTTGGTCTCTTCCTATTCCTAGCTTCATGGTTTGTTCAAAAAAATATCATCTTTAAAGAAAGGAAATCATTTTCCCATGAAATTGCTTAAAAAACCCTTTGCTTACGCTTCAATCTTCGGAATGCTCTTAACCAGTGGATTCACCTATTCTATGCTCAAAACCTTCGTCATCTCAGAGGCCATCTCAACAGTAGCTGCAAGCAATACCACAGCAAGTAGCCAAGATACAACTACCTCTTCTTCATCGACAGCTGCTACCACCGCAACAAACGTATCTACGACAGATACCAGCTATAGGGATGACAATATCCAAATCAACTTGGAAACCATCACAACCAACAATACAACTGTCTATGTAGCAGATATCCAAGTTAGCTCGCCAGAGTATTTAAAAACAGCCTTGGCTCAAAACACTTACGGTACAAACGTAACAGCCAAAACCTCAGAAACAGCTGCTGCAAACAATGCTATCCTAGCGGTTAATGGTGATTACTACGGAGCCAACTCAACTGGTTATGTTATTAAAAATGGTGTTCTCTACCGTGATACTGTTCGCGACAACGCATCTTACGGTGACTTGGCTATCTACGCAGACGGCTCATTCGAAATCATTTATGAAAATGAGATTACTGCCCAAGAATTGATTGACAAGGGTGTGGTCAACCTCTTAGCCTTCGGACCAACCTTGGTTGAAAATGGTGAGATCGTTGTCGATACATCAACAGAAGTCGGTCGTGCCATGGCATCAAACCCTCGCTCTGCTATCGGTATCATTGATGAAAACCACTACATTATCGTTGTCGCAGATGGACGTACTTCAGAAAGTGAAGGACTCTCACTCTATCAAATGGCCGAAGTCATGAAACAGTATGGCGTGCAAACAGCCTATAACCTTGACGGTGGGGGTTCATCTACGCTTTACTTCAACGGTCAAGTAATTAACAACCCAACAACAAACGGAAATACTATCTCAGAAAGGGCGGTGAGTGACATTGTCTACATCGGTTACTAATCAAACATCAGGGCGTACTGCACGCACCTTCATCACATACTTAGCTACAACAGCCTTCCTCTTCATCTTCAGCCGAATCTATGAAAGCCTTAGTTATGGTGAAGTCTCTGTCTTTATGCACTACATGTTCTGCGTGACCCTGATTGGTGGTGGGCTACTCCTTGGCTTGCTCACTATCAAGCCAAACCTATCACGTCTGACTTTCAATCTCTGGAATTCAGGTGTAGCAACTATCACAGCAGGCTTCCTACTCCGTGGTATCATTAACCTATCTGGTCGTTCGACAACCTTGGACCAACCCTATTGGTTTGTCGGTGCAGGATTCTTAGTTCTTGCCTTGATTAGCCTCTTCTTTACCGGAAACAAGAAAGCACAGCTCCGAGCAACTGCTCAGTAACAAGAATAAACTAGAACAGCCTTTAAAACATCCAAGGCTGTTTTGTTTTATTTTTGCAAAATTCAGAAATTTCGCATCATTTAACAAATCCTTTTTCATTTCCCTCAGAACTATGGTATAATAAATAAAATAACTTTCAAAAGGATAGGGAGAAGAGTAATGACCGATAAAGATACACTAAAAAACCTCCGTCATCGTAGTTCTGTCTACGATTCGATGGTCAAGTCGCCCAACCGTGCCATGTTACGAGCAACAGGAATGACCGACGATAGTTTTGAAAAACCGATTGTTGGGGTTATTTCGACATGGGCTGAAAATACACCTTGTAACATCCACCTTCATGACTTTGGAAAATTAGCCAAAGAAGGGGTTAAAGATGCGGGTGCCTGGCCTGTTCAATATGGTACCATTACCGTTGCAGACGGAATCGCTATGGGGACTCCGGGAATGCGTTTCTCACTGACTTCACGTGATATCATTGCAGATTCTATTGAGGCAGCTATGGGAGGGCATAACGTGGATGCCTTTGTCGCAATCGGTGGCTGTGATAAAAACATGCCTGGTTCTATGATTGCTATCGCCAATATGGACATTCCTGCCGTATTTGCCTACGGTGGAACCATTGCACCAGGAAACCTCAATGGAAAAGATATTGACCTCGTTTCTGTCTTCGAAGGAATCGGAAAATGGAACAATGGCGACTTAACTGCTGAAGAAGTTCGTCAGATTGAGTGCAATGCCTGTCCTGGTCCTGGTGGTTGTGGTGGTATGTACACTGCCAATACCATGGCTACTGCCATTGAGGTAATGGGCATGTCCATTCCTGGCTCTTCTTCTCACCCAGCTGAATCTCCTGAGAAGAAGGCTGATATTGAAGAAGCTGGTCGTGCTGTTGTTCGCATGCTAGAACTGGGCATCAAACCATCTGATATTATGACTCGTGAAGCCTTTGAAGATGCTATCACTGTTACCATGGCTCTGGGCGGATCAACTAACGCTACTCTGCACTTACTGGCCATTGCCCATGCTGCCAACGTTGATTTGACCTTGGAAGATTTCAATGATTTCCAAGAACGCGTGCCTCATTTGGCCGACTTAAAACCATCTGGTAAATATGTTTTCCAAGACCTCTACAATGTCGGCGGTGTTCCTGCAGTTATGAAATACTTGCTCAAAAACGGCTTCCTTCATGGCGACCGTATCACATGTACAGGTAAAACCGTTGCTGAAAACCTTGAAGCTTTTGCAGACTTAACTCCAGGTCAAGATGTCATCATGCCACTTGAAAATCCAAAACGTGCAGATGGCCCACTCATCATCCTCAAAGGTAACCTTGCTCCTGAAGGTGCCGTTGCCAAGGTTTCTGGTGTGAAAGTCCGCAACCATACAGGTCCAGCCAAGGTCTTTGATTCTGAAGAGGAAGCGATTGAAGCAGTCTTGACCGATGAAATCGTTGATGGCGATGTGGTGGTTGTCCGCTATGTTGGACCAAAAGGTGGTCCTGGTATGCCTGAAATGCTATCGCTTTCTTCTATGATTGTCGGAAAAGGCCAAGGTGACAAGGTAGCCCTTCTGACAGACGGTCGTTTCTCTGGTGGTACCTATGGACTGGTTGTTGGACACATCGCACCTGAAGCTCAGGATGGTGGTCCAATTGCCTACCTCCGCACAGGTGATTTGGTGACGGTTGATCAAGATACCAAAGAAATCACCATGCACGTTTCTGACCAAGAAATCGAAGAACGCAAGAAAACTACTGTTATCCCCCCACTCTACTCTCGTGGGGTTCTCGGTAAATATGCCCATACCGTATCATCTGCCTCTAAAGGAGCCGTTACCGACTTCTGGAGACCAGAACGAAGCGGTAAAAAATAAAAAGAATTCAACCCCTGTCACACAATGACCGGGGTTTTTAAAGGAGTAAATGGAATGAAACTAAACGTCGAACTATCCCGCTTTCGCGTTAAGGAAGGCAAGACTGCCAAAGTAGATGAATGGATGGCCTTTCTCAACGAACACATGGAAGACACCCTTCTAACACTTGAAGGTGAGAAAATGTATGTCGAAACTATCTTCCGTGAAGTTCTGGACGGCCGCGAATACCTTTACTGGTATTCTGTCCAAGCTGAAGGAGGGATTGAAGTCGAAGATTCAGAATCCTATATTGATAAAAAACACATGGAATATTGGGAAGAATGCATCGACCCGAGCTATGGTATGGTCGATTTGGATCCACAAGTTATCATGATTCCTAAGCCTGTTTATGAAACCATGGAAGAATTAGACAGACAATACGACGAAACATTTAAAAAATGAGTTGCTTAACAATGCAACTCATTTTCTTATTATTTCGGACTGATGCCAAGTGTAATACGGCCCAGACGACTAATACGGGTCATCTTCCAAGCAGGTGACCAAACGATCTCGACTTGAGCATCTTCAATGCCCTCAATTGATTTTAAGGCTGCTACCAATTCTCCTGGCATGGTATCGGTACAGGAACAGCCTGCATCCGTAAAGGTCATGATGACCTTACAGAATCCATTCTCATCCAAATCAATTTCATAGACCAAGCCTAAATTATAGATATCCAATTCAATTTCCGGATCATAAATATTCTCCAGGACTTCGATCAATTGACTTGAAAGTGCAGCTGCTCGATCATTGATTTTTATATCATCTCTCATTGGAATTCTCAACTTTCTTGTTTTTATCATTTTCTCATATTTTTCATAATTTTTCAAGAAAATGTAGCTTAATTGTCTGAATATTCAAAAAGAAGCTCCAAAGAGCTTCTCAAAGTTTTCTGTCTAGAGAATTAGATCGCTCTCATCTCCTTCGACTGACCTTCTCCAATCTGGAAGACATACTTGTGACCTTGGGTCAAGCTATGGTAGAAACCTTTCCCCTCATAAAGTTGAAAAATTTGCATGGTCTTGCGACTTTCCTCGTCCTTGTAAACATGTTGAACATAAGGATTGTCCGCAAAGACCTTTTCCAAGAGTTCTTGACTTGCCGGTCTAGCCTTTCCTTCAATTCGAATGACTTGAATAAGATAATCCTCCTCAGATAAGGCCGTGACGGCTAGGCGCTCATCTCCCATCAATTGGTGGTAAAAATGAGTTTCCGATCCTGTCATAAAGAATACACCATCTTCCGTCGCAGCTGTAATATGAATCGGTCTGGAATGAGGATTGCCCGCCTCATCAACCGTAGCAAAAATCCCTACCTTCATTTCTTCCAAAATGTCCATGATATCTTTCAATTCCATAGCACACCTCCTAGACTTCTTTCTACTTTGATTATAGCAAATTCTAGCAAGAAAGTTAAGAAAAATTCCATTCATTTAAATAGATAATAAGAGGAGAAAGTAAGCTTGCACATTCTAACAAGACAGATACCTAATATCTGATACTAGCTTCTTTTGACACAGGTAGACCATAAGACTAGAACTAGCTGTTTTCATTAAAAAAGATTGAAAGAATGATCATTCAACGACCATCCCTTCAATCTCCAATCTTGATTTAACTGTTTTTTAATAGGTAGCCAAGCGTTTTTCCAAGTGTACTTGACCGACAGCATATAACGTACAGATAACCCAATAAATGAGGGCAACACAGATATAGACTGTCATATAATCCGACTTGGCTCCACCGACTATCTTGGCCTTATTGAAAATCTCTGGTACAGTAATCATGGCTGTCAGAGAGGTACTTTTAACCATGTCCAAAAGCACATTGCTAAGAGGTGGCAGGGCAATTCGGAAGGCTTGGGGAATGATGATTTTTCTGTAAATCACATTGGTCCGCAAGCCCAAGGAACGCGCCGCCTCCCACTGTCCCTTATCAATCGCTGAAAGAGATGCACGAATAATTTCAGAAATGTAGGCACTGGACATGGAAGTAAAAGCAATTATGGAGGCCGAAATCGCATCTAACTGTAGACCCATGAAGGGCAGACCAAAATAGATGAAAAAGAGGAGAACCATGAGAGGAATGCCCCTCATGAGAGAAATATGTGTCATCGCCAGCCAACGCAAGGGCGCTAACTTGGACATTCTAAGTAAGGCAACAAAGAAACCACAAAAGGTACCCAAGGCAAAACCAATCAAAGACAGAGAAAGAGTGTAAGGTAAGCCTTCCAAAATCTGCGGAACGGCTTCCTTCGCAATCTCTGCATTAAAAACTGCCTGCCAGTTGATTTCCATATCTTCTCCTCTTTCCTAAAAACCAGATAGACCTTGCCAGTCTTTAACTGACAAAGTCTATACAACATACAATTTAATTTCTTACCAAGTCTTATTCAACTTCGATAACTGGCAATTTATCAGCATTTTCAACAGGGACTGTCAAGTCTTGTCCTGCATAATATTTCTCAGAAATTGCCTTCAAAGTTCCGTCAGCTTTCATCGCTTCAAGAGCTTCGTCAATTTTTTCTTTCAAGCTTGTGTCAGCCTTGCTCATAACAATCCCTTGTTCTGTTGGGTTGTATTTAGCATCACCCATCTTCACCTTGATGTCTGGGAAGTTAGCATTTGCCCACTTGATAGCCATTACTTGTGTATAGTAGTCGTTTGGAATGAAATCTGTACGACCTGTTGATACATCACGCAAGTAAACATCGTTGGTTACGTTGTCATAGATAACTGGCTCCGCACCTTGCTTTTCAGCAATTTTCATGTACTGAGTACCTGCGCCACCACCAGCTTTCTTGCCAGTCCAGTCGCTCAAGTCAGCTGCTTCGATCCCTGATGAACCATCTTCACGGACGATATAACCACCAACTGAATACTTGTAAGGGATAGAGAAGTTATACTTTTCCTTACGAGCTTCGGTCATGTCAAAGTTGTTAACAGAAATATCTACCTTACCACTGTCAACCGCTGTAAAGGCTTCTGCCACACCGATTTCTTGGTATTCAATTTCCAGTTTCAAACGCTTACCAATTTCATTGATCATGTCAATTTCATAACCGACCAATTCTTTGGCATCGTTGTAGTAAGAAGTTGGGAAGAGGGTTCCTGGTGTAGCAACTTTCAAGACACCTGCTTCTTGTACTTTTTCCCACTGGGTTTGGCTAGCTGAAGAAGAGCTTTCTGTGCTTGTTGAAGTATTTGAACAAGCTGCAAGAGTAATTGATGAAACAAGCAGGGCTGATGCCAACAATTTTTTCAACATAGGTTCTAATCTCCTTTGGAAGCTTGGGCTTCTCTGTTTTCTTTTTCTCGGTGTTAACCCACCAACTTTTATAGGGTAACACTTTTAAGGAGATTTGGCAAGTATTTTATCTGAAAAATGTATTCCCTTACAAGTTGAGTAAACCTGCTGCCTCCATCTGGTCTGCCAACTGCAAGAGTAAATCCTCTCGTCCCTTGGCTGCTGTGAATTGAATGCCGATTGGCAAGCCGTCAGCCCGCACATAAGTTGGCAGAGAAATAGCTGGCTGACCACAAATATTGGCCTGCTGCGTAAAGGGGGTTAGGGCCAGACTATCCTCGAACATTTGCCAGATCAGGTCCTGCTGCTCTTCCATAGAATAATTCTGGGTCTGCTTGAGGCGGTCCAGCAAATCTGCTGGCAGGTCAAATTGCCCATGCTTGGGCGCTACATCCGCCACTGTCGGCGTCAGGAGCAAGTCGTATTCCTCATGGAAACGTGCCATTCTGGCTCCAAACTGGTCCCAGTCCAAGAGGGCCTTGGAGTGCAATTTGGCTGGAATGGTTTGCCCGCTCTGGTAAATAGCCCAGGACATGACTTCCATGTCATCCAAGGTCATCTGACGCCCAAAAGCTGCTTCGATGTCGTCAAACATCTGGGCTGTGTCCACGCTGTTCATCAGGTAGAAGGATTTCATCAGGGCCACTCCATCCAGAGGATATTCTGATAATTCCACCACTTCATGCCCCAAATTTGCCAAGTGATGACAGGCTTTTTGAACCGCTTCTACCGCTTCAGGACTGACCTTGCTGCCTACTGGCGACTTGGTATAATAGGCAATTTTAAGGGGGCGTGAACCTTTTCCAAAAACCTCCTCTTCACTCAGCTTGGCAAGGGGAAAGGGAGCTTCTAGCTGATAGTCCTGGAAATGATAGAGCAGGCGCTGGGTATCGCGTACCGACTTGTTCAGGGCAAAATTGACAGATGCCCCCTGCCAGCCACGATAGGACTTAGGTCCAACTGGAATCCGACCACGACTGGTTTTGAGCCCAATTAAGCCATTGAAGGAGGCAGGGATGCGAATAGACCCCCCGCCATCCGATGCAGCTGCAATAGAAACCATGCCTGAAGCTAGTGCTGCGGCTGCACCACCACTTGAGCCACCGGCATTACGGCTAGTATCCAAGGGAAGATTGACTGCTCCATGTATGCTGGCGTCTGAGATATTTTTGAAGCCGAATTCTGGCGTGTTGGTTCGACCGACAATGATAAAACCCAAGTCCTTCAAGCGTTGGACATAGGTATCGGTATGGCCTGCTGGTCGACCAGCAAGCAGGCGAGAACCTGCAGAAGATGGCTGCCCCTTTTCATTTTGCCCCAAATCCTTGAGCAAGAAGGGAACCCCTGCAAATGGCTTACCCAGATAGTCTTCTTTTTCCGCTTCTTTCAAGGCTTCTTCATATTGCTTGCTGACAACCGCATTGAGGGTGGGATTGAGTTTTTCTATTCTGTCAATCGTTTCTTGTACCAATTCCTTGGCAGAAACCTGTTTCTGATTGACAGCCTGAGCCATGGCTGTCGCATCTTTCCATTCCATAAGGACCTCTATTTCTGTTTTTATCCTTCACTCAGCATCAAGCCGACCAATTCTTCCGCACTAATCTTACCAAAATAATGGGCCATATCCAAATCTGCCAAGGCTGCTTGAAGGTCTTCTTCGAGCAAACGTGTACCGATTAGCTTGTTTTCGACTTCGTCAATATTGCCCTTGGCAAAGAAATCTCCGTAAATACGGCATTTGGCAATGCGGCCTTTTTCAACTTCGAGGTGAATATCCACGGTTCCCCCAGCAAAACGACCATCACGGTGGTAGCTATACTGTGGCGAATTGCCGTAGTTCCATTCCCAGTTCTTGTACTTGTCTGCCACCAATTTGTCAATAGCTGCCCAGTCTTCCTCAGTCAAGACATAGCGTTTGGCC
This sequence comes from Streptococcus suis, assembly GCF_002960625.1. Lineage (GTDB taxonomy): Bacteria > Bacillota > Bacilli > Lactobacillales > Streptococcaceae > Streptococcus > Streptococcus suis_T. Next base: position 157,945 of record NZ_POJH01000031.1, read on the forward strand.
TGGTCGATGGAGTCAATACCCAATAACTTGCAAGTAATGAGGTTCTTAAATTCCTCTGTTGTGACCGACTGATATTCTTCTGCCAGATATGGACGGATGGTTCCCACACGGCTTTTGACAGACTTGATGCCTTTTGATTCAATCTTTTTCTTATTGGGATTGAGGACCTTGGACATGGCTTCTTCGTCAATATCCAAAAGAAGAGAGTAGCCACCATAGACACGGTTGTTGCTGATGGTCATGGCTGCACCTGATACCTTTTTCCCTTCAATCACCAGGTCATTTCGTCCTGTTTGCTCTACCTCAACAGCTCCTAGCTCATGTAGGGCCTTGATGGCAGGCTGGTAGGCACGTTTGAAATCTCCGAAAATCCCGTTGTCCTGAATCAAGTAGCAGACATTGACAGAACCCTTGTCCACATAGATGGCACCGCCACCTGTATCACGACGGACTAAGAGAATATTGTTCTCTTTGAGGTAGTCTTCATTGATTTCGACCAAGGCATTTTGGAACTTGCCAATCTCTACCTTGGGGTCACAATAGTAAGGGAAGAGAATGTCGTCATCCAAGAAGACATTTTGTTGAACATAGACCTGCATAGCTAGAGCAACTGCTCCATCGCTGACATATTGACCGTTGCGGATTGGTTCGATTAGGTACATGGGGTATCTCCTTTAAAATAAATTTTATGGGTTTCTTTTAATAATTGGGCACTGTCTTCTGCCAGGGTCAAACTTCGTTCCCTAATAGGCAGAGGCAGGCGATAGTGTTTTTGATTAAGACAGACATAGAGGGCCTGGGGATTTTGCTGAACTCTTGTTTGAAAAGGTGTCTTGATAAACTGCGGCGTGGTAAAGCCAATCCCAATTTCCAGATAGAGAACCTTGCCTGTTTGATAGCTTTCCAAAAAGGCATCGTAGCGGGCTTTTTGGGCAAAGAAATCTGGTGATTCAACCATGCCCTTCTCTGCATTGCGTTTGTTAATCTCGAAAGGAGCATCACAGACTGGACAACGCGGAATCAGGTCATAGGGAATCTTCATATCCTCCTGCTCTGCTACCATACGGCGAATGAGGGCATCATCGCGATAGGTCTGGTCATGGCAATGACGACTGCATTGCCAGAGACCGTATTCCCCTTGAATATGGAAAATCTTATTTCTATCGTAGTCGGCCACCCAAAAGGCATTGTCTGCATTGGTGGTGATGATATGATAGGGCTTGGTTTCTAAAAGCTCCCGCAAATGAATATAGGAAGCACCGACAGGCTGGTCCAGATAATTAAGGGCAACAAAGCGGCTCTGAAAGGCCCAGTATTCCTCCGTGCTTTCAAAGTCAAAAAGGCTGGCCTGCAACATATCCAAAAAGCCGTACTTGGCGATAAAATCAGGAAAGGCAGCTTCGAAACGAGGACCGATGTAGGTAAAGCCATCCGCCGCAGACATGCCTGCTCCAATGCCCACCACCACCGCATCAGCTTCAGCCAGCAAGCCAGCAAGCAGCTCTGCCTGAGTTTTTTCTTCTTGTTTAAGCGTCTGCCACATGGACATCCTCCTTTTCTCCTAATAAGGCTGTATAGTAGCCCTGGTCTTCCACCGTATAGGTCGAAAAAATGACATTTAGGGGATAGGCTGTTTCCACCAACCACTTGCGGACAGTAGGAACTGCCACTTCTGCCGCCTGGTCCTTAGGATAGCCAAATTCCCCTGTTGACAGGGCTGGAAAGGCAAGTGTCCCCAGTCCACGCGCCATAGCCTCCTCTAAACAGGACAAGTAGCACTGCTCCAAAAGTCCTTTTCGAATAGGTGAAACAGACTCGCCTTCTGGAATAAAAGGTCCCACCACATGGAAAACCAAACCAGCTGGCAGGTGAAAACCAGGTGTCACCATGACCTTGCCAACTGCTGCTGGAAGACCTTGGTCTTCCATTTTCTTGGCACAAAACTGGCGTAACTCCAAACCAGCAAAGGTATGGAGGGCATTGTCCAGACAGGCGTGGTTGGGGATAAAACAGCCTAGCATCTGACTATTGGCAGCGTTGACCACTGCATCAACCTGCAAATGACACAAATCTCCTGGATAGAGAAAAATCTGAGGATCGCTCGTCGGCTGACAGACTGACACATCCTGCATATGTTCCTCATGATAGGCTGCTAGAAAGGCCTCCTCCGCTACCAGATAGTCCGCCCCAATCGGTCCCGCTGGTCGTTGATTGACCAAACCTCTCCAAATCGGAAGAGCCTCTTCAAGACTAGTCAATTCAAGCTCCGCTGACTGTAGATCACCCTTCTCAGTCTTCAAGATGGCAATCATAGACCTCAGCAAGTCCAGCATCTCTTCCTTAAGCATCTTCAAGTGCTAAAAAGGCTTCTTCAGACACATCGGTCAAGCGAATCAACCAGTTTTCCTCTGGTTTTTCCGAATTGAGCAGGGTTGGTTGTTCCAGAGCAGCCGTATTGCGCTCTACCACCCGACCTGCAATAGGGGTCAGGATAGCCATAACTGTTTTTGAGGCTTCGAGATTGAGAATCTCATCATTGACCTCCAAGACTTCCTTGTCGGAAAAAATAACAAAACCAAGTGTACCGACATCATCCTGCAACTCTGCTGTCATACGAATAGTGTACATAGCATCTTCTTTTTCTACCCAGAGGTAGTTGGCAATTTTTTTCATAGTGTCTCACTTTCTACAATTTGTGCTAGTAATTCGATGGCTTTCAAGCGATTATCAATTCCTGAAACCAAGGGGATAAAGAGGAGTTCGTCTGGCTGACAAGCTTCAACCAGTCTTTCAAGTTGCTCCTTGACTTCTGCTGGATTGCCGATTATCATCCTACTACGGTGCTGGGTAATTCTTTCCCTATCCTGCTCCGTCAGTTCATAGGCCTGATAGGTGGCTAGGCTTGGAAAATGGGTAAACTCATTAAAATCTTGCTTGCCCAACATCCAAATATCTAGTGATTTTGCTAGGTCTTCTGCCTCCTGACTGGTTTCCGCAATCACGACAAAGAGGGCCAGGGCAAAATGCGGTTGCGCCATGATGTCTGACGGCTGAAACTCCCTGCGGTAATCCTGAGCCAATTTTCCAGCTGTTTCCACAGGATCATGGGGAATGTAAGGGAAGCTACCAAAGACATAGCCCAAGCCCTCCTTAGCAGACAGGGCCATGGACTGACCACCCATCCCTAAGGTGAAGATTTCTGGGTAGCTTGCAGGCTTGGGCGACAGACCAATGGCTTCATCTTTTCCTGTTAGATAACCTGTAAACTGCTGGACCCATTGATCAAATTGACTGGGTTGAAACTGGCTACGCATGTGCTCTTTAACCAGAGCCGTTCCAGTAGAATTTCCCAAGCCGATGTCCACCCGACCTGGAAAAAGAGTTTCCAAACTGGCTGCCAGCTCTGCTATTTTATAAGGCGAATAATGCAAGCCCATGATACCGCCCGAACCCAGATGAATCCGCTGGGTCTGACTGGCCAAGTAAGAAATCACGACCTCGGGACTGCCGATGGTCAGGGCATGGACATTGTGGTGCTCCGCCAACCAAAACCGATGGTAGCCCAAGCGATCCGCCGCCTGCACCAGCGCCAAACTATCCTGCCAGGCCTCCTGGTAGGTCCGCCCCTCATCCAAAAGCCCATAGTCCAAAAGACTAATTTTCATACCTTTCCTCCTCGTAGTGTTTTTCTAGGCTACGGAAAACCTCTCTCGATTCTTTCGGCAACGACTCCCCATAGTCCATCAAGGGAACAATATCCTTGAAAGAGGCCTGGGGAATAGCCAGCTTAGATAGGTCTTCTGGCTTGATCCGCAATTGGATGTCTTCTGGCTTGCCGGCCGCAATCTTGTGAACAAACTCAGGATCGGTGATAAAAGGTGTTGACAGACCAACCATATCCGCATGCTCCAAGGCCTCAATAGCCTTCTCCGCCGAATTGATACCCCCTGTCGCCATAACCACCAGCCTATCCTTTAAGGCATCGTGGACCACCTGATTAACCAAGCGCCCCTGATGACGCCCAGATCCTCGAACCTGATTACGAAAGACATCATGCCCCCATGAAGCGATGGCTAGGTAGTCAATCCTTGCGACATCCAAAGCCATGTCCATGAACTGTAAAAATTCCTCGATAGAATAGCCGATACTGGCTCCCCTTGTTTCCTCAGGCGTTGCCCGAAAACCAAGGATAAAGTCAGCTGGCGCCAACTGGTCAATCACTTCCTGAACCTTCCGCAAGACTTCTAAACCAAAACGGGAACGATTTTCCAAGTTTTGACAGCCATAGCGGTCCTGACGTTGATTGGAAAAGGTCGAAAAGAAGGTCTGAATCAGCAAGCGCTGGGCAGAAGAGATCTCCACTCCTGCAAAACCCGCCTCAATAGCCCGTCGCGTCGCCTGACCATAGGCCTCTACCAGCTCTTCCAGCTCTGCTATGGTCAACTCCTTGACCTCATGGGGAAAGGGAGCATGGAGTTTCATGGGACTGGGACCATAGACCAGCTTGTCCCGCTGAAGGGTGTGGCTGGAAAAACGACCAGCATGGGTCAGTTGCAAGATTGCCTTTGCACCCTTGGACTGCATGACCTGGGCCAGTTTTCGCAAACCATCAACATCCTCATCCTTGGCCACGCTAAAGCCAAACTCGAACAATTGTCCCTTGGGGTCCACATAAGCCGCCCCTGTGATTTGCAATGGAGCCGCATCCGCCCGCCGCTCCGCATAGTCCAAATCATCCTGGGTCACCAAGCCATCCGCTGTGGAGGAATTGGTCACCATGGGCGACAGGACAAAACGATTGGCTAGGACGGTTTGGTGCAATGGCAGAGCTTCAAATAATGCTTGATAGGTTTCCATATTTCCTCCTAGATACCATATTTTTCCATAGACTGCTTGATGGTCTTTCCGAGCGCCATAAAATCAGCCATGTTGTCCGACGAGGGATAAAAGGTGGTTAGAAAAGCCCCGTTTTCAATCAACACACGCTCAATTCGTGTTTTCATATCCTCCACCGTCAAAGCCTGACCGACCAAGTCTGACAGATTAGCCATCGAATTCGGATTTACTTGCGGAAATCTGTCCGATACTGCTTGCGGAGCAAAACTTGCCGCATAAAAATCAGCCACCACTTGCCCCCGTTTCATTTGATTGCCCGATACACTGATATAGGCAGAAATAGCAATAGCTTCTTGATAAATCCTCTGAGCCAACCCAGCAAACTTCCGCCCCTCGATACTAAGGTCGTAGGTCCCAGGACAGTAGGAAGTTGCCACCTCACCACTGACCACATCGAAGGGAAAATCCGAAAGCGCCTGGGCAATCAAATCCACCATGACCTGATAAGACTCCCGCAAATCAACCTTGTGACCAGAAGGATTGGGCAAAATCAGAGTGACATTTAAAATCCCTTCATCCGCAACGACTGCCAAACCGCCCAAACTCCGAATAATAGGACTGTAGCCTGCCTGACCAATACTGGCTAAGCCCTTGTCCAGCTGGGCCACCTGACTGTCCATCATCCCCAGAATGACCGTTTGGTCCATGGGCCAAAAATGTAAAATTCCTGTATTGGACTGACGATTGACCTCGCGCAAAAAGACCTCTGTCCACACCAACGGCCCTTGTTTCAAACCTGTCAAGCCAGACCGATCTTCGTATTTTTTTATGGTTACATTCTCAACCCAAGATTTCATCCGTAAGCGTTCTCTTTCAATTTGCTATCCCTATTTTAACACAAAGCGATTTAATACAACCGAAAAAATGTTATTTCCTTTATGAAAAACAGAAAAAGACTAGATAAAATCCAGTCTTAATCTTGATTTACAATTCTTCAAAAGCATCTTTTACCTTGTCAAAGAAGCCTTTTTTATGGGGTTTGATATCAATGTTTCCTGCCGCTGCAAATTCTTTAAGAGCTGCACGTTGACGGTCGTTCAGACTTGTAGGAGTAACAATATTAACCGTCACATACTGATCACCGATAGCCCCGCCACGAACACTTGGAGCCCCCTTGCCTTTCAGACGGAAGGTCTTACCTGTCTGGGTTCCTTCAGGGATCACCATATCCACATCACCGTGAACGGTTGGCACATGGACCGTATCACCCAAGGCTGCCTGAACAAAGTTGAGGTCTAATTTATAATAAATTGTTGTCCCCTCACGCTCAAACTTATCTGAAGCCTGGACTTGAATGACCACATAGAGATCTCCGTAAGGACCTCCATTAAAACCTGCTTCCCCCTGACCTGCCAGACGGATTTTCTGACCAGTTTCCACACCTGCTGGCACCTTCACTGTTACTGTATGGGCTTGTTTTTCATGACCGGTTCCGCGACAAGTTGTACATGGATCCTTAATTTGTTTCCCACGACCATGACAAACATCACAGGTCATCTGACGGCGCATGGTACCAAGTGGTGTTTGCGTGTCCACATTGATAATCCCTGAACCGTGACAGCGTCCACAGGTTACTGGACTAGTACCAGGTTTAGCACCTGAACCCGTACAAGTCCGACAAGTAGCTTCACGGTGATAAGAAACTTCTTTCTCTGCGCCGAAAATTGCCTCTTCAAACTTAAGGTTAACACGGTATTGGAGGTCATCCCCTTGACGAGGAGCATTAGGATTGCGGGTCGCACCGCCACCACCAAAGAAGCTTGAGAAGATGTCTTCAAAACCACCGAAACCAGCTCCATCGAAACCACCAAAACCACCAGCTCCGCCGCCGAATCCACCGTTTGCCCCAGCTGGACCAAACTGGTCATAGGCAGAACGCTTCTGCGGATCACTCAAGGTTTCATAAGCCTCTTGAACTTCTTTGTATTTATCCTCCGCACCCGGATCTTTGTTAATATCTGGATGGTATTTCTTTGAAAGCTTCCGATAAGCCTTCTTAATCTCATCTGGCGAAGCATTCTTAGAAACCCCCAGACGATCGTAAAATTCTGTGTTGTTCATATAAGATACTAAGGGCGTAAAGCGGACACAGCCAAAATAGGAGTTTTGACGTAGGACCTCACCGTCCTAGGAAAAACTATCTTTTTGGCACAGTCCGTAGCCCGTGTTCGATTACGAACACTTTCCTTTCTATCATGGTTTTGGAAAAGTGAAAACAGGAAACTGACGCAGTGTGTAAAACACACTAGGAAGTTTATCTTTTTCACTAGGTTTTTAGCCTGTGTTCGAATAAACGAACTTGTATTCCTTTCTTTGAAAATTAGAAAATAGCCCGTATTCGATTACGAACACTTTTCTTTCTTTAAAAGTTAGAAGGGTTATTTACCCAAAAACAGAGGCTGGGTTGCAACCTCTGTGATTGGAATCTTGATTTAATAATGATTTCTATTCTCGAGAAGATAAGAACTGAGTTCGAGCTAAGAACTTCGGAAAAAAGATAACTTTCCTTGTTCTAGATACTCAAAGAAATTCAAGACTAGGCTAGGCAACTGGACGAAGATTGAACCGGAGTTCATCGAGGAGAGTTAACGAAGCCTAGTAAAGAATTTCGTGGCTCGGGATAAAACAATCACCCGGACCAACCGCTCGTTTCTGAATTCCCATTCTCGATAGGATGAGAACTGAGTTCGAGCTAAGAACTTCGGAAAAAAGATAACTTTCCTTGAATGCAAGCATTCAGCGTCAAGTTCCTATTTTTCTGTCGTTCTCTTAACGCTCTCACATCTTAACTTACTTTTCAGTAAACTCGCCGTCTACAACATCATCGCCTGCGTTGTTAGCTGTTTGGGCACCTTCTTGGCCTGCGGCTGCTTGTTGTGCTGCTGCGGCTTGCTCGTAGAGTTTCACTGCAAGGGCTTGAGCTTTTTCGTTGAGGTTTTCAAGTTTAGCCTTCATGTCGTCCAAGTTGTTGGCTTCTTGTGCTGCTTTCAACTCGTCAAGAGCTGCTTGGGCTTGGTCACGTTCTGCGTCAAAGCCTTTGCCTTCAGTTTCTTTAAGAGTTTTCTCAGTCGCAAAGATTGCTTGGTCAACATCGTTACGAAGGTCTACTTCTTCCTTACGTTTCTTATCTGCTTCGGCGTTTGCTTCTGCATCTTTCATCATGCGGTCGATTTCTTCGTCAGTCAAACCTGAGTTAGACTGGATAACGATAGTTTGTTCTTTTTGCGTACCAAGGTCTTTGGCTTTTACAGAAACGATACCGTTCTTGTCAATGTCAAATGTTACTTCGATTTGTGGAATACCACGAGGTGCTGCAGGGATGTCAGTCAATTGGAAACGACCAAGAGTCTTGTTGTCCGCTGCCATTGGACGCTCACCTTGAAGCACGTGGATATCAACAGCTGGCTGGTTGTCTGCCGCAGTTGAGAAGACCTGTGATTTAGAAGTTGGGATAGTTGTATTGCGGTCGATGAGTTTTGTAAATACGCCACCCATTGTTTCGATACCAAGTGACAATGGAGTTACGTCAAGAAGAACAACGTCTTTGACATCACCAGTGATGACACCACCTTGGATTGCTGCACCCATAGCAACAACTTCGTCAGGGTTTACAGATTTGTTTGGCTCTTTACCAGTTTCAGCCTTAACAGCTTCCACAACGGCTGGGATACGAGTTGAACCACCGACAAGGATAACTTCGTCAATTTCTGACAAGCTGAGTCCAGCATCTGAAAGGGCTTGACGAACAGGAACTTTTGTACGTTCTACAAGGTCGTAAGTCAATTCGTCAAATTTCGCACGAGTCAATGTCATTTCCAAGTGAAGCGGACCAGCTGCACCTGCAGTGATGAACGGCAAGCTGATTTGAGTTGATGTTACACCAGAAAGGTCTTTCTTCGCTTTTTCAGCCGCATCTTTCAAACGTTGAAGGGCCATCTTGTCAGCTGACAAGTCGATACCGTTTTCTTTCTTGAATTCTGCTACCATGTGGTCGATAATCTTTTGGTCAAAGTCGTCACCACCGAGCTTGTTATCACCTGCTGTTGCAAGTACGTCGAAGACACCGTCACCAAGTTCAAGGATAGATACGTCGAAAGTACCTCCACCAAGGTCGAATACCAAGATTTTTTCATCTTTGTCAGTCTTGTCCAAACCGTAGGCAAGGGCTGCTGCAGTTGGTTCGTTGACGATACGTTCAACTTCAAGACCAGCGATTTTACCAGCGTCTTTGGTTGCTTGACGTTGTGCATCGTTAAAGTAAGCAGGAACCGTGATAACAGCTTTAGTTACTTTTTCACCAAGGTACTCTTCAGCGTAGCCTTTCAAGTATTGAAGAATCATAGCTGAGATTTCTTGTGGTGTGTATTCTTTGCCGTTTGCTGAAACTTTTTCAGAAGTTCCCATTTTTGATTTGATAGAGATGATAGTATCTGGGTTAGTTACTGCTTGGCGTTTTGCCGCGTCACCAACGATGATTTCACCATTTTTGAAAGATACAACAGACGGAGTTGTGCGGTTTCCTTCTGGGTTTGCAATGATTTTGGATTCAGTTCCTTCAAGAACTGCAACTGCTGAGTTTGTTGTACCTAAGTCAATACCGATAATTTTAGACATGTGTGTTACCTCTTATTTTAGTTTTCTTTTATTCATTCATAGTTTACCGTCATTGCAGACGAGGTTTTTTCATAGTTTTCGAGTAACTCTTGTCGCTTTAGCGACCTTAGAGTTACCGACACAAAGTTTGCCCAAGAGCTAGGAGCCTCGCGACGAAGCGATTGGTTGCAAACTACTGTGCATGACATTTCGGTCAAGTTTCTTTTTGGGGAAATAGCAGAGCGACTACTCAGACACCACCACCATAGCAGGTCTCAGCAGACGTTCATGCAACTTGTAGCCTTTTTGGAAGACTTGTGCGATGTGTTCTGCTGGGCAGTCGTCTGTGGCTGGAACAGTTTGAATAGCCATGTGAAGATTTGGGTCAAAGACATCTGTTGCGACTTCTTCCACCCCTTCTTCTTTGAGGGCTTGAATCAAACTTTCTTGTACCATCTCCAAGCCTTTTTTGACATCTTCTGTCAGGCCTTCGACTTGAAGGGCACGCTCCAAGTTATCCAAGCTCGGCAAGATTTTCTTAGCCAAGTCTTGCGAACGGTAACGCTGAATGGTTTGGCGTTCCTCGTTAGCACGGCGTTGGATATTTTGCATTTCAGCATGGGCACGGAGGTACTTGTTTTCAAATTCCTCGGCACGCTCAATTGCCAAATCCAATTCTGACATTTCAGGCGTTTCCACAACTTCTTCTGTTGCTTCAACCTCTTCTACGATTTCTTCGTTTTTGATTTCTTCTGACAAAGCATTCTCCTTCTAATTGACTTCGTAATGATTACTGCTCAAATAACGGTAGTAATCGGTTAATTTCATAAATAGGACGCGGCTGATGATGTTAATCAAGCTCATCTGCCTGCGGTAGTTCATGTCAACAGGACCAAGCAAACTCATCTGGGCCATGCCCCGATAGGGGATTGGAAAGCGATGATGAATAACTGTCACATCCGCTAGGGCTGGATCACGATGTTCCGCCACGGAAATGCTGGTCTGCTGGTCTGGAGCCAAGCCCTGCCGCAACTCTGGGGCTAATAGCTGTGGGCTATCCAAGAGCTGATAAGTAGCTAGATTGCCGTAGGTCAGCGAGGCAACTTTTCCACTGATAAAGACCGATTCTTGGAAGAGATTGGAAAAGATGTAGTCCATCAGGTCTAAGACATTGTCCGTCGTGGTGAAGTAACGTTGCACCACCTGGGGAATCTCCGTCCGCAGCTTGTAGTGAATGGACAAGACTGTCTGTCCAACGAAGCGTTCATCCACCAGGCGTTTGAGCACTTCCAAGTCCCTAGTCAAAAAGTTCTTGGGAATGGCAAACTGGACAGTGACTGGTTTAGACTGGTCCAAAGTCAAGACTGCCAGAGCATCGTGGCTACTGAGCTGCACGATGTCAAAGGAAGTCAGCTGCTGACTGGTCGGCTCCACATCTAAAATGACCGAGGTATAGCCTGTCAAATCCGCTAGGACTGTACTGGCCCGCTCCAAGATGTCTTCCAGCTTGAAGGCTTCAAAGTCGAAGGCCTTGACCACCTGATAAACATCTTCTTCATTGATGTGTTCCAGATTGAGCGAGTGGTTGACAAAGTATTGAAAACCAGCCCGACTGGGCATCCGACCACTTGAAGTGTGGGCCTTTTCTAGCAAGCCCAGCTGCTCCAGCTTAGCCATGTCATTGCGAATAGTAGCAGAGCTGGAAGCAATCATCTCCTGTAAGGTCTTAGAACCAACAGGCTCATGATGGCGCGTAAATAATTCAACAATCAGATTCAAAATATCATTTTGACGTTGGGTAATCATCTCCGCTCCTTTCATGAACATGGTTGATTTCTTAGCGTTAGCACTCTTGTATGTCGAGTGCTAAACTATATACTCTCATTATACGCCGAAAAAATGGATTGTCAAGAGAAAAAGACAAAAAATTAGCACTCTTTTACCTAGAGTGCTAAAAATCAGTCTGAGGACCTAGTTACTCTTTTACCATACGATAAAAACGGATGCCTAGTAATAATAAAAGCGGAATATAAATGATAGAAATACCTAAGACAAAACCTGGACGCGAACGCAAACTTGTTCCCAGTAGAATGCCGTACAGTCCCAAAGATGGCAAATAGCGTCTTTGGAAGATTGTTTTCACAAACTCCACTTTATTTTCTCTATCACCATATAATTCAAGCTCTCCCATCTTCGCAGGTTTCCTAAAAATATTGAAATTTTGGCAGGATACGACAAACTCCCATCCATATTCCTCGTACATATGCAGATAGTTTTCTCTATCTTTATTTTTTGCTTTCTTGAAATCAACCTGATACACAACCCCTTCTGGCAGGCATTTTTCAAAATGATAAAACAAGAGCCAGCTAATCTTAACTAGTTTCCACCCTTGCTGATGCATCTCACTGAGATAGTCTGCTTGCTGACTGAAATCTGTGATAAAAAATACCTTGAACTCTGTCCTAGTCTCCATCATTTTCTCCCTTGCTATTTCGATAGAGCCGTTCAATCCGAGCCAATTCTATGTCTAGGATTTCTCGACCTGTTTCTGTTATCCGATAAAACTTCCGCTTATCTTCTTCCCTGACAAACCGAATCAAGCCGTCCTTTTCCATTTTCGACAGGGTGCCGTACATGGTTCCAGGGCTAATCACGACTTGCCCTGCCGTGACTTCCTTAGTCTTCTGTGTAATATCGTAACCATGTCGTTCTTTCTGTAAATGAAAGAGAATATAGAAGGCTGTTTCTGTCATGGGAACATAGACACGTTTTAACTGGTTCTGTTGCAAAGTTTTAAATAAAGAATAAAATCCCTTACGGTATCTATGATTTAAGCTGGGATTCCCAATAATACCTTGATTTCAGTACAGACCGAAAACCCGAAGAGAGTGCCTTCTTTTCGGGTTTTCTTATATAATCCTCGGATGGCTTCCATACCTTTAATCGTGGTAGAGGCAGTGCGTAAACTTCGATAGAATTTATTGCGTCTCTTTACTGGACGATGGTCTTGTTCAATCAAATTATTCAGGTATTTAATGGTACGATGTTCTGTCCCTTGATAAAA
>NZ_POJH01000032.1 GCF_002960625.1 Streptococcus suis
TGTTTTTCATTATTAGTTACCAACTTGTCCCATAGTAAGTTCTAGCTTATTTTTTTGTCTCAGTCTAATTTCCAGTTTTGGCGTTAGACTAGAACTTACTTTGAGAATTTAGGTCCTAAAATCCGTCTAGGGACTGAGGAAACGCAACCTGTTAATTATGGCAAAACTATGCTATACTATTATTAAAAACTTAAGGGGGGTATTTATGAAATTTTTTAGAGAGCTAAAAACAGATTACCTAGAAAGCCGTTTTTCCGTTCACGAAAGTTTTGCTGAATGGTTTTTAAAGCGTAAATTAGGTTTTTGGGGCAAAATAATGTTCGCCTATCTACTCTGGCTTGGCTGGTTACTTCTCTTTTCCCACCCTCATTACATCATCTTTTTCTTTTATGTTGTCATCCTATTGTCACTGATTGTTATGCTCGTAGAATGGTGGAAATATAGAAAATAAGTAGCAAAAAACACCAACTTTCGTCAGTGTTTTTAAGGAGATATGAAAAATATTTAGGATTGATTATAGTATAGACCATTTTCCAACTCTCTTCATCGGTCTTAGGACCGATATTGCTTTAAAACGGTAATTCCTCCTCTTCCAAAACCAAGTCAGCTAGGTCATCGCCTGTGTTATTTTCACGCATGGCACGTTGGGCCCGACTTTCGAGCAGCTGGAAGGATTGTCCTAAGATTTCCGTCACATAATGATTGCTGCCGTCTTTTTCGTATTTTCGCGTTCGCAACTCACCGTCAATAGAAATTAGACTACCCTTGCTGCCATAGGAAACAAGCGTTTCCGCCAGTTTGCCCCAGAAAATGACATTAAGAAAATCTGCTTCACGTTCCCCATTTTCCGTCTTAAAACGGCGGTTAACAGCGATGGTAACACGGGTCAGATTTTTGCCAGTTGGTGTTTGAGTGAGTTCAGGTTGGGCCGTCAAGCGACCGATTAAAATAACTTTATTATACATTTTATATCCTCCTACTTATTTATTCGTAGAAGGATTAGAAAAGGAGCGAAAATTATGAAAGAATTTTTGATGGAAAAGATACAGACCTCCCAACCATATACCAATGCCGAACTGGCTTGGTTGCTAGAAAACATCGGTCATCCTGATCCTGCTATACGCGACGAACTGGTTTATGCTAGTTTTTGCCACATCTTTTTGGAGGGCTTGGTCACAAGGGAGCAAGCACAGTCGCTGCTACAATTCTCTCAAGAAACCAATCCTCTTTCCCTAGAAAGCTCCACACTAAAGCGAAGTTTTACTTGCTTGCTCTACTGTCTTCTGCTGTCTGTCGATAATGAGCCAGAGTCTATTTATCATGCATTTTTAAGCACTGACGACCGTGAGCTACTCTTCCAGCAGGCCTTGGATTATTTGGCGATTGAAAATGACTGGTCTGGCTACGATGAAAAACTCGGTTGGATCCATACCGTTGCCCACGGAGCAGATTTTCTTCTGGCCGCAAGCTGTCATGATCAATTTCCCGCTGAAAAAAGCAAAGAAGTCTGGCAAACTATTGTCACTTGTCTGACCAGACAAAGTAAAGTTTTCTCAGCTGGCGAGGAAATCCGTCTGGCACAAATCCCTGTCTACCTCCTGCTGAATGAAAAAGTGTCAAGCCAAGAGCTGACGGAATGGATTAGCAAGCTGGACTTTCCAAATCAAGAACCAGTAGACTACTTCCGGTGGCTCAATCTTCAACATTTCCTGTCCAGTCTTTATTTCCAACTCAAATCACAACAGGCCTTGACCGAAGAAATCGGACAGGCTATTGAAAATAGAATTGAAACAGCATAAAAGAATTGGTCAAAATTGACCAATTCTTCTTTTTTCTATCCCTTCCAATGTTTAGCTGGATCAAAGGCCTCTCCGACCACTGCGGAGTCGTCTAATTCGATAATACCACGGACTTGTGGTGCGTTTGGCAGTGCCAATTCACGCGGACTGCACATCATACCAAAGCTATCTTCACCGCGCAATTTCCCTGGGAAAATCAGGCTACCGCTCGGCATCATTGCCCCCGGAAGAGCCACAATGGTTTTCAATCCTTGGGCAGCATTTGGGGCACCAGCTACGATTTGCACTGTTTTTTCACCAACATTGACCTGGCAAATATTGAGGTGGTCGCTGTCTGGATGCGGAACCAATTCCACAATCTGACCGACAACGAATTTCGGACTATTGTCGTTGACCAAGCTTTCAGCAAAACCTTCCTTAGATAATGCTGCATTCAAGGTCGCAACTTGCTCGTCTGTCATGAAAACCTGACCATTTCCAGCAAGCTCAACCAAACTTGATGCTTCAAAGATATTCCAAGCGACTGTTTGACCCGTTTCTGCTAAGAAGACACGCGCCACTTGACCCTTGCGTTCAAACTGAACAGGCTGACCCTTGTCTTCAGCCACAATCACCATAAGAACATCGCCGACGTGTTCTTTGTTATATGTAAAAATCATTTCTTTTTCATTTCTCCTTTATGCAAATAGACTGGCCAGGCCCTTCCATAGATTTTCAAAGAAGGCACCGATTTTTTCTAAAATCCCTGAATCTTGTAAATTCTTATAGGCTTCTGAAATTTGTTGCTCCGCCTGTTGCTTGAACTGGTTGAGTTGAGCAGCAACTTCTGCCGAATCAATAGCAGAGGTTTCCTGATAAGCTTTGGCAAATGTGACTAGCTTAGAAATTTCATCTGCTGTGATGACATTTTCCAAACCGTTTTGGGCCAAAACATCATTGATGATGGTGTTGATGTCAGCCTCAGAAGCCACCTGACCATTGGATTGCTTGTAATCTGCAAGAGCTGTCTTGATTTCTGCTACTGCCTTATCCAAGGCAGAGCTGTCAAATTGTTCATCACCAGCATGGGCTGTCGCTACTTCATTAACAGTTGTTAATTCTTGTTGAGCTACTTCAGTTCGAGCCGGATCAACTGTTTCACCATTGGCTGCAAGAGCCTTGTAAACACCTGTCAGAGCGGACTCCCCCGTCACCTGAATGGGTGCCGCAACGTCAATCAAGACATCTGTCGCACCAGCTGTAATAGCCGCATTGGCATACTGCGTTTCGGTAATCAAGGTGATGTTCTGTGGCGTCTTAATATCCACCACAACCCCTTTGCCAGCGTCCTGCTTTTGCACCAAGACAGATGAATAGAGGGAGGCTGTGTCCGCTCCAGATGTACCTAAAAACTGATCCATATCGGCACCGACAACAACCTGACGACTAACATTATTGACATCCGAAATACCAAATAGATTGTTAACCTCTGTCGCCTGCGCATCTGACAAACCGCCACCGTAGACCAGTGTTGGCTTGCCCCATTTTTCATTGATGACATCCGTCTGGATTTCCGCTTGAACCAGCGGTGCCAAACTTAAACTCAATCCCAGCACCACAGGTGCTAAAAGGATTTTTCCTAGTGATTTCTTCATGTTTTTTCCTTTCTTTTGGGAATAGCAGAGCTTCTCTACTAATTTATCTACCCAGTCCAGAT
Organism: Streptococcus suis; assembly: GCF_002960625.1. Lineage (GTDB taxonomy): Bacteria > Bacillota > Bacilli > Lactobacillales > Streptococcaceae > Streptococcus > Streptococcus suis_T. The sequence goes on from NZ_POJH01000032.1 coordinate 3,496, forward strand.
AAGAAGTTCATGATTTCTTCCTTGGTCTTGCGATTCTTATCGACAAAACGACCGATTTCCTTCCCATTTTCCAAAACAACTAGACTTGGAATGCCTAAAATAGCCCATTCTTGTGCTAGAGGCATAAAGTCATCTCGATCCAGTTGCACAAAACGGAAATCCGGAAAAGCCTCTTCGATAGCTGGCAAATGTGGTTTGATATAGTGGCAGTCTCCACACCAAGTCGTCACAAATAGAAAAACAGTTGGCTTGCCATCTTCAATCAAGACTGCCACTTCTTCAAAATTTGTTGGAAAAATCATCTTTCTTCCTCCCTGTACTGAATAGAACCTTGGGTATTTTCAAATAAAAACACCTGTCCTGCCTCCATCACAACCCCGCCAATAAGCTGGTCACGAGTTGAGGCTATTTCATCCACATAGACCGTGGCAATCTCTCCTAAATCAGCGAAAAAGTCACGCACCTCCTGCAAGGCCTGTGCTTTTTTACGGTCTTCTTGGATTTTACGGTAAAATTGAGCACTAGCGGTGAGCACACCTGCCCCCAATAAGCCTGCTAGCAAGGCTGTCTTTTTCTTTTTCATGTTGACTATTTTATCATATTTCCGCAGATTTTTCCCAAAAATGCCATTGGACTTGTGACAGCTGAGAAGAACTCTCACTGCTTGACAAAAGACTAAAAAATAGATAGAATGGTCTTACAGTGATAAATGTTTGTCAACACTTGGCAATCAAAATACCCCCAACGTTCCCAGCGTTGAGGGTTTTCTTTTGCCCCTGGGGCCTACTTGTCACGATTGTTGAGCCATCTTTCAAACAAAACTGTTAGAAAACTGACGAACAAAGGTACAAGAAAAACTGTGATATAGTCTTTTAGTTTACTTTTAGTACGAGGCAATGAGCCGCAGACATAACTGAAGTTAGGCAAGGCGAATTAACGAAGTAATAAAAGAAAAACTAAATGACGATAAATGCTTCCCACACTTAACAATCTCTCCCCTCTCTATTTTGAGGGGCATTTCTATCCTAGCAAATTTCAAGCGTTCTTGTCAATACTATCCATATTTTTCTATATTTTCAAGACAAGTCTAGCTCTTCATGATAAAATAGTAGTAATCATGTCATGGAGGAAGAAGAATGACTCTTTTTGAAAAAATTAAAGAAGTAACCGAATTGCAAAGCTTACCTGGATTTGAAGGACAAGTCCGCAACCACATCCGCCAGAAAATCACACCGCATGTGGACCGCATTGAAACAGATGGGCTAGGTGGGATTTTTGGCATCAAGGATACGACTGTTGAAAATGCTCCTCGTATCCTAGTAGCTGCCCACATGGATGAGGTTGGCTTTATGATTAGCCAAATCAAGCCAGACGGTACTTTCCGTGTTGTTGAGCTAGGTGGCTGGAATCCTCTGGTTGTTTCTAGCCAAGCCTTCACTCTTCAGTTGCAGGACGGTCGTACCATTCCAGCCATCTCAGGCTCAGTACCACCTCACCTTTCACGGGGGGCTAACGCTCCTGGCATGCCTGCTATTGCTGATATTATTTTCGATGCTGGTTTTGCCAATTATGACGAAGCCTGGGCTTTCGGTGTTCGTCCGGGGGATGTCCTGGTTCCCAAAAATGAAACTATCCTTACTGCCAACGGAAAAAATGTTATTTCTAAGGCTTGGGACAACCGCTTCGGTGTTCTTATGGTGACTGAATTGCTGGAAAGCCTATCCGGTCAAGCATTACCAAATCAGTTGATTGCTGGGGCAAATGTGCAAGAAGAAGTTGGCCTACGTGGAGCTCATGCTTCTACAACCAAGTTCAATCCAGACATTTTCCTCGCTGTTGATTGCTCGCCAGCTGGAGATATTTATGGCGACCAAGGTAAAATTGGTGATGGTACCCTGCTTCGTTTCTACGATCCAGGTCATATTCTCCTTAAAAATATGAAGGACTTCCTGCTGACAACTGCTGAGGAAGCTGGTATTAAATATCAATATTACTGCGGTAAAGGTGGAACAGATGCCGGGGCAGCCCATTTGAAGAATCAAGGTGTTCCATCAACAACCATCGGTGTCTGCGCTCGCTATATTCATTCCCATCAAACCCTCTACAATATGGATGACTTTTTAGAAGCTCAAGCCTTCCTGCAGGCTATCGTTAAAAAACTAGACCGCTCAACGGTTGATTTGATTAAAAACTATTAAAACAAAAGACTTTGCTAGGTAGAATGCCCGGCAAAGCCTTTTTTCTATACAAGTTCTTCTAAAATGTACTTCCTCACATAGGTAATAAAGTAAAGCGACCCCGTAATCAGGTAGAGTTTTTTCAGATTGTCCAAGTCCGCCTGCTCCAACCACTCCTGATAGGTCTGAACTCGTTCATAACCTGACGGATAATCGTTCAGATGCACCGCACGGAAATCGTCAAAAGTCGTCACGCTGACCGGCCCAAATTGGCTAAGCTGGGACAACATCTGGTCCACTGGCTTGGTATTGATGGCCGCAAAGAGGATTTCAATATCCCTGTCAACATACTTTTCTTCCAAGAGTTGTGCCAGGACTGCGATGCTTTCATTATTGTGGGCACCGTCAATCATGAGAGTTGGTTTCATCAACTCTAAGCGGCCCGGCCAGATGGCTTGGGACAAGCCCTGGCTGATGGTTTCATTGGTAATTGTTGGAAAATCAGGGCTGAGAAGCTGAGCAGTCATCACTGCCAAGGCGGCATTGACCTCTTGGTGACGGCCCTGCATAAGCAACCTTAAATCTTCCACACGACCGAGAGGGCTTGAAACTGCAAAGCCTGCTCTGCTTTTTTCCAAAAGAATCTCCCGCCCCACCGCATAGGTCGGACTCTGAAGCTGACGAGCCTGCTCCTCAAAAACTGCCACCACTTCTTGCAAATCGGTCGCATAGACGAGCGGAACCCTCTCACGCAAGACGGCGACCTTGTGACGGGCTATGGCAGCATGGGTCACCCCTAAAAAAGCCTGATGGTCCAAGCCGATAGAGGGACAAACTACCGCTAGAGGATTAAGGACATTGGTCGCATCCTGCAAACCACCCATGCCGGCCTCCACCAAGAGAATATCGGGGCGTTGGTAGTGGGTAAAGTAGACAAACATAGCTACTACTACAATCTCAAACTCCGAGATGGCATCCAGTCCAGCCGTCTGGTCCAAGTCTTCAATCAAAGGCTGCAAGTCTGTCACAATCCTCGCAAAATCCTCCTCCGAAATCATCTCCTGCTGGTAGACAATCTGCTCTCGAAAATCAATGATAGACGGTGATGTAAAGCGACCAACCGTGTAGCCAGAAGCCTGTAGGATGGACTGTAAGGCGTTGAGGGTCGAGCCCTTTCCATTTGTACCAACAAAATGAACGGTCGGCACTTGAAGCTGGGGATTGTCCAAGCCTTCCAATAGCCATTTGACACGCGCAACCCCATGTTCTAAATCAGAGGCTGGGCGACTAGACAACCACTGCCGAATTTCTAGATAATTCATTATTTCCTCTCTACAAAAAGCAACAGGGGGATGACCTGTTGCTAGATAGTTTCTTATTTAAGGCCCATTAACCTAGCCAATTCAGGTATTTTTTGTAAACTTGGCAAGACAAGCATGGTCACGACAATGCGTAATGGGATTTCAAAAATAGCCTTAATCAAACGACTGCTATACAGAACAATCCAAGGTGTTCCAAAATGGAAATGAAGAGCAATCGGTGTCATAACGAATGAAATCACAAGTTGAATTAAGACAACAACCCCAGCCACATAGAGCCAATCAGCCTTCTTCTTGCTATCGAGTGGTTTCTGATAGAAAAACCAGCCATAGAGAAAAGCCGATACCGCTTCAATCAAGATAAAACTGAATAGCATGGTCTGTCCACTAAACAAGACAAAAACTGGGTCTGAAATCGCCGCAAATACAGCAGCCCAAACAGGACCGGCAATAGCTCCCAAAATAGCATTTGGGATAAAGGTAAACTGGACCTGCAAGGTATCCGAAAGACGAATAGAGAAATAGTTCTCCACAATCATGACCAAGGCAAGGGTCACAGCAATAGCAGCCAACAGCTGCACCGTTAGTTTTGGAATTTTCTTTTCCATAAAAACGCTCCTTTTTTCAAAAAATGGAGCTGTCGTATGTATTCGACAGCGGATGCAATGGTTTACCGCGCTGACGCTTCGTTATGTGGCAACATCCCATCCACATACACTTAACGCAAACCACCTACTCTGTGCAAATTTCTTTGCTCGTCCATTATACCACACTCACCAGCGAGTAGCCAATAACTTTTAGCACTGATGAAAACTAAAAATCTATAAAAAAGGCCAGTAACTAGTACCGACCTCTCTACATTTTCTTATTTCAACCGCTCTACGTCGCGAGCAATAACCAATTCTTCATCAGTTGGAACAACCAAGACTTTAACGCGAGATTCTGGAGTTGAAATATCTCCTTCAGCACCACGAACATTCTTCTCTGGATCCAATTCCATACCGAACCAAGTCAAACCGTTAACAACCGCTTCACGAACAAGAGTAGAGTTCTCACCGATACCTGCTGTAAAGACAAGGGCATCAGCACCGTTCAAGACTGCAAAGTATTGACCGATGAATTTTTGCAGACGATTGACAAGCATATTGAAGGCAAGAGTACATTTTGCTTCGCCCGCCTCAAATCCAGCTTCGACCTCACGCATATCGCTCGATACTTCCGCAATACCAAGAATACCAGACTGCTTGTTCAAAACGTTGATAACATCTGCAGCGTCTTTCAAGTCAGCTACATTTTCAATCAAGTAAGGGATGATGGCTGGGTCAATGTCACCAGAACGAGTGCCCATCATAGGACCTGCAAGCGGTGTGAATCCCATTGAAGTATCCACTGATTTACCACCATCAATAGCAGAAATTGAAATACCATTTCCGATGTGGGCAGTGATAACTTTCACTTCCTCGATTGGCTTGTTCAACATTTTTGCTGCCTCGCGTGAAACATAAAAATGAGATGTTCCATGCGCTCCGTACTTACGAACTTGGTGCTCTTCATAGTACTTGTTTGGGATTGGGTAGCGGTAAGCTACCTCTGGCATTGTTGAATGGAAGGCCGTATCAAAAACAGCCACACTTGTTACTTCTGGCAAGATATCCTTGAATGCCTTAATTCCTGCAGCATTGGCTGGGTTGTGGAGCGGTGCAAGGCTAGAAAGGTCTTCAATCTGTTTCAAGACTTCATCTGTAATCACAACAGAATCCTTGAAGATTTCACCACCAGCTACCACACGGTGACCAACACCTGTAATTTCTGAGAAATCTGCGATAATATTGTGCTTGAGCAAGTCTTCCAACAAGATTTTTACTGCTTGCACATGGTCCGCAATATCCAAGACTTGTTCAGCTTTTTGATCCCCAAATTTTACTGTGACAATTGAATCTTTCAAACCGATACGCTCAACAATACCCTTTGCCAAGACTGTTTCTTCTGGCATTTGGTACAGTTGCCATTTTAAACTTGAGCTACCAGCGTTAATTGCAATTGTTTTTGACATAATATTCCCCTTTAAAAGCGTTTTCCTTATTAGTATAACAGATTTTCACCTAAATTGCATTCTCTTGCTTCCAATTTTTGAAATTGACCATGAACTTCTGAATAGCTTCAGGTTCTTGCAAACTCTGCAAAGGATAGACAAATGGTACTAGCGGTCTAGCAGTCTTCTTCTGCAATACAAAAATTGACTTGGCCATGGCTGCTTTGCCAAAAAGACTTGGTGGCAGGGCAATCATGGCAACGATATTAGCCTCTGCTTGCAACCAACCTTTCAACAAATCACTTTGTGGACTGGTCAGAAGATCATTTGGAGCCAGCATAATCGCAAACCCATCTTTTTCAAGATACTTGAGGGACTGTTCCATGAGCAAATGATGAGCGTAGGTATGCTCTGTCTGGCTAGCCACCTGATAACGACTGGCAATCTGGTCATCTGGATAGTACCCAATCGGCAGGTCCGCGATAATGACTTGGCTTTCCTTCAAAATCTGCGGACGTACCGCATCGCCCTGGGCAAAAGAAATCTCTGCCTGCATAACATCTGCCATGCTAGCTGATAAATCAATCAAGAGATCATCTACTTCAATCCCCAAGTAATCCAAGTCTTTCTGGCTGGCATTAAGGATGGTCTGCGCCAGGTTACCTGTTCCTGAGCCAATCTCCAAGACTGTTACCTTTTGAGTAGCCAGCAACTGATCCACTAGGAATGACAGGATAAAGCCGATAGAATCTGGTGTAAACTGGTGATTGTACTGCATAGGCTCTGTCTGATTGGCCTTGATAAGCAGGAATTGGAAGGCACGACGCCATTCTTCCTTGGTCAAGTGCAAGTCGTGTAAGGTTTGATTGTTGCGGACAATCAAATCCGTGTCGTGCTGACCAGCTAGATAGGCTGCGTTTTGCTCAATCATGGCATCATAGATATTGGTGCCTAGCTGGTTTTGGATGGTCTGTACGTTTTCTAATAGCAGGTCGTAGGCCTGTTCGATCTTCTCAAAATTCATACTCCTATCTTATCAAAATTTCACAGACTTTGCACTCAAAAGGGAAGTAGTAGTTAGCCACTCCCCTCGGGTACTATTTTAACCGGAAATTGATAGCGATACATTCCTCCTCTCCCTAATGCTACGATAATTGTTACTTGCTTGTTTTTGACACGATAGCTAGCCTGCCCCTCTTGAAAAGTGACCGTTCCCTTATCTTCTATTGGTTTGCTTTGCTCAGAACTAGTTTGAGCTGGTTTTTCAGCGGTTTCTTGACTTTCTCTAGTTGGTTGTTCCTCCTTTTTCTCCTTTTCATCGACAGTTTGGCTAGCAGCCATGGCATCTTCCTTCTTTTCATCTGTTTGGCTAACCTCCTCCTTGGCAACTGCTTGACGCTCCTGCAAGTCCTCTTCAACCTGGTCCAAGACCATCTGAGCCATGATGTAGGCCGTCGCTTCTTGCCTTGCCACCTGAACCAAGCGACTCTCAGCTTCTTGGCGGTGGAGATAAAACTGAAGCAAGAGACTAAAAACTGCCAGCATCAAGAGGGCATAGAGCAGGATGCCAGCCCTAACTTTTTTCTTTAAAAGCATAGATAAAGGTCCGCTCCTCCCCATTTTTAAAGCTAAAGTCGATGCGCACCAGCTGGTTTTCTTGGGAAATAGCTGCGCTGTCCACCTGATAGAGCATGGGCTGGTAGCCCTGTCCCCTGTCATTTGTTTTCCGAAAATCATCCGACCGTGACTTGCCAAAGGCCAAAGCCTGACCATCCTTGTCTACATAGACCTTGTCCTTTTCAACCTTGACCAAGTCCGATTGGTCCCATTCCGACCGCAACTGGCTAGAAAAGACCAGCCACTCCTTTTGAATGGTTTGTTTTTGATAATGCGCTTCTTGGACCAGCAGTTTTGACAAGCCTTCAAAGACCAAAAGGCTACCTGAAAGGATGACTAAGGCTAGCAAGCATTCCAAGAGAGTAAAAGCAGGAATTTTACTTTTTAACAACCGATAGAACCTCCTTTCCCTCGTGGAAAACAATCATCTTATCTGCTGTTCGTTGAACCTGAACTGTAACACCGTTTAAGGCTAGGTTATCTTGCCCGGTCTGAACAGCCATCTGTGCTAGATTGAGAACCTCCTGTTGTTCCAATTCCCAAGCCTGTCTCCTACGACCTGCATCCACAGCTGATAAAATCAAGCTGCAAATAGTCACTAGGGTCGCAAGGGCAACCAGACTTTCCAGCAAAATATAAGCCTTATTCTTCTGTTTTCTTATAGCGACCACTCCCTATATATAATTGATACGTGACTATTTTTTGACTAAGCCGAAAACGAATCTTGGCCAAAGACGAATTTCCGCCATTTTCTTCAAACTGAATGACTTTTTCCTCCAAGACCTCTACTTTTCTGGGTACCTCTACAGACTGATAACCATTCGTCACCTCCTGTCCGCCGACAACAAGGTTCACTTTTTGGTGAGAACTAGTAGCCAATTTCTGACTGTCTTTGTAGATGGCTTCAAATTCCCAAAGAAAAATCTCTTCCTGAACTGACTGAAAGGCCGTTTGCACTGTTCCCGATAAAGAAACTGCTAAAAAACTGACAACAAATAAGGTCAGTAGGCTTTCAAACAGGGTAAAAGCCTTATTTTTTCGCCGTAGCATACTGCTCCGCTTGTTTTTCAGTAATATAACCTGCCTGTTGCAAATCCTCCACCGTTGCTTCCTTATCATGTTCCAATTCATAGAGCTCCATTTGACTCTCCACTACTTTGATAACAGCCGCATTTCCTTTCTCTTGAACAGCATCCTTCTGCTGGCTCAAATTTGGCACAAAAAGGAGCAAGAGCAGGCTAATGATCCCCAAAACGACTAACATTTCCACCAGAGTGAAAGCTTTCTTTTTTAATTTCAACAATTTTTTCATTTTATAACTCCATATTTTGATAAATCGGCAGCAACATGGCTGCGTAGATGAGAACGACCATTAGGGCCACAAAGAGAAAGACCAGCGGTTGAATTAACTGCATGGCTCTATTGACCCGAGAGAAAAAATCCTCCCAACACTCGGCTGCATAGACTGTCAACTCGCTGCCTAACTTGGACTTGACCTGACCATACTCGACAATCAAACTCAGCTCCCGCTTAAAAAAGGCATAGGTCTTAATGTGTTCGTGAAAACTCTGACCATTGGAAAGCGACTGCTCCAAGTCCTGCCCAATCTCCCGAAAGAGCTGCGACTGCTGCTCCTGCATCAAACCCACAATCTGTGGTAGGTCCAAACCTTGCCCAATCAAACTCCCCCACTCCCTAGCGTAGTAGGCCGTCAGGTAGGTTTGGATGAGTTTTCCGAAAAATGGCAGAGCAGCTAAGCAGGAAAAGACCTTGATTTTGTTTGTTTTGCGATACCAAACCAGACCAGCTAAGACCACCACCAAACTCAGACCAGATAGGGATAAAAAGATAGTCGGCAGATGGTTAATTAGCACGGTCGCTGCATTGCCTTCCTCCAACTGAGGTAAAAGATAGTTTTTCAAACCCAGCATAATCAAGAGCAGAAAACCCAGTAAGATAACTGGATAGGTCGCTACCTCAACCAATTTCTTACGAACCTTGCTGACATTTTCCAGATAGGACTGAATATGGCTCAAACTCAGGCTGGTATTACCATGAACTTCTGCCAGAGCCACCTGTGTGACCACCGCATCTGAAAACCGCAAATCCGCTAATAGGCTTGAAAACGGCTTTCCTGCAAGAAGGCCATCCGACAAAACCTGAGTGTAAGGATCTGCCAAAAGCTGACTACGCTTAAGAAAATCAACAATCTCCCCCAGATGAAAACCACTAGCAAAAAGATTATTAAAAAGCTCAATGACCTTACGCTGGCGAGCCAAGGGCAATTTTTTCTGTTTCTGCCTGCCGAAGACTGATATGTCCTGCTGCAAAAAGGCGATCAATTTGCTCATTCCACTGGTCTGCGGAATGGTTTTGGTAGTTTTCGTTTGCAAAATCCACTACACCTCCTCCCCCAATCAAGCGTTGATAGGCAATCCCTTGAAGGGCATTGCTTAGCTCCTCAGGACTGACCCCCAGTTCCAACATACGGGCATAGACACCTGAAATAGACCTTGCATGAACTGTTGAGAAAACGGTAGCTCCCGTCAGGCTGGCTCGAATGACTGCTCGAGCAGTCTCCGCATCCCGAATCTCACCGATGATGAGCAAGTCTGGTCGATGACGGAGGGACAGTTTGATCAGATTGTCGTAGGTGGCTCCGATGGCTTCATTGAGCTGGAGTTGCAGCATGTCCTCCTGCTTGATTTCGACAGGATCTTCAATGGTCAAAATCTGCTTGTCTGGGAATTTCAGCCTGGCAAGATGGTACATAAGTGTGGTCTTACCAGAGCCGACTGGACCCGAAAAAAGGTAGAGCCCTCGTCCCTTGATTTCTTCTGCAAGCCTCTCGGCCGCCTCAAACCAGAACTTGAGTTCCTTGTCATTGTCATAGAGCAGGCGGATAACCAGACTTTCCTTACCACGATAATCTCCGACAGTTGATAAGCGAAGTGAAATCTCGCCATTCCCATAATCATAGTCACAGGAACCCTGCTGGCTACGGCGTTTTTCACCAACATTTAATCCTGCTAAAAACTTGAAATGGCTGATGATGGCTGTTACTTCCTCCTCCGCCAAGTCTTGCACAAACTCCCGTTCGTCCATGATACGATGATAGACTTGGTAGTCCTGACCACGAGGAACCAGATAAATATCACTGACCCTATCCGCCACCGCCTTTTCAATCAACTTTCTTGCTTTTTCTTGAATCATAAAACCTCCTCACCCTATCTATTCGCAAGGAAACTTGATTTTCCATACTTTTTTGTTAAAATAATCAAAAGGCTTGGAGGTTCCTATGAAAAGATTAAAAAAAGGCGACCACATACGCGTAGTCAGTCCTTCTTCATCTATTGAAAGAATTGGTGGCTTCAAGGCCAATCTAGCTGCCAAGGAAAAACTAGAGGAACTGGGCTTCAAACTCTCTTTTTCTGAGCATTATCTTGAAAATGATATTTTCGATTCCGCTCCGATTGCCAGCCGTGTTGCGGACTTGGAAGCCGCTTTTACGGATGAGTCGGTCGATGCCATTCTGACAACCATTGGCGGTTTCAACTCTAACGAACTCTTGCCCTATCTGGATTTTGACCTAATTGCGCGCCATCCGAAGATTTTCTGTGGCTATTCAGATACGACTGCCCTGCTCAATGCCATCTATGCCAAGACAGGTATGGAGACCTACATGGGTCCTGCCTATTCAAGTTTCAAAATGGTGCAAGACCAAGACTATCAAACACAATCTTGGCTAAATGCAGTAACTCAGAACACATATAAATTAAGTCCCAGTCCAGAATGGTCTAGCGACGCTTGGTACCTACCAGACGCCCCTCGCATTTTTTACCCAACCGAATGGAAGGTTTACAATCCCGGCCGAGCCTCCGGTATTGCCATCGGCGGAAACATCTCAACCCTCAACTTGCTGACTGGGACAGAGTTCGCACCCAGACCAGACAAATATATTCTATTTTTAGAAGAGGCGGAAGACGATGATTATCTGATTATTGCTCGTCACTTGACTGCCCTGCTACAAGCCTATCCAAATCCCCAGGCGGTTGTCTTTGGTCGTTTTCCTAAAGAGACCAAGATGACGGAGGAGATTTTGCTGGCCATTTTGGACAAGCACCCTATTCTAAAAAATGTTCCTGTTCTCTACGATTTGGATTTTGCCCATACCCAACCTCTTTTCACCATTACCATCGGTGGGCAAGTGGAGCTTGATACGGAAACACTTTCTATCAGATTCAGCTAAAAAGGATTGACACACTGGTCAATCCTTTTCTTCATGGTTCGTACATTTATCTAGCTTCAGCCTACAAGTACGCAAACGAGGTGGTGCAAGAGGCTTCACAAAACCAGCAGGTAAGTTTTCCTTAGCTTCCACCAACATAAGCGAATGGTAGCGCTGCAAATATTCCTCACATTCCTCACACCAGTGCTGGTCTTGTTCATCCCAAAAAGCCGCCAAGGTGTCATTTTTTGTCTTTTTCATGGGAAAATTCTCAGACAAACGTACCCATTCTTTTTGAAAGGCAGTATAGGCATCCTCATAACGACTAAAGACATCCTTACTGACAATGTCTTCTTCCCAACCATCTATGAACCACCAGGGCTCATAATCTCCATATAATTTTATTACCTGATACATAAGCACACACTTCCTTTTTCACACTCATTATATCGAATATAAAATCGTATAGAAAGTATTCTGCTTGTTAATTACTGATCAAATCCTGTATGCGCTTTATTTCCGAATAGCAAAAACACATCCCTAGAAATCTAGAGATGTGTTATTTGTAACTTATTCAGATACAACTTCGATACCTGCTTCTTCTGCAAGCTCTTCAGCTAGAGTATCTTCAATAATTTCAATTTCATTGATGGCTTGTGGTTCAAGATTACGGTAGCGGGCCATACCTGTACCTGCTGGGATAATCTTACCGATAATAACGTTCTCTTTCAGACCAAGAAGGTTATCACGTTTACCACGAATAGCAGCATCTGTAAGGACACGAGTTGTTTCCTGGAAGGATGCAGCAGACAAGAATGAGTTGGTTTCAAGGGAAGCCTTCGTGATACCCATGAGGACTGGACGAGCTGTTGCCGGAATACCGCCAGCAATAACTACTTCAGCATTGGCATCTGTAAAGTCTGTGATATCCATGAGAGTACCCATGAGAAGATCTGTATCACCTGGATCCATGACACGAACTTTACGAAGCATTTGACGAACCATTACCTCGATGTGCTTGTCGCCGATTTCTACACCCTGGCTACGGTAAACTTTTTGAACTTCAGAAAGAAGATAAGTTTCAACTGCCAAAACATCACGGACTTCAAGCAAGCGTTTTGGTTGGATAGAACCTTCAGTGAGGGCTGCTCCACGCGCAACTTGGTCACCAACTTCAACCTTCATACGGGCTGTAAATGGAACCACATACTCACCTTCACCAGTCACACCTTTAACAAAGACTTTCTTAGTACGAGTAGAAGCATCTTCTTCAATAGCGATAACTTCACCTTTAACCTCTGTGATAACCGCTTCCCCTTTCGGATTGCGGGCTTCAAAGATCTCTTGGACACGAGGAAGACCCTGCGTGATATCGCTGTTTGAGGCTACACCACCCGTGTGGAAGGTACGCATGGTAAGCTGTGTACCAGGCTCACCGATTGATTGGGCTGCAATTGTACCAACTGCTTCACCAACTTCAACCGCATCACCTGTCGCCAAGTTGATACCGTAACAATGACGGCAGACACCGTGACGAGTATTACATGTAAATACGCTACGGATAGTGACTTGTTCAACACCGGCATTGACAATTTCACGAGCAATATCTTCGGTAATCAATTGATTTGGACCAATAATGACTGCACCAGTTCCCGGGTGTTTAACAGTTTTCTTAGTGTAACGACCTTGCAAACGCTCTTCAAGTGGCTCGATCATTTCCTTGCCATCTGTGATCGAACGGATGTCAAGACCACGGTCTGTTCCACAGTCGTCTTCACGGATAATAACATCTTGGGCAACGTCAACCAAACGACGAGTCAAGTAACCTGAGTCGGCTGTCTTCAAGGCCGTATCCGTCATACCCTTACGAGCACCGTGAGTTGAGAAGAACATTTCCAATACCGAAAGACCTTCACGGAAGTTAGACAAGATTGGCAATTCCATGATACGTCCGTTCGGAGCTGACATCAGACCACGCATACCGGCCAACTGGGAGAAGTTGGAGATGTTACCACGGGCACCAGAGTCCATCATCATAACGATTGGGTTCTTAGGATCTTGTTTTTCAACCAAGCGTTTTTCTAATTTTTCCTTAGCTGAACGCCACTCATCTGTAACTGCTGTGTAACGCTCGTCATCTGTAATCATACCACGACGGAATTGTTTCTTGATTTGTTCTACACGTTCGTGAGATTCTTCAATAATTTCAGCCTTGTTGTCGATCACTGGGATATCGGCAATACCCACTGTCAAACCAGCAAGTGTTGAGTGATAGTAACCCAAGTCTTTCAAACGGTCAAGTAGGGCTGATGTTTCCGTTGTACGGAAACGCTTGAAGATTTCAGCGATGATGTTACCGAGATTTTTCTTCTTGAATGGTGGGTTGATTGGCAATTCTGCAATAGCAGCCTTGATATCTGATCCTGGTTCCAAGAAGTATTTATCAGGAGTTCCTTCTGTCAAGTTAGCGTTGTTTGGCTCTTGTAAGTAAGGAAGTCCTTCAGGCATAATCGCGTTAAAGAAGATTTTTCCGACAGTTGTCATCATAATCTTGTGCTTTTGGTTGTCTTTCCATGGCTTGTCCAAGCTGTCCGTTGCGATACCTACACGGGTGTGCAAGTGAACATAGCCATTGCGGTGTGCCATAACAGCTTCATCCGCATCCTTGAAGACCATACCTTCACCTTCACGACCAGCATCTTCCATGGTCAAGTAGTAGTTACCCAAAACCATATCCTGAGATGGTGTTACGACTGGTTTACCATCTTTCGGGTTAAGGATGTGTTCTGCGGCAAGCATAAGAATACGAGCTTCTGCTTGTGCTTCTTCTGACAATGGAACGTGAATCGCCATCTGGTCACCGTCAAAGTCGGCGTTGTAGGCTTCACAGACAAGCGGGTGCAAACGAAGGGCTTTACCGTCAATCAGAACTGGCTCAAAAGCCTGGATACCCAAACGGTGAAGGGTCGGTGCGCGGTTCAAAAGAACTGGGTGTTCTTTAATCACTTCTTCCAAGATGTCCCAGATACGATCATCACCACGTTCAATCAAGCGTTTAGCTGCTTTTACGTTACCAGCAATCTCACGGGCAACGATTTCACGCATCACAAACGGTTTGAAGAGCTCAATCGCCATTTCACGTGGCACACCACATTGGTACATTTTAAGCGTTGGACCAACGGCGATAACGGAACGTCCTGAGAAGTCAACACGCTTACCAAGCAAGTTTTGACGGAAACGTCCTTGCTTACCTTTAAGCATGTGGCTGAGTGATTTGAGCGGACGGCTACCTGGTCCTGTAATTGGGCGACCACGGCGACCGTTGTCAATCAAAGCATCCACAGCTTCTTGAAGCATCCGTTTTTCGTTTTGTACAATGATACCTGGAGCGTTCAGTTCCAAAAGACGAGCCAAACGGTTGTTACGGTTGATAACACGGCGGTAGAGTTCGTTCAAGTCAGACGCTGCAAAACGGCCACCATCCAACTGAACCATCGGACGCAAATCTGGTGGAATAACTGGAAGGATGTTAAGAATCATCCACTCAGGTTTATTTCCAGATTTATAGAAGGCATCGAGTACATCCAAACGACGTACAGCCTTGATCCGTTTTTGTCCTGTAGCAGTTTTCAATTCTTCTTTCAAAGCTGCGATTTCTTTTGGAAGATCAACTTGCTTCAAGAGGTCTTGAATGGCTTCTGCACCCATCTTAGCAACGAAAGAACCATAACCATGTTCACGCAAACGCTCACGGTATTCGCGCTCAGTCATGATTGACTTGTGCACAAGGTCTGTATCTTTTGGATCAATGACCACGTAGGCTGCGAAGTAAATAACTTCTTCAAGCGCACGCGGACTCATGTCCAAGGTCAAGCCCATACGGCTTGGAATACCTTTGAAATACCAAATGTGTGAAATTGGTGCTTTCAACTCAATGTGTCCCATACGCTCACGACGGACTTTGGCACGAGTTACTTCAACACCACAGCGGTCACAAGTGATCCCTTTATAACGGATACGCTTGTATTTACCACATGAACACTCCCAGTCTTTTGTTGGACCAAAGATGACTTCGTCAAAAAGTCCATCACGTTCTGGTTTGAGTGTACGATAGTTGATTGTTTCAGGTTTTTTAACCTCACCGTAAGACCATGAACGAACCTTACTTGGTGAAGCTAACGTGATTTGCATACTTTTAAATCGATTTACGTCAACCACTAATAATCCCTTTCTTTTCTTGTGAGAGGCTGGATTCCCAAACCTCAAATTCTTGAACAATAAACAGCAGAATAAGCAGCTGATAAGCTATTCTTTCATCAACCAAATAGAGGAAGACCGTTGGTCCTCATCCCTTTCCGTTCTGAGATTTGGACCAACTTGTTCCATCCAATTGAATTACTCTTTGTCTTCCGCTTCTTCCGCTGCAAAGGCTGCCGCTGCGTCAGCTGCTGCTTTTGCACGTGCTTTTTCAAGATCATCTACGTGGATGATGTCATCATCTTCACCTTCATCAAGGTCACGCAATTCTACTTCATTGTTATCTTCATCAAGGACACGCATATCCAAACCAAGTGATTGCAATTCTTTGACAAGAACGCGGAATGATTCTGGAACACCTGGTTTTGGAATTGGTTTACCTTTGGTGATAGCTTCATAGGCTTTCAGACGGCCTGTCACATCATCTGACTTGTAAGTCAAGATTTCTTGAAGGACGTTTGAAGCACCGTAGGCTTCAAGGGCCCAAACCTCCATCTCACCGAAACGCTGACCACCAAACTGAGCCTTACCTCCGAGCGGCTGTTGGGTAACGAGTGAGTATGGTCCGACTGAACGAGCATGAAGCTTGTCGTCAACCATGTGGTGAAGCTTGATCATGTACATGACACCGACAGACACACGGTTGTCAAATGGCTCACCTGTACGTCCATCGTAAAGAATGGTCTTGGCATCTGAGTCCATACCTGCTTCTTTAACAGTTGACCAGAGGTCTTCTGAACTTGCACCATCGAAAACTGGTGTTGCGATATGGATGCCCAAGTTGCGAGCCGCCATACCCAAGTGAAGTTCCATAACCTGACCGATGTTCATACGTGATGGTACCCCAAGTGGGTTCAACATGATGTCAACTGGTGTTCCGTCTGGAAGATATGGCATATCCTCAACAGGTACAATACGTGAAACGACACCCTTGTTACCGTGACGACCGGCCATCTTATCTCCGACCTTGATCTTACGTTTTTGAGCGATGTAAACACGGACCAGCATGTTAACACCTGATTGCAATTCATCACCGTTGGCACGAGTAAAGATTTTCACATCACGAACGACACCATCGGCACCGTGAGGTACACGAAGAGATGTATCACGAACTTCACGTGACTTATCACCGAAGATAGCGTGCAAGAGGCGCTCTTCAGCAGAAAGATCTTTTTCACCTTTTGGAGTGACTTTACCAACAAGAATGTCGCCTTCTTTAACCTCAGCACCAATACGGATGATACCCATTTCGTCCAAGTTGCGAAGGGCATCTTCACCAACGTTTGGAATTTCGCGTGTGATTTCTTCAGGGCCTAACTTTGTATCACGGGTTTCTGATTCGTATTCTTCCAAGTGAACAGATGTATAAACATCGTCTTTCACTAGGCGTTCAGACATGATAACCGCGTCCTCGAAGTTGTAACCTTCCCAGGTCATGTAGGCAACGATAGGGTTTTGACCAAGAGCCATTTCCCCACGTTCCATAGAAGGACCATCTGCGATGAAATCACCTTTTTCTACAACATCACCCAATTTTACAAGGGTACGTTGGTTGTAGGCTGTACCTGAGTTTGAACGACGGAATTTCTGAATGCTGTAAACATCCAAAGAGCCATCTTCACGACGAACCTCAACTTTGTCTGCATCCGCGTAAACAACCTTACCATCGTGTTGGGCAATAACTGCCGCACCTGAGTCATGGGCAGCCTGGTATTCCATACCAGTACCAACGTAAGGTGCTTTTGGATCAATCAATGGAACAGCCTGACGTTGCATGTTGGCACCCATGAGGGCACGGTTGGAGTCATCGTTTTCCAAGAAAGGAATACACGCTGTCGCAACGGCAACTACCTGTTTAGGAGACACGTCCATGAAGTCTGCTGAGTCAGCAGCAAATTCTTGGTTGTTACCTTGGTGACGACCCATAACAATCTTGTCGATGAAACGGTTGTTTTCATCAAGTGGTGAAGTTGATTGTGCTACGATGTAGGCATCTTCTTCATCCGCTGTCAACCAAACAATTTCGTTTGTAACTGTACCAGTTGCACGGTCAATCTTACGGTATGGTGTTTGGATGAAACCATACTTGTTGAGGTGACCATAAGAAGACAAGTTGTTGATCAAACCGATGTTTGGTCCCTCAGGCGTTTCAATCGGACACATACGTCCATAGTGAGTGTAGTGAACGTCTCGAACTTCATATCCTGCACGGTCACGGGTCAAACCACCAGGTCCCAAGGCTGACAAACGGCGTTTGTGAGACAACTCAGAAAGTGGGTTGTGTTGGTCCATGAACTGTGACAACTGAGATGAACCAAAGAATTCTTTGATTGCGGCTGTAACAGGACGGATATTGATGATTTGTTGTGGCGTCAATACTTCATTGTCTTGAACAGACATACGCTCACGCAAGTTACGTTCCATACGAGTCAAACCGATACGAACTTGGTTGGCAAGCAATTCACCAACGGCACGAATACGACGGTTACCCAAATGGTCGATATCGTCTACGCGACCAAGTCCTTCAGCCAAGTTGAGGAAGTAGCTCATCTCAGCCAAGATATCCGCTGGTGTAACAATACGCACATTTTCAGCCGGATTAGCATTACCAATAACTGTTACAACACGGTCTGGATCTTTTGGTGCAACGATCTTAAACTTCTGCAAGAGAACTGGCTCAAGAAGAACAGCATTATCATTTGGAATGTATTCTACCAAGTTGAGCTCATCGAATTGTGCTTCTACTTTTTCAAGCACATCACGGCTTAAGACAGTACCCGCTTCCAAGACGATTTCGCCTGTTTCACCGTTAATGACATGCTCAGCAAGTGTTTGGTTGAGCAAACGAGTACGGAGGTTGAGCTTTTTATTGATTTTGTAACGACCAACAGGTGCCAAGTCGTAACGACGAGGGTCAAAGAAACGAGCTGTCAAAAGGCTACGAGAGCTTTCAGCTGTCTTTGGTTCACCTGGACGAAGACGCTCATAGATTTCCTTGAGGGCTTCATCTGTACGAGAATCCGCTGGGTTTTTGTGGATATCTTTCTCAATAGTGTTGCGAACCAATTCGCTATCACCAAAGATATCAAAGATTTCATCATCACCTGAGAAACCAAGTGCACGTACAAGCGTTGTAAATGGAATTTTACGCGTACGGTCGATACGAGTATAGGCAATATCTTTTGAGTCCGTTTCCAATTCCAACCAAGCACCACGGTTAGGGATTACCGTTGAACCATAACCAACCTTACCGTTCTTATCAACTTTATCGTTGAAATAAACACCTGGTGAACGAACCAACTGAGAAACGATGATACGCTCTGCACCGTTGATGATGAAGGTGCCCATTTCAGTCATGATTGGAAACTCACCGAAGAAAACTTCCTGAGTTTTAATCTCGCCAGTTTCCTTATTCACAAGACGGAAAGTTACATAAATTGGAGCAGAATAGTTGGCATCATGTGCACGCGCCTCTTCCAAAGTGTATTTTGGTTGCTTCAACTCATAACCCACAAATTCCAATTCCATGGTATCTGTAAAGTTTGAAACTGGAAGTACATCTTCAAAGACTTCTTTCAAACCATAGTCAAGAAAATCTTTAAATGAATCCGTTTGGATTTCAATCAAATTTGGTAAATCAAGAACTTCCTTGATTCTTGAAAAACTACGACGGGTACGGTGTTTACCGTACTGAACTTCATGTCCTGCCAAAAGTTTTCTCCTTTGTATTAAGATACGAGGGCGTATAGCACTCCAAAAGAAAATAGGACATCGACGAAGCAATCAAAGGATTGCAAGGAGATGTATCTTTTTCTACAGGAGTGTAGCCCGAGTTCAATTAAAGATACTAAGCCGTAAGCAACTCAAAGAAAAATAAGCGGTAAGTCCAAAATCTTTGATTTTGTAGACGCACCCTCGTCAGAACGACTAGGGCTTTCTAGACCAATAGTCGAAGAAAGTTCAGTCGTTTACGACGCCACGAAGTAAACAAAAACAAAGCTCTACAAACCTTATCTTTTTTCACAGAGTTGTAGGCGAGTTCAATTATAATAGCCATAAAATGACCAGTACTTGTCCTTTTTCTGAATATTTAGAATTTTTAAGAATAAGTAACAATTCTCAATGTAATCCCTCATAGACACAAAAAGAGCAGCTAAATCTTCCTTATAAAAAGTTTGATTTAACTGCTGCAAGCCTTGTTTGGACAATATTTCAAACAAGACACACGACAAATTATTTACAAAATTATACCACAACTTCTTCCAAAAAGCAAGGCTAATTATTATTCTCTTGCTGACTTGTTGTTGGCTGAGTTTCAGACGATGGACTAGTATTGGTAGCTGAGGAACTAGAAGAACTTGGACGAGTAGAGTTGCTAGATTGATTTGAATTCGTAGCTGAACCAACTACGCTATTCCAAGCCTGTGCCCGATCGCTATCTGTACCACCGACCATAAAGTTGTAGCTCGTAACAGGAGCGCCATTTTTAGCCCAATAACTAGTAGTCGTCGCACCACCAATCATGACCTGGCGTCCATTTACTTGCGTTGCTCCTGCACGTTGACCTGTAGAGGCAACAACATTCGAAGCAATCACGCTACCATCCAACTCAAAGCGACCTGCAAACATATCTGCATTCACATTATAGAGCGCATTAACCATATGAGCGACATATTGCGAATTGTTGTGATAGCCTGTCCAAACATACATTTCTGAGTTATCATCATTTCCAGCCCAAGTCCCCAGAGTTACTTTTGGAGTTGATAACATGAGCCAGACGTCATTTACCTCGTTACTTGTTCCCGTTTTACCGACAAAGTCCGAAGCTGCTGCCTGAGGATTTAAGCCACTCAACCGATTCTTGAAGGTCGTTGTATAGCCCGAATTCACTACTTGGCGCAAGAGTTGGTTCATGATGCTTGCGGTGGCCTTGGAATAGACTTGAACAGGAGCTGCTTCATGCTGGTAAACAACTGTTCCATCTGTAGCTGTGATATTTTCAATAATGTAGTGTTTATTATAAACACCCCCATTGGCCAACGTCTGATAGGCGTTGGTATTCGTCAATACAGAGATTTCAACCCCTCCGCCCAACGGTACACTTTCAATATCATACATCGGAATATGATAGTTCATCTTTTCCATATATTCCTTGGCGTTAACACCTGCATTTTGAATCATCTTGTAGGTCCAAAATGCAGGAATGTTTACAGACATATCAATTGCCGTCTGCAAGTTCATCATGCCCGAACCTCGACTGGTTCCATACATGATTGGTTGGCCACTTGAGAAATTAGTTGGATAATCCGACAAAATACTTGCCGAACCGATTAAACCTTGGTCAATGGCGATACCATACGCCAATAAAGGTTTAATGGACGAAGCAGGCGAACGCAGGGTATCAAAGGCATGGTTGTTTTGGTTAGTCGCATAATCCCGACCACCAACGAAACCTAGAATAGCTCCTGTGGAATTGTCAATCAGCACACTGCCTGTTTCAACGTACACATTTCCATTATCCAACACTGAACCGTAATTAGCAACAACTGACTGCATGGTATCATAAATACCCTTATCAACTGTACTCTTAATGGTATAGCCACCTTGACTAAGCTCCTGCTTAGCCAACTCCTCATAGGAACTCCTTGTTGCATCGTTCTTCAAGTCATTATCAGAAACCTTATCACGTTTCACCAAGTAGTCAAACATGACTTGCTGAGCCTCTTCCATCACCTCATAATAGAGATAGTCTTTGGTATCAGCTGTCACAGGCGCTGGGGCAATGAAGTCCTGCTTAATATCGTAAGCCTTATAGGTGTCATATTCTTCCTTGGTCAAGAACGAAGCACGATACATATTGAAAAGAACATCTTGATAACGTTCGATACCGTAAACCATATCCTCATCCGACTTACGAGTACCATCGGAAGCATATGGGGAATAGACAATTGGACTTTGCGGTAGACCTGCAATAAAGGCTGCCTGTGGAACTGTCAACTCACTGGCAGGTTTGCCAAAAATTCCTTGAGCGGCAGCTTCTGCTCCCGCAATATTTCGACCTTGATTGTTCCGCCCAAACGGTGAAACGTTCAGATAGATGGTCAAAATCTCTTCCTTGGTCATATTGCGTTCCAGGGCCAAAGCTGAAATAATTTCATTCGCCTTTCGAGTAAAAGTCGGTGCATCTCCGACCAACTGTTGCTTAATGAGCTGCTGGGTCAAAGTAGAGCCACCACTGGATGACCCAAAGCCAACTGAACCTAGTGCCGCACGCAAAACAGCTTTTGGTACAACTCCGTTATGACTTTCAAAAGTTTCATCCTCTGTTGCAATAACTGCTTGCTTGAGGTAGTCCGATACATCACCAGCCCCAACTGGTACACGAAGCAAGTCTGAATTTACCTCTGCTACCAAGCTACCATCAGAATAGACTACTTTGGAAATCCGACTTACTTCTGAAACCTGTGTCAGCAGTTCCTCGGTCTTAGGCACCTCAACCTTGTCAAACAAACTCGCAACAAAACCAACTCCTATACCTGCACCAAAAAGAACAAATAGGAACAACAAGACAGAAATAGAATTGAGCAACAATTTCAAGGTGCGAAGGAAAACGCCAAACGTATCTCCGAGCCCTAGAGCATTTGATTTATCTTTATGTTTTTGCTTATCTGATTTAGTCGTCATAGTAACTCCTTATCTTACCATTATACCAAATTTTGTTTATTTTCCACAATTTCATGGTATAATAAGGGAGAATTTTTATTGGTTAGATGTGGTTTTTATCACATTCTATTTAAGGAGAAACGCATGAACATTTTTGAAGAACTAAAAGCACGTGGCTTGGTCTTTCAAACGACAGACGAAGAAGCATTGGTGAAAGCATTGACAGAAGGGCAAGTATCTTACTACACAGGCTATGATCCAACAGCAGACAGCTTGCACTTGGGCCACTTGGTTGCCATCTTGACCAGCCGTCGTTTGCAGTTGGCTGGTCACAAGCCTTACGCCCTAGTTGGTGGTGCGACTGGTCTGATTGGTGACCCTTCCTTCAAGGATGCGGAGCGCAGCTTGCAAACCAAAGACACCGTGGACGGCTGGGTAACAAAAATCCAAGGTCAGCTCTCTCGCTTCTTGGATTTTGAAAACGGTGATAACAAAGCTGAAATGGTCAACAACTACGACTGGTTCTCAGGCATCAGCTTTATCGACTTCCTCCGTGATGTTGGTAAATACTACACAGTCAACTACATGATGAGCAAGGACTCTGTGAAAAAACGGATTGAAACCGGGATTTCCTACACCGAGTTTGCCTACCAAATCATGCAGGGCTATGACTTCTACGAACTCAATGACAAGCACAATGTAACCCTACAAATCGGTGGTTCTGACCAATGGGGCAACATGACAGCAGGTACTGAATTGCTTCGTCGCAAGGCTGACAAGTCTGGTCACGTGATGACTGTTCCTCTTATCACAGACTCGACTGGTAAGAAGTTCGGTAAGTCAGAGGGCAACGCTGTTTGGTTGGATGCCGACAAGACTTCTCCATATGAAATGTACCAATTCTGGCTCAATGTCATGGACGATGATGCCGTTCGTTTCTTGAAAATCTTTACCTTCTTGTCACTGGATGAGATTGCTAAGATTGAAGAAAAATTTGACGCTGCCCGTCATGAACGTCTGGCTCAGAAAATCTTGGCTAAGGAAGTCGTGACCTTGGTTCACGGTGAAGAGGCTTATAACCAAGCTCTGAACATCACCGAGCAATTGTTCGCAGGCAATATCAAAAACCTATCCGCAAAAGAACTCAAGCAGGGCCTCAGCAACGTTCCAAACTACGCTGTACAGGCTGAAGACAACCTTAACATCGTTGAACTTCTAGTTACCTCTGGTATTGTCAACTCAAAACGCCAAGCTCGTGAAGATGTGCAAAATGGTGCCATTTATGTCAACGGTGAGCGTGTGCAAGACTTGGACTATACCCTTTCTGACAGTGACAAGATTGACGGCGAGTTAACCGTTATCCGTCGTGGGAAGAAGAAGTATTCTGTGTTGACTTATTAAGATTTTTCAAGGAAATCCACCGTGATTTCCTTTTGTTCTATCAATAGGAGAACAGCTATGACCTGCATTTTTTGCCACCAACTCAAAGAAGAAGATATTCTCTACCAGACAGAATATTTCAAGGTGGTCTGGGACATTGACCCTATTCAAACTGGGCATCTGTTGATTATCAGCAAAGACCACTATGACACACTCAGTCAAGTCCCACCTACTATTCGCTATGAACTGTCGGACTTGGAAGTCTTTTTGACTGAAAAACTCTGTCAAACATTGGCAATTGACGGTGTGACCACAGCCTGCAACGATCGCTTATTTGACGCTGGTACCCATTTCCATGTTCATCTCATCCCACGCTTTCGAACAGACGGCTTCTGGGACCAAGTTAGGCTTACGCAAGCCCAGCTGGACCTGAACAAACTCCTCAAAGCATTATAAAAAGCAGCCCGACAGCTGCTTTTTCGCTTATATCAAGTCTTCCACTTCATAGATAGTATCATCCAGCACCTCTTGGTACCGTTCCAAGTCATAGACCACAGAGGTTTCCACCTCCGCCAACTGTTCTTCCAGCTGGATGTTCACTTCTTCCACCCCGTCCAAGCCCAAGAGATGATTGGTCACGTGTTTGACACAGTTCTGACAGGATAAATTTTTCAATTTCAAAGTTTGCTTCATCTTTTTTCTCCTTTTTTATACTCAATGAAAATCAGGTTCAGACTAGCTCCAAAGGTTCGGGGAACCTTTGGAGGTTAGAAATTGGGCGAGTCTATTCGCTACAAAAAGGTTCGGGGAACCTTTGAAGGTTGGAAATAAAGCGAACCTGTTCGCTACAAAAAGGTTCGGGGAACCTTTGGAGGTTGGAAATTGGACAAACATCTTCGTTTCTCACGAGCAGATAGAACCCTACTACTTTCGCATTTTCAGGTAGTAGGCTGTAAAGCTCCACAGGAGCTTTACACTCATCAAGTCAAGTCAACAAGGTCTGAGGTTGATTTCGAAGAGTATGATGATGTCCACAAGTACATTGACCAGCCAAGCATTGACAGGCGATGCGCTCAGGTGCAGTCTTTTGAAGCTGCGAGATTTTGCTAGCTAGATTTTCTAGGCTTTTTTTGGAAAATGTCCCTGTGTCTAGCAAGCTTTCGACCAGCTGTCCCTGTTTGGTGGAACATATGGTAGCCAGTAAGAGCTCCACCTGCCCCTGCAAATGCTCCTCCTCACTGATGAGAGGATAATAGTGGTACTTGCTGGTTTTCTTAGTCATTCTCAGATAGTCTTTCTTCCGTAGCCGTCCCAAAAGGGTCTTAATGGTCGTTGCCTGCCAATCAAAACCCTCCTGCAAAGCCTGAATAATTTCCTGCGAAGTTGCACCAGGCTTAGCCCACAAGACCCGCATGACCTGCCACTCCGCAGCTGAAATCGTCTGCTCCACAAGCTCACCTCCAACCAATCGTATTTCTAAAATTAGTTTACATTTGTAGTCAAAAAATGTCAAGAAAAAGGACTGAACATTCCGTTCAGTCTTATTTTCTTAGTGAGCTAACATCTCTTGAGCAATTTCAAAACCAGTCATACCAACAGGATAGTAAGTTGGCCAGTTTTCCATTTCTTCAAAGAGTTTTTCTTGGCTCTCACCACCGAAGAAGATATGGAAGTGGCCTGTCTTCACAGGAGCAATATTATGATCGCTAAACTGCACATACTTGTAGTTTCCGGCATTGGCATCTGTCGCTTCAAATAAGAAACGAACACCACGATTACCTTTCTTATAAGTTAAAATCTTATAACCCACATATTTATAGGTGAATTTTTGCTTCTTATCTCCCACTACAAATTCCATAGTGTTGTCTGTGATGTTGATCTGATTGACATCTGTCTTGTAGCCAGTGTCGTAGTATGCCTTATATTCTTCAGCTGTCATACCGCCTTTGAGCTTAGCCTTGTAGTCCCAAACTTGGTCCAGCGTACCATCTAGCAAGTAAGGATACACAGACTGCCATTCGCCAGCATAATCTGACAGAGTGCGATCTTTAACAGCACTGTCTTCAAAGTAACCATTGTAGACTGTTTTGGTTGTTACCTCTCCCTCTTCTGGTAAGATTTCAACACCTGCTTGGGAAGTCGTCTTCTCAAGCGCAGTCAAATTGTCCTCCATCACAGAGATAAAATCTTCTCCATTTTTCATCGCCTCATCCGTCAAACTTTCAAGCGGATTGAGAACATCTAGCTCCACACCCGTTTCTTTGGCAAGTGTTTCAGCTACAGATTTTGAGGCATTTTCTTCAAAATAGATATACTTAATACCGTATTGCTTGATATATTCAGTCAATTCAGCCAAACGAGTCGGAGTTGGATCTTCATCCGCAGCAACACCTGTAATAGAAACTTGTTTCAAGCCATAATCCAAAGCCAAGTATGCAAAGGCAGTGTGTTGAGTTACAAAGTATTTTTGCTTAGCCACTGACAAAGTTTCAGTGTATTGAGAATGTAGAGCCTCTAACTTTTCAATATAGGCAGCAGCATTTTTCTCAAAAACAGCCTTCTTATCCGGGTAATTCGCAATCAAACTATCACGGATATTCTCTACAAGTGTGATGGCACGTTCTGGGGACAACCATACATGCGGATCATAAGCATGGCTATGTCCTTCCTCACTATGATCATGCTCCTCGTGCCCCTCTTCTCCACCAGGCAAGAGCAACATTCCCTCAGTTGCACTGATAACATCTACTTTCTCTGTATCCACCGAATCTTCAATATCATGGACCCACGTTTCCATGTTTTCATTCTCATAAATGAATGCATCTGCCTCTTGGATACGGGCAATATCTTTAGCTGAAGGCTCATAACCATGGACCTCTGTCCCTGCTTTAATCAACAACTCTACATTGGCTTCATCACCTGTTACCTGTTTCGTGAATTCGTATACAGGATAAAAAGTCGTGACGATATCCAACTTGCCATCTTCCTGAGAAGCTGTGCTATTGCCACAAGCAGCTAACAATAAGGCTGAAGCAGACAAGAATAACAAACCAATTTTTTTCATATATACTCCTATTTTTTAAATTTTTGCATCACATTCACCAGTAAGAAAATACTGATAAAAATCAAGGTAATACTTGCACTAGCAGGCGTTTCTGCATAGTAAGATGTCAACAAGCCCGTAACCATTCCAAAGAAACCAACCAGCATACCAATCAAGATAACTGCCTTAAAACTCTTTCCTAAGCGAAGGGCAATGGAGGCCGGTAAAACCATAATGGTCGACACCAACAAGGCACCCGCTGCAGGAATCATCAGGGCAATGGCGACACCAGTCACCACATTAAAAGCAATGGACATGGCCCGCACAGGTAAGCCATCCACAAAAGCTGTATCTTCATCAAAGGTCAAAATATACATAGGCCGTAGAAACAGCAAGGTCAATACAATAACAATCACAGCGATAGCAAATAAGGCAAATACCTGTTCTTGACTAATGGTCACAATCGAACCGAATAAATATTGTTCCAGGCTCAATCCCGACTTCCCGCCTGACTTATTCATAACAATCAGCGAAATAGCCAAACCAGTCGACATGAGAATAGCCGTCCCGATTTCCATAAAGTTTTTATAAATGGTCCGCAGGTATTCCAGAAATACCGCTGCCACAATGACAATCAGAACCGTCGAAAGTGTCGGTGAAATCCCCAAAACAAGACCAAAAGCCACACCAGCCAAGGAAACGTGACTGAGAGTATCCGACATCAGACTCTGCCTTCTCAAGATGAGAAAAACTCCCAGAACAGGCGAAAACAAGCTCATGGCTATGATGGCTAGAAAGGCCCTTTGCATGAAATCATAGTTGAAAACAGATAAATCAAGCATTGGACACCTCCTCATCCGCTTCATGTACGTTAAAGCAACGCCAAGGAGATTGCTGATCTCGCACCAGATGAATATTGCGATCCGCATACTGACTTAACTCATCAGGATCATGCGTAATCATTAGAACAGCCTTACCATGCTTTTTAGCCGAGTGGTGCATGAGTTGGTAAAAAGCATCCTTGGTTCCAGCATCCATTCCCGTTGTCGGTTCATCCAAGATAAAAATATCTGGATCCGAAGCGAACATCCGGGCAATGACAGCACGTTGTTTCTGTCCCCCGCTCAAAGACCCCAGTTTCTTATCCCTGTGTTCCCACATACCTACTGCTTCCAAACTAATCCGAATATGTTCCTCATCATGTCCAGTGAGCCGACGAAACCAACCCTGACGTGGATAGCGACCTGATTTTACAAATTCATAGACAGTGCTAGGAAAACCAGCATTAAAACTCGCAATCTGCTGGGGCAAATAGGCCATGCGCAACTTCTTCCCTTTTATACTTTTCTCTGCAAAGGCCACTTTCCCAAATCTAGGCTTTAATATACCCAAAGTAGCTTTTATCAAGGTTGTCTTTGCAGCCCCATTTTCACCGGTTAGAGTAACAAACTCCCCACTATCCAAGTGGTAATGGATATGTTCCAATACAGGTTCCTTATCATAATAGAAGGATAAATCCTCCACACTTATATATCTCATCTATCTTCTAATTTTCTCCACTAAATCATTCATAAAGCGACTAATGACTTCTTGTTCACTCTCACTGTAACGCGACAACAAGTGCTCATAAGCCTCCAAAGTATGAGCGTGATGATGGGCATGTTCAGCCGCGATTGGCTTAGCAGCTTCCGTCAAACTAAAACGCACAACACGGGCATCCTTTGTATCCCTTACAGCAACCAAAAGTCCCTGCGTCACCAAAGCTTTTGTTGCTTTGGTAATTGCAGCCTGACTAACATTCAGTTCCTTAGCAATTTCCGTATTGGTATAGGCAGCCTTTTCAATCAACATCAAAATATGCTCTTGCGTATTTGTTAATTTGACTGAACTCTGACAACTACCAACTAAAATCTCTAATTGGTTCTCAGAGCTTAAAACAATTTCATGTAAACATTTTTCAATCTGTGATGCAAGATGACTCATACAATTCCCTTAACTCTTTAATTAACTTGTTAAGTATATCATAGAAAAAAAGAAAAGACAAGGAAAATATGAAAATTATTTACAAAATTTCAACTACATATAACAAATGCAATCCTATATATCACCTCATAATTTATAACAGCCCTACAATAGATATCTTTAGCCCCTACTACTGACTAACCAAACCCTTCGCTCTATAATTTTTCAGATCAAACTAGTGGCAGATAAAACAACCTATAAATGTGGGCACACATCTCCTCACTACAGTTGACAAAGAGCCCTTAAAGAAGGAAATTAAATGCACAAAACAAAAGACAAGGCTAAGAAACCTTGTCTTTTTCAACTATACCGGCGGCCGGGGTCGAACCGGCACGTCCTTGCGGACACTGGATTTTGAGTCCAGCGCGTCTGCCAATTCCGCCACGCCGGCATATAGTTTAACTGGGGTAGCTGGATTCGAACCAACGCATGAGGGAGTCAAAGTCCCTTGCCTTACCGCTTGGCGATACCCCAATATTAAAATAGGCGAGTGAGGGGAATCGAACCCCCGAATGTCAGAGCCACAATCTGATGTGTTAACCACTTCACCACACCCGCCATAAAACACGGGCAGTAGGAATTGAACCCACACTGAAGGTTTTGGAGACCTTAGTTCTACCTTTAAACTATGCCCGTAAAGGTATGGAGAGAGAGGGATTCGAACCCCCGAACCCGAAGGAGCGGATTTACAGTCCGCCGCGTTTAGCCACTTCGCTATCTCTCCAAAATATTAAATTAATGGCGCGAGACGGAATCGAACCGCCGACACATGGAGCTTCAATCCATTGCTCTACCAACTGAGCTACCGAGCCATAAGAATATTGCGGGAGCAGGATTTGAACCTACGACCTTCGGGTTATGAGCCCGACGAGCTACCTAGCTGCTCCATCCCGCGATAATGAAAAGGAGGATGTGGGATTCGAACCCACGCACGCTTTTACACGCCTGACGGTTTTCAAGACCGTTCCCTTCAGCCGGACTTGGGTAATCCTCCAAAAAATATAGTCCGTACGGGATTCGAACCCGTGTTACCGCCGTGAAAAGGCGGTGTCTTAACCCCTTGACCAACGGACCATAATCTATAATGGGCACGAGTGGAATCGAACCACCGACCTCACGCTTATCAGGCGTGCGCTCTAACCATCTGAGCTACGCGCCCAAACACTTGTTTGGGTTTATGAACAATCGTTCAAAGCGGGTGACGAGAATCGAACTCGCGACAACAGCTTGGAAGGCTGTAGTTTTACCACTAAACTACACCCGCTTTTAATGGGAGTTAACGGGATCGAACCGCTGACCCTCTGCTTGTAAGGCAGATGCTCTCCCAGCTGAGCTAAACTCCCAATGGGTGGAACTTAGCTCAGCTGGGCAATGGAGAAAACTTCGTTTTCCTCATCTCCAACTTGAAAGATCGAATTCCTCTCGCTTCCAACTAAGCTAAACTCCCTATTCGCTAAGCGACTACCGTATCTCACAGGGGGCAACCCCCAACTACTTCAGGCGTTCTAGGGCTTAACTGCTGTGTTCGGCATGGGAACAGGTGTATCTCCTAGGCTATCGTC
>NZ_POJH01000033.1 GCF_002960625.1 Streptococcus suis
GCTCCATTACGGATAGTGGCGATTTCAGTGCGATCTCCTGTGGAGGAGACATTGTAGACTTTTACACTGCCATCTGGTTGAAGTTCAGAAACAACGGAGCTACCATTTGCACCATCACGACCGTTGGTACCATCGACACCATTACGAATGGTGGCGATTTCGGTACGCTCTCCTGTAGAGGAGACATTATAAACTTTTACAGTACTATCAGTTTGACGTTCAGAAACAACGGAGCTACCATTTGCTCCATCCTGACCTTTGGCACCATCGCGACCATCAACACCATTACGGATAGTGGCGATTTCAGTGCGCTCGCCTGTGGATGAGACATTATAAACTTTTACAGTACCATCAGTTTGGTGTTCGGAAACGACGGAACTTCCATTGGCACCGTCGCGACCATCGACACCATTACGGATAGTGGCGATTTCGGTACGCTGACCTGTGGATGAGACATTATAAACTTTTACAGTACCGTCAGTTTGACGTTCGGAAACGACGGAGCTACCATTGGCACCGTCGCGACCATCAACACCATTACGGATGGTGGCGATTTCAATGCGCTGACCTGTAGATGAGACATTATAGACTTTTACAGTACCATCAGTTTGGCGTTCGGAAACAACAGAGCTGCCATTGGCACCATCACGACCGTTGGTACCGTCGACACCATTACGGATGGTGGCAATTTCGGTGCGCTGACCTGTGGATGAGACATTGTAAACTTTTACACTGCCATCTGGTTGAAGTTCAGAAACGACGGAGCTACCATTGGCACCATCCTGACCTTTGGCGCCATCGCGACCATCGACACCATTACGAATAGTGGCGATTTCGGTACGCTGACCTGTGGATGAAACATTATAAACTTTTACAGTACCGTCATTTTGACGTTCGGAAACGACGGAGCTACCATTTACACCGTCGCGACCGTTGGTTCCATCTTGACCTTTGGCGCCATCGCGACCATCGACACCGTTACGGATAGTGGCGATTTCAGTGCGCTCGCCTGTAGAGGAGACATTGTAAACTTTAACAGTACCATCAGTTTGGCGTTCGGAAATGACAGAGCTGCCATTGGTACCATCGCGACCGTTGGTACCGTCGACACCATTACGGATGGTGGCAATTTCGGTGCGCTGACCTGTGGATGAGACATTGTAAACTTTTACACTGCCATCTGGTTGAAGTTCAGAAACGACGGAGCTACCATTGGCACCATCACGACCATCGACACCATTACGGATAGTGGCGATTTCAATGCGCTGACCTGTAGATGAGACATTATAAACTTTTACACTACCGTCAGTTTGGCGTTCGGAAACAACGGAGCTACCATTGGCACCATCCTGACCTTTGGCACCATCGATACCATTACGAATGGTGGCGATTTCGGTACGCTCTCCTGTAGAGGAGACATTATAAACTTTTACAGTACTATCAGTTTGACGTTCAGAAACAACGGAGCTACCATTTGCTCCATCCTGACCTTTGGCACCATCGCGACCATCGACACCATTACGGATGGTGGCGATTTCAGTACGCTGACCTGTGGATGAGACATTGTAGACTTTTACACTGCCATCTGGTTGAAGCTCAGAAACGACGGAGCTACCATTGGTTCCATCTTGACCTTTGGCGCCATCGCGACCATCTGCTCCATTACGGATAGTGGCAATTTCGGTGCGCTGACCTGTAGATGAGACATTGTAGACTTTTACACTGCCATCTGGTTGAAGTTCAGAAACGACAGAGCTGCCATTTACACCGTCGCGACCGTTGGTGCCGTCTTGACCTTTGGCACCATCGCGACCATCAACACCATTACGGATGGTGGCGATTTCGGTACGCTGACCTGTTGATGAAACATTATAAACTTTTACAGTACCGTCATTTTGGCGTTCGGAAACGACAGAGCTGCCATTTACACCGTCGCGACCGTTGGTTCCATCTTGACCTTTGGCACCGTCGCGACCATCAACACCATTACGGATGGTGGCGATTTCGGTACGCTGACCTGTCGATGAGACATTATAAACTTTTACACTGCCATCTGGCTGAAGTTCAGAAACGACGGAGCTACCATTGGCACCATCCTGACCTTTGGCACCATCGACACCATTACGGATGGTGGCGATTTCAGTACGCTGACCTGTGGATGAGACATTGTAGACTTTTACACTGCCATCTGGTTGAAGCTCAGAAACGACGGAGCTACCATTGGTTCCATCTTGACCTTTGGCGCCATCGCGACCATCTGCTCCATTACGGATAGTGGCGATTTCGGTGCGCTCTCCTGTGGAGGAGACATTGTAGACTTTTACACTGCCATCTGGTTGAAGCTCAGAAACAACGGAGCTACCATTGGCACCGTCCTGACCGTTGGTACCATCAACACCATTACGAATGGTGGCGATTTCGGTACGCTGACCTGTAGATGAGACATTATAAACTTTTACACTACCATCAGTTTGACGTTCGGAAACGACGGAGCTACCATTGGCACCATCCTGACCTTTGGCGCCATCGCGACCATCGACACCATTACGAATAGTGGCGATTTCGGTACGCTGACCTGTGGATGAAACATTATAAACTTTTACAGTACCGTCTTTTTGACGTTCAGAAACAACGGAGCTACCATTTACACCGTCCTGGCCTTTGGCACCGTCACGACCGTTGTAAATAGTCTGGCGATTGATTTCACGACCATCACCATCACGAACAATAATGAGGGTGCCGATGACTCTACCACCATCCATCACTGGCAGTTGTTCAATAGTCGGTGTTTTGCCATCCTTCCCATCGCTACCATTTAAGATATTTCTACGGGAAATGATTTGACCATCACCGTCTTTTACAATAACTGTTGTTCCGAGGACACGACCATCTTGACCTGTATAAGGTTGTAAATCTACACTCGGAGTTTTACCATCTATACCATCACGACCATTGGTACCGTCTTTTCCATCTCGGATAAAGGTAGTAAAACTGCTACCATTCGGTCTAGTAACGGTAACATTGTGACCTTTTGTTCCATCTGTTGCAACAGCAGGAGTTACACTAATATCTGCATTTCGACCATCGCGACCGTCTTTTCCATCACGAACAAATCGAGTATATCTGCTACCATCAGCGCCAGTAACAGTGATATTGTATCCTGGTGTGCCATCCGCAGCTCGTGCAGGTTCCACAGAGATATCTGAATTTCGACCGTCTTGACCTCGTTCCCCTTGCAAACCATCTGGAATGAAGACTTGGCGAATGATTTTACCATTTGGACCATCTCTAAAGGTCAATTCAGTACCATTCACCAATGGACCGCCGTCCACAGAACCCTGTTTTCTGATGGAAGTCACATCAATATTAGGTGCTGCTACTGGTGCCTGGACACCATCTTTAATATTGACCTCTACAATTCGATTGCGAGCTGGAGTATGAGTCGTTGCTTGACCATATTCATAACGATGCGATTCCTCTGTACCATTTGCTCCAATGTAAGCAATCCGTTTAACAGGAATTTGCATCACCCCATTTGCACCCTCTTCAATTTGTCTAGTGAAACCAGGTGCCTGATCAGGCATTACAACGAAACGGTATTCCGTTTGGAATGGAATCGGCATTGCAATCGGAGGCAGCGTTGTTGTGATTTCATTTTTACTTGGATTAGGATCAATGGTTACGACACTCTTATTCCAGAAGTAGTTGTCTGAAGAGAAGAAATCCTTAGTATTGTTAGCCCCGGTATCAACTGAGAACATACCAATGTGGTTGTCGATACTCAAATCCCCAGTCCAGTTTCTAACAGGTACTGTAAACTTCACATTGAGGGGTCCATTCATCACCTGGGCATTTGTGTATTGGATAGGCTCTGTCGGACTGTAACCAGTAATGGTATTTCGACGACCACCATTAACAAGGTTTATCCTATAAGTATTCGTCCCAGCAACAACCGTTGCAGCACTTGGCGCACCGTAGGCATTTCCAAGATTGACCACAAAATCAGCCACGTGAGTACCCGAACGACTATTGATTCCGTCTAATTTATAATTCAGTTCGAAATCCATAGTGTTTTTGGTCTTGTTCGGTGTAACAGTCAAGGTGTAATTTGCTGGACCGTATGCAAAGGTCTGTCCCTTCCCATTGACCACATACTTGTTCTGATTATTAGGCTTAATAACTGTATCTGACATGACCACCAAATTAAGTGGTTTTGGAAGGTTGGTATTGCCTAATTTATTTTGAATGTAGAATTTTTTCTCAGCTTCACTGAAACCAGCTAAACTTCTCATTTCTTCTTCTGTCAACTGAACAGGATTTGGTCCTGTTTGTTGAGCAAGAATTTGATTGAACAGAGTAAATTTCTCTTCTTCAGAAAGCCCTAATGTTTCCAAGTCTGCAAAACTCATATTAGCCAAGTCTAACTGACTCAAATCTCGAGCCTGCGAAGCCTGAGCATCTGTTTGAGTTTCTGCTGATCGTGTTGAACTTGCAATATTTTCTTTATTAGCTTCTGTTGCGTTGTTATTAGAAACAGGTGTAGCCTTCGTTATACTTTCTTCATTCGTTTCTTGTTTGACAACTTCTTGCTTATCTTCAACTTTTTCATCTGAGGATGAAGTTGACAATGTTGTTGGTACAGGAGTAATCTCCTCCACAATTTCCTGGGATTTAGGCTCTGCTACTTCCTGAGCGGAACTAGGAACAGTTGCTGACTTAGTAGCAATCGTTTCCTCTGTTTCTTTAGGCTGTTCGTCTACTAGCTGAGTGGAACTTGGGGGTGTTGCAAGCACGGCAGAAGTTGGCTCTACTGTTTGTACAACCTCTCCTGCTTCTTGCTGTACCGAATGAGAAACTACTTCGTTTGCCTGAGCACTTGAATCCAGTGGTTTGTCCACCAGCTCGGTCGTCTGTGGCAACTGACCTGATTCAAGCTCTTCTGCAGCAGCTTTTAAGGCTCCACCGCTGAACATAAATAAGAAACCGATTAAAACTGATGCCGCACCCGATTTAAACTTTTTAATAGTAAACCGTTGCTTCGAACGCAATGCTTCGTTTTCAAGCTCTTTATTATCAAAAAACATAAGAATTCCTTTCCATATTCCAACAACTTTTAAAAGAAATAGTTGCATGATTACAAAATACATTATATAATGTGTATAAAATGAATGTTTCACAAAAAATACATTTTTGTGCAGTGCATTTATTTTTTTCAATTTTTATTTATTAAATTTATAACGGAGTTATATATATATATATATATGGAAAAGTATTTTACAACCAGCCAGAAATTTCTAGAAGCCTATTTTTACCTAACGAAATCCAGTGAAAAAGACAATTTCACTATTAACCAAATTGCCGACCAAGCTAATTTGAGCCGTCGGGTATTTTATCATTACTATAATTCCAAGGAAACCTTTTTGGAAGAAGCGCTTGAATATATCCTGAACGAGATTAATATTATTCTTGCGAAAGACCCAACCTTGAGCGATGATGTTATCGCTGAAATGCTGACCTTCTTGTATAATAATCGCTCAATCGCTGTGGATTTTGTCACCATTATCCCTCATATTTCTTTAGAAGTTACCAAGTATATTACCGAAGTTATTGAAAATTCCAGTATTCCTGATCTTCCAAAACAACTCGAACAGGCATATAAAATTCCTTACGAGTATGCCTTAACTGTTTATGTTTCAACCATCGACAGTATCATCAAGTATTGGATACAAAATGGTTGTCAAGAATCACCTGAAATCATTCATCGCTACATCTTATCCATTGTGCGTATTTAATACCACTGCCTTTAGCACAACTAGCTGGGGCAATTTGAAATGGGCGAGATAGAATTTTATAGTCAACTGAAACAAGAACAGGACAAAAATGCCTCAAGAAAAGTATCGCAATTTGACAATACTTTTCTGAGGTGTTTTTTGATATGAGCCCATGTTTTCTCAATGGGATTATACTCGGACGAGTAAGGAGGCAGAGGTAAAAGTCTATGTCCCTGCTCCTCGCATAAATCTCTTAGCTTACTCATCCTATGAAACCTTGCATTGTCCATAATGATAACAGCTGTTTCATCTAAAGTTGGTAGCAGACTTTTTTGAACCAAGCTTCGAAAAAGTCACTTGTCATGGTATCTTTGTATGTCATCGGGGCTATAAGCTCACCATTTATGAGACCTGCAACCAAAGATAGCCGCTGATATCTTCTTCCAGTAACCCGACCTTTTATCAACTGACCTTTTAAGGAGCGAGCATATTCTCTATAAAAATAGATCTCAAAACCTGTCTCGTCAATATAAACAGGAGTCAGATGGCTTAAGTTACTCAATTCTTTAAGGAACAAATCTACTTTTTCAGGGTCTTGTTCATAGTAGGTACAGCTCTTTTTTTTCGAATATAACCCATAGCTTTGAGAGCGAAATGAATAGCTGTTGGATGACAATCAAATTCAGAAGCTATTTCAGTCAAATAAGCATCTGGATGATTTTTTAGATAGTTCTTTAATTTATCTCTATCAACTTTTCTTGGTTTGGTTCCTTTTACTTGGTGACGAAGCTCGCCGGTTTTCTCTTTTAATTTTAACCATTGATAGATGGTGTTGCGTGAAATTTGGAAAATAGCAGATGCTTCGGTGATACTGCCTGTTTTCTCACAGTATGCGAGAACTTTTTTTACGAAAATCTAATGAATATGCCATAAATACATAAAATCATAAATGTACTGGTTTTGTTTCAATTAGCTATATTTCAACACGCCGTACGCATGAAGAAAATGCATGTAACTGTTTTCTAGCTACATGCATTTTTCCAAAAATATTTTCACGATATTTTTGTAATTGCTTTGATTTATCCTCGTTATCACCTACATTATAACAGAATTTCATGATGAAAATATAACTTTTTATGAAAATTAGTTATCTAAAAACGAAATTTTCTTCATACGTTTGGCGTGATATTTCAAGAACTTAGTCAAAGAGGAACTGACAAGTAAAGAGGGAGCCTGCATTTATGCCAAACGCAAGGTGGATGTCAAACCTGTATTTGGTAGGATGAAGGGTGTTTTTGGCGTGCGCAGAGTGCATGTCAGAGGTCAAAAGGTGGTTGAAACAGAGATAAGTGGCTCATTTGGACTAACCTCATGTATGTTTCGTCACTTACAGTATAGTCCATTTGGGCTTTTTATTGTAGTTTGAAATGAACTAGCGCCACTGATTAAAATTATCTAATTTTTTACTGTAAATAAGAAGCTAAAATTTCATCTTGACTAAAAAAACATCAACTTTTTTATTATCTGGTGACTTGCTGCTTTCTAAGACATACTTCTGGCCATTTCTTTCAACAAATAAAATAAGTTCTGTTCCTGCTTCATTCACATAGCAATCCTTGAGGATATACAGTTCTCCTTCTCCGATCACATAACCATAAAACTGGATTGATATTGGATTACCGTTCAAAAATACGGACTTAAGTAATTCATCAGGCACTGAGTAACCGTAATATTTTTGCTGTGTAGCTGGAGTCCCTTAAAGATAACGTATACTTTTTTTCTTGGCATAAGTTTCTATTAAGTCAGAAGTTTCCAAAGTGGAAATATCCCTTACTTGTCTTTCTTCCTCCAACAAGTCATGCAACACCATTTCGATTAACTCTTTGTCTGAGGAAAATTCTTGTTTGAGTTCCTCTGCTTTCATTACCATTGCAGAAAATGTTGTTTGAACGCTTTGTTGCTGTTCTTGAGGTAAAGATTCAATATAATGACGTTGTTCATCTCGAGATTGAATAAGAATACTACGATAATAACTTTCCGATTTCGAATAGGTTATATCAGATTCCTCTGATTTTTTTGAGATTGCTCAATTTTCCTAATAGTTGATGAAGTAGAACTACCATTATTTGATGTAATATTTGTTTTTTCAAAATTACATGCAGACAAGAATACCAGTAAACCTGCTGTTAAAATGAAAAATCTTTTCATGAGCGAATCCTTTCTGGATATTAATTTATCCTTAGTATACAAGTAATTACTCTATTTTTCAATCAGAAATAGTAAGAGGGAAATCTATTTTTTATAGCAATCAAAGCTTTTCAGTATCCCTTTCGTTCAAAGGTTTCTAGGCTTTTACGAGCAGAGCAACTACCTCGACGTGGGGGGTTGGGATAGCTCCGCTGACTAGCTGGGGCTCAAATCCAATGTTATTAAGACTAAAGTTCTGCGCTGCTTTACTGAGGGTGTCATCGGCATGACGAAGTTTACCAGCAACATTATCAGCTGCAGAGGCTACTTTACTTTATTATCTAGACTTCATATGAGGCAGTTCCAATCAATTCAAGAAAAAAATCATCCGTTTCTTTTCTTAATATTCGTTTATCATAGGAGTAATTATATATCAATATTATGGTATTGTACTCTCTTCCTGTTTCTAAAAACTGCTGTATTATCTGATTATCATATGAAAAACCTTCAAGTAAAACAGATAATGCTACTTCTTTGTTTTCAATCCAGTCACTTTCTATTAAATCTCTATCATAAAAACCTAGATGAAAATCTATCTCAAAATTGGAGTCAATACTGTCTCCATCGTCAGTATATCCAACATACAAATATTTTTTTAAATCTTCAGCAGACTGAAAATTTCCAAGCCATAATGTTACTGTTTGCATCTTCTATCTCCTTAATCCTATTGAGCTAGGCCTTTTACAACACTTCCTCGAATAATTTCTTAGCCTCATCACTCTCCACTATCTTAATCATTTCTTCTCTAGGTTCTTGTTCTTTATTCATTATCAAAATACAATGAGTTGATGAAATCTGTAAATGATTGAGCCACAAAAACTGTATTATGACCGTTATTATCTAACATTTCGTGATTCCAATAAACAACTGATTGATTGTCTGAATAATCAAAGCAAAGTAAATTACCAAAGGGGTCTTCACCAAAGGGAAATAATGTACTAGGTAGCCTATCTTCTATATCTTCTAGCACCTCATATACATTACCATATTCTGCTTTATCAAAGTCTAGTAGATTATTTAAAACTTCAGATTTCTCACCTATAGTGAAAACATCTGGCTTTGGATAACCAACGCCATTTTTTAACAACCAGTCTTTATAATCGTTGGGAAGTTCTATATTAAACTTCTTTTCAAGTTGGTTTATTTTAAAAGCAGAAATTTCCTTTTTATCCAGTAATTTAATCTCATTCATAATATTAAACCCACACTTTCTCCAATTACTCCAAACAATCTAAGGAGTCAATAATGATAAAAATTCAGTAAATGTTGATGCAAGATAATAGGTGTTACCTCCATCAGATGACGATGGTAATGTGTATGCATCGTCATAATAATATACACCCTCGTTTTCATCTCCACTAATCCAAATAATTATAAAGCCATGCTGGACTGTATCTCCAATGATGAGAGAATGTTCCAAAATATCATCAATATATTCTTCTGTCCATTTTCCGATATCCGTTCCTTGTTCATCAGGTCGAACTCCGAATAATAGATCTAAATTTATTTCATCATCACTATGTGGAATACTAATCTTGTTTAATTCATAGTCTATTGTTTCACCTCCATTAAAATCTAATAAAAATTGCTTATAGTCTTTTGGCAAAACAATATTAAATCCTTTTTCTAACTCATGAATATCCTCAATTTTAGCATGTCCAAATTTTTCAATTTGTAAACTCATTATTTTCCTCCATTTCTCTTGATAGAAATACCTCCGCGATGTGTAAAGCGTCTATGATTTTTTCTATCAACCAATTGTAAAGTTTTTCCATCTTGATGATGAAGCCATGTATTCTCTGGACCAGATTTACCCGCCTTAGAAAAATCTTTAGCTCTGGTTTCAAAACCATTTATGGCGGAGCTGTCTAGCAAGGTTATCGGCTGTAGAGGCGACCTTACCCTTGGTTAGATTGCCAAATTGTTTGGTATTATGATCTATTTTTTTTAGGACAAAAAACAGTCGGAGTGATGATGCTAATTGCAAGTTAACAGTTAGGACTGGAGAATTCCCAGTCCCAACGATCATTTATTCTTTTCAGCTTTGACTTCTTCAAACCACTTTTCAAATTCTAATCGTGGAATTAAATCTTCATCATTTTCATAACGAGCTTCATAACTGTATTTTGTCTCTAGATGGTTTGACTTCGCGTCATATACTAACCATAATTCAGTAGGATGTTCATGCCCATTATTATCACATAAATCAATTAATGCTTGCAAGTCCTCATTTCCGTATCGTAATACTGAAAAAAGCATACCATCAGAATCATTTACCTTATTTGTTAAAACTGAGTTTACTTTATGAATCTTTACAACTGAATCTTTAATTTTGAAAAATACATTATATGAAATAATTTCTTTCTCAGAAATTCCATAAATATATATAGCATCTGCCTGACCATTAACATATTCCATTGCCAAGGATACCATTCCAATTTGGATTTCCATAAATTAATCTTCAAAAATGCCATTTTGTTACCCCCTATTAATGTTTTTTAGTATTTCACTATAAGGTTCTCCATCAATTTTATAATTAACTTCAAAACTTATCGGTCTCTTAGATATACCATCATAACTTTGTTATCGCTTCCTCTAAGTAGATAATACTTCCTAATGGTAATAATTCATTTGTCAATTTTATTTCTCTTTTTGTTTCTTCTTATCTATCATTTTTCCACGCCATTTGCCATACCATTGCTCATTTGAGATTTTAAAGAACTGGCGATATTCTTTTTGGTACTTGAAAAAGTAAAATGCAGCTACAAAATTTTTCAGGGTCATGCCCGTAGTAAAAATCATGAGAGCCGCAACTAATAAGAAAGCCCAACCATACAAGAAACTGAAAATGTCTGGTCGCGTTTTGATCGCTTCCCCAAAATTGAAGGTCCAACGATTGACAATAGCTAGAAGTAATAGAACACCTCCATACTTCTTGATAAATGCCATTAGGCTCTCTCCCCAGTCTTTATTAGCTGGTTCCCCCTTATAAAGTTGTTTTTTAAGCTGTTCTACATTTGAGATTACTAGAGTCTTCCACAGATATACACATACTAACAGTTGAAGTAAAAAACCAATCCATCCAAAGGCACCTACTGTGAGACCGATTGTAAAGGGAAACAGCATCAAAAATACTGTGATTAAAAAAACAAGAAGAGTAATGGTTCCATAAAGCAATTGATGTGCATAATTTTTTTTTGGAAAAACATTTATGATAACCATTACTATTGAGCAATACATCAGTGCCAATAGCGGGATTCTAAAGATTGTTCCAATAGTGACAATTGATTGGGCAGTAGAGGTTGATATGTATCTAATTTTCTCTGTTGAGGTTAAGAGACTTTCTGGTAGATATACTCCTACTCCATATGACATAATAAAAAGTAATAAAATGACTAGCCCAGAAAACCTTTGAGATAGCTTCATAGAAGATAATACGCCAACCTGTGCACCTTCTTCTGTTAGTATCTTCTTACTAACAACCTTTTTTGATTGCTCAAAGGTTGCCGATAGTAACCTCTCTTTACGCATATTTAGCTCCTCCACCAAACCAACTAGTCACAGAATTCCATGTACCTTTCACTGCTTTACCTAGTCCATTCCTAACGGCATCATAGGCATCATCCAAAGCAGCAGCCTTTGGATTAGAAAGTAATCTAATTTTTTCCCTAAGCTCCTTTTGCTCAAATTTTCGAGCTTGAAAATAATGCTCACTTGTCGGCCAATATAGACCAGAGTCATCAAAAAATCCATAGGGAGAAAAATTTGAAAATTCACCAAAAGGTTCATTGATTTTATAAAATTTAATATTTTCCATACTTATTTTAACAAATTATAAGACATCATCTCGGTCTAAAGAATATTTATTTATAAAATTGTCTACAAAATCTTTATCATAAATGTTTATTATCTTCAAATCACTTTTTATTCTCCATAAGAAATTCTCTTGCTCCAAAGTTAT
Source organism: Streptococcus suis (assembly GCF_002960625.1). Lineage (GTDB taxonomy): Bacteria > Bacillota > Bacilli > Lactobacillales > Streptococcaceae > Streptococcus > Streptococcus suis_T. The sequence continues at coordinate 11,980 of NZ_POJH01000033.1, forward strand.
TTTTTCGAGATTTTGTTTTATCAATTCTATAAGCTCTTGACGTGTACTAGAAAGTTGTAAAAATGTAATCAAAGGATCTAAATCATACATCTCTAGGAATGAATCCTGAATAATTTTTTTTATATATAGATTAACTTTGACTTCTATCTCTTTATCCTCTCCTGCGCCCTTATTTATCCAAAATAATATCAAGTTATCCAAGATATGTTTATAGGTTTCATCATATCCATATAATCTATTGACTATAAAACCTCTGAGTAAACCTTTATCAAAAAGTTCTGTTAAGCAATTGAAACCACTATCGTATCCCCAAGCAGTTAATAACATAGAGATTTCAAAGACATACTCTCCTTGTTGCAATAACTCCTCCAATTGTCTTACTCTAGTAGATGAGATATCCTCTTGTTCTAGTTCAGATGCATCTATAGCATAATCTGCCCCTTCTGGTATCTCATATAATAATTTTCTAATGTACTCTTCTTTCATATTTTTATCCTTATTTATATATATACTGTTCGTTTGTGATTGACATACTATTCTCCTAAATATATCACATCTACCTTTTTAATAGTATCTTCTGTACTATCGATTGGAACATCCCTTTCCAGAGGTTCAAAATCATCAATAGGACTGAGACCAATATTGTCCAGACGTTCATCAAACTCTGAAATTTCTGAAACTGTAATTCCTGTTTTGTATCTTTCATTGTTATTTATGGTAAATAACAAGTGATAACTACCTGTTTTTAGGTCTTTACTAAATTTTATAAATTTTATTGTTTCTATATTATAATTCTTGACAATTCCTCGCACCACATTATCCTGTTGCTCCTTCGTCAATGTTTCTTTCTGCGAAGTCATGCCACACCCTCCTAAAATTAAAATTGCTATTGTTGCTAAAATGCTGGTAAATAATCGATACTTTTTCATCTCACTGCTTTCCTTTCAGTTTATTACGAAACAATGAGTACATAGTCACCATCATTCCCAAGACAATTATTAGAAGCATCTGTAAAGATAATCCCGTTTTTTTCTCGGTCAGGGACACTCAATAGCTACCTCATTGAATTTGTTAAAATTATGAAATATAGCATCTGGAGTATTATCTATTTACTTCATTTTTAAAACTACTCAATTCATCCGGCGTCAATAGGAATTCTTTGAATGACTGAGCTATAAAATGACCGCGATCCTTACCTTTTTCTGAGGGCATACCATCATGGTGAATTTCAGTCAAACTCTCAATAAAGTAATCAGAAATTGGATTTTTTCGTAAAACTACTATCCTTTTAGATTTTCCATCATAAAAAGGTAATTGTACCACACTAGGATCAAGCTCCCATTTATTCAGGATATCGAAATACTTTCCATTTTCTACCAATTCTAAATCAAATTTCATAATATAACCCCATTTTTAACAAAGTATAACACATTTTGTATCAAATTTAAAACTCACACTTCAATCGACCATTAAGGCGATATTAGAGGTGGGTACGTTTCTATTCCCAAAAACTCCTTGTCAATGGAAACAAACACGTACCCACAGGGTAAATGGAAATAGAAATTGATAATTTCTAGCTATCACTTCTACTCACTCCAAAAATTTCCTCACTCTGATACTTCACCACCTCAATACAAAAAGCCTTGTCTCCAAGGCTTTTCACTATCCCTTTCGTTCAAAGTTTTCTAGGCTTTTACGAGCAGAGCAACGCACTCAGCGGTTCGCTGTTACCGCATCACTGTGTTCTGCGACAGCTGTCGCATAGGCAGAACATCTGCTTCTACTTCGCTGATAAATCAACTCGTACAAGCAGTGATACTGCCTCCACGTGATGCGTATTCGGAAAAAGATCCACCGGCCGTACCTTAGTCAGTTTATACCCCAATTCCTCATAAAGCTTAATATCACGCGCCATGGTAGCGACGTTACATGATATATAGACAATTTGCTCAGGCTCTACAGAGCTACTTGCCTTGATAAAGCTCTCAGTCAAACCTTTTCTTGGCGGATCGACAAAAATCACCGTTGGCTTAATTCCGTCAGATACCCATTTTTGCATAGCTGACTCCGCACTATCGCACACATAAGTCACATTGTCAATTCCATTTCGAACAGCATTCTTCTGACTGTCAAGGACAGCCTTCTCAACGACTTCCACACCATAAACATGCTTGACCTGTTTGGCAAAGGACAGTCCAATGGTTCCAATTCCAGAGTAGGCATCAATGACGACATCATCTGCTGACAAATCTGCAAAATTGATAGCTGTCTGATAGAGTTTTTCGGCCATTTCTGTATTGACTTGATAGAAAGACGGTGCAGAAATCTCAAATTCATTGCCCAACATGCTGTCGACAATGGTTTCACTGCCATGCAAAAGACGGAATTCTTGACCGAATATCGCATTGGTATTCTGATCATTGATGTTCTGGATGATGGAAACTAGATTTGGAAACTGACTTATCAACCGTTCAATCAAGGTTTCAACACGGAAAATCTTTGGTCTAGTTGTGACCAAAATCAACATCAATTGGCCTGAATAATGACCACGACGCACGACAATATTTCGAACGAGTCCTGTCTGTTCCTTTTCATCGTAAGGCTTCAAATCCAATTTCCGTAAGAGGTCACGAGTAGCCAAAATCAAGCTATCAATTTCCTTATCTTGAATATAAAAATCTTCAATCGGTACTAAATCATGAGAATTCTTTCGGAAGAACCCAGTTTCCAACTGACCATTGACACGACGAACAGGAACCGCTGCCTTATTACGATAGGCAAGAGGATTGTCCATGCCAAGGGTATTTTTTACTTCTATTTCTGAAATACCTGCAATCTTACGCAAACTAGTTTCAACTTGCTTTTTCTTAAATTTAAGCTGGGCTGGGTAGTTCAAATGCCCCAGGTCTGCAATACCCGTTCTTAGATAGGTTAAGTCTAGGTCTTGGTTGCGGTCTGGTGAGTAGCTCTGCCATTCTTCCACCTTACCAAAACCAATATTTTTCTTAAGCTTCAGAACACGCATAGACACTTTCTCACCTGGCAGTGCATTGTCCACAAAAAAGACAAAACCATCCAACTTGGCAACCCCCTGCCCCTCATGAGTTAGGTCTACAATTTCTACTTCAACAACATCATTTTTCTTTAACATAGTACTACTTTCTATTTTGGACACTAAAAAAGTGACCGAAGTCACTCTCTAGTATATCACATTTTTTATCGTAAGCCCAAATCAGTTAAGCGCTGTTGGTACTTTTCAAAATCAACTCGCAGGGCCATGCCACCATACATATCATAATCGTCAATCCAATCCCCATTTTCAGGAATGGTGATGCGTTCGATGCCATTAGCTGCATCCATAACAACTCCCGGTCCATGAAAGAGCATGAAGGCCTGGGGAACTGTTGTTGGGGTCATCGCCACTACTTTACCAAGTGCTTCCGCCCCTGAAAAGAGCTTCATCGGGTTTTTAGCCTGGGTCATGACAGCCGACAAGACTTGTTGCTGGCGCTTGGTACGACCGAAATCCCCCTCATCATCTGAACGATAACGCGCGTAGTTAAGCAAGGTTTTACCATCCATTTGTTGAACACCAACCTGAATGGTTTGATAGGCTGGGGCATTTTCCTCCAGCTGCAAATCATTTGGCACTTCCACCGAGCTAACCGTTTCTCCATCTATGGTTGAAAATTGTGCATCAATAGTCACACCCTCTGGAAAGAGTGTATCAATTGTTGTCGCAAAAGTCGCAAAATCAACCATAGCATAGTAATCAATATCGATGCCAAAATTGTTTTTCAAAGCCTTACGAACTTCTTCAGCTCCCTGCTTATTATCTTGTTCACCGAGGGTATAGGCTGCATTGAGTTTGTATTCGTATCCTTCAATATCGACCAAGGTATCTCGCATAAAACTAACCAGTTTGACCTTATTATCTGCATTATTGATATTTAAGACCATAATGGTATCTGTCCGTATTTCGTCCGTGCTTTCACCTGCACGTCCATCCGTACCCAAAATCAAAATATTGGTACCATTAGCAGAACTGACCCCGTTAAATACTTCAGCAGTAGGCTGCTCACTCACACTATTCAGGCCCTTAATGAAACTAAAGCCCAAAGCAAAAACAAATAACAAAAGGACTACGGCTAGGAGCCTGAAAATCCGCTTTACTCCCCATTTCTTTCTTTTCTTTGGTTTCAGTGGCATTTTAGGGACATAGTCCACTAATTCTGCTCTCTCACTAATCTGCTTTTTTCTTCTACTTCTTCTGGACCTAGTATCCGGATAGGCTGGAAGAAGGTCATCATCTGCCTTAGCAACTTCCTCAGACCAGTCATCACCTACAAAGTCCTCAGAAAACAAAGGACTTTCATCATTCATTTGCTTTTTCGGTTTCCCATGTCGAATACGGAGTTCCTTCTTGAAAAGAAGATAATCCAACTCCTGTCGCTCTCTATCATTTAAATAATGAATATTTTTATGTAAATAATCCAACCTCAACTCTTCATGATGGGTTAAGATTCCTTTGTTTTTCGTCATACGTTCATCTTTATCCTAACTAGCTAGGTACACTTGATAATTACCTAGTATTTTACATGATATTCCCAAACTCGTCAATTCTTCAAGGGAGTAGGACAATAGGTCCTCAGATTGATTTTCAAGGTCCAGTATAAAAAAATACTCTCCCAAGGCTGTTTTTAAAGGCCGACTTTCAATTTTTGTCAAACTAATTCCTCGCCATGAAAAGACAGACATGGCTTTATAGAGGGCACCTGGTAAATTATCAGGCAAAGTCAAGGCCAAACTAACCTTTTTAGTCACTTTCTGAAGGCCGATTTCTGGAACTTCATTACCCAATATCCAAAATCGTGTGAAATTTTCACTAATTTCCTGAATGTCTTGCCCAATTACCATTAGACCATATTCCTCTGCTGCTGCTTGTGGTGCTATAGCCGCATATGGCTGGTCTGTATGCTCAGCCACATACCGAGCTGCATAGGCTGTACTAGCTGTCACCTCAATCCGAGCAGTAGGAAAATGCTCCAGAATATATTTCTTTCCCTGTGCAATGGCTTGTGGGTGAGAATAGATAACCTCAATCGTCTTATCCGCACTGCTCGCCAAAAGTTGCTGGGCAATGGGTTGAACAATTTCAGCAACCGCATGGATTTCCGCCTGATGAAAAAGATAATCAATAGTTTCGTGGACACTACCCTCAATAGAGTTTTCAACTGGAATGACAGAATAGACAACCTGGCCAGTTTCATAGGCTTTAATCACTTCTGTAATGGTCCCGAAAGCCTGTAAATCAGCACTTGGAAAGGCTTGCTGGGCTACCTGATGGGTAAAAGAACCACGAGGTCCTAAGTAAGCTACTTGCATAAAATCTTCCTTGCTACTTGTTCTGGAGTAAGTTGGTCTGTATTGATATTGGTAGCTGCCAATCCTTGATAGAGGGCCATGCGTTCTTGATAGATAGCTTTAAACTCTTCCTTACTATTCTGTAAAAAAAGGGGGCGCTTTGATTGACTATCCAAACAAATTCGATCATAGGCAACTTCAAATGAAGCAGTCAAAAGAACATTATTAGCCTTATTTTCTAATAGCAGCTGTCGATTGAACTCAGATTTGACCACACCACCACCAGTCGATACCAGACAGTCAGCAGGCAAAGCCAATAATTCTTTCAAGACTTCTGTTTCAACTTTGCGAAAAACAGCTTCTCCTTCGAGCTTGAAATAATCAGCGATGGTCATGCCAATCCGTTCTTCAATAATTTGGTCCATATCGTAAACAGGGAGGTCCAACAAACGTGCGGTGGTGGTTTTTCCAACTCCCATAAATCCAAGTAAAACGATTGGCATCTCTTCTCCTAGTCTATCAAACTATTTAAGTGATCAAAGAAGGCTGGATAGCTAGTATTGATAGCCTCCGCTCTTTCCAACTCCACTTCTCCATCCTGAGCCAATAGGGCTGCAATAGCCGTCATCATACCTATACGATGGTCACCGAAGGTGTTAACAGTCGCACCATGCAAGGCAGTTGGACCATGAATAATCATACCATCCTCTGTCGGCTCAATCTTGGCTCCCATGCTATTAAGGGCATCGGCCACCACTTGGATACGGTCAGTTTCCTTGACTTTCAATTCTTCGGCATCACGGATAACCGTTGTCCCATTTGCCTGAGTGGCTAAAAGCGCAATAATTGGCAACTCATCAATCAAACGAGGAATGAGGTCGCCAGCAATCTCCGTAGCCTTCAAGTCAGAAGTTTCCACCGTAATAGTGGCAGATTTAGCGAGTTCATCAATATCTGACAAGGTCATCTGACCACCCATGGCCTTGATAACGTCTAAAATTCCAGTCCGTGTTTCATTGATACCGACATTCTCAAGGACGATTTTTGAACCTGGTACTACCAAGCCAGCTACCAGCCAAAAGGCAGCACTGGAAATATCACCCGGCACCGTAATCTCTTGGGCCGTAAATTCTTGACCACCTTGGATACGGATTTCTTTGCCATTGACCGTCAACTCACCGCCAAACTGGACAATCATATCTTCCGTGTGATTGCGGGTCAACTCTTTCTCGACGATGACACTTTCGCCCTCAGCCTGCAAGGCTGCAAATAGCAGAGCAGACTTGACTTGGGCGGATGCTACAGGCAGTTTGTAGTGAATTGCTTGTAAGTTTTTGCTGCCCTTGATGACCAGAGGTGGCAAATCACGTTCTGTCTGACCAGAAATATCCACACCCATTTGACTAAGAGGAATGGTCACACGGTCCATCGGTCGCTTGGATAGAGAATCATCACCAAACATGGTCGCTTCAAAGTCCTGACCTGCCAAGACACCTGAAATCAAGCGGATAGATGTCCCTGAATTCCCCATATCCAAGTGATTTTTTGGTGCTTGAAGACCATCAAAACCAACACCTTGTACTTCTACAATATCACCATTGTCTTCAATTTTTACACCCAAATCACGAAAGACCTGCATGGTGGATAATACGTCCTCTCCACGCAAGATATCATGTACTCTTGTGACACCTTTTGCCAGAGAACCAAAAATAATCGAACGGTGGCTGATTGATTTATCCCCCGGAACTCGAATACTACCTTGTAATTTTTCTATATTTGTCCTTAATTTCATAACCCCTACCTCAAAATAGTGTTAGACCTATTCTATCATATTTATTGAATATTTTCAGATTTTTTTGGCAATTTCTATCTAAAATAAATATATAGAGAAAACCCATAAAAGATTTATGAATGAATTTTCGGAGTTCACTGCGATTTTATCAAATGTACCTTAATTTAAGTTTAAAATTCCTAAAAATCATGCTATAATTAAGAAATATACTAATCGAAAGAGGACTTCTATATTGTTTACACCAATCAGTGAAAAAATCGACATCAATCAAGTGCGAGAGCATTCTAAACTATCTCCAGAAACTCTTGCCAAAAAACAAGCCCGTGACCGTGAATTAGAAGCCATTCTAAAAGGTGAGGATGACCGTCTTCTCTTGGTTATCGGCCCATGTTCTTCTGACAATGAAGAGGCAGTTTTGGACTATGCTCATCGCCTGGCAAAACTTCAAGAGGAAGTTAAAGATAAAATTTTCATGGTTATGCGGGTCTACACTGCCAAGCCTCGTACAAATGGCGATGGCTACAAGGGCCTCATGCACCAACCTGATACAGATGCCGCTCCTAGCCTGATCAACGGCATCAAGGCTGTGCGTAATTTGCACTACCGCGTCATTACCGAAACTGGCTTGACAACAGCTGACGAAATGCTTTATCCAGAAAACCTGCCATTGGTTGATGACTTGGTTTCCTACATCGCAATCGGAGCTCGTTCGGTGGAAAACCAGCAACACCGCTTTGTAGCTTCTGGTATTGATGTTCCAACAGGCTTGAAAAACCCTACTTCTGGTAACCTTAAAGTCATGTTTAATGGTATCTTTGCAGCTCAGAAGAAACAATCCTTCCTCTTCAACAATACAGAGGTCGAAACCTCTGGCAACCCGCTTGCTCACGTTATCCTTCGTGGTGCTGTCAATGAAAATGGGAAGTATTTGCCAAATTACTACTACGACAATCTCTTGGAAACCATTGACCTCTATGATCAATTTGGTTTGAAAAATCCATTCATCATCATCGATACCAACCATGATAACTCTGGCAAAAATTATCTGGAGCAAATCCGCATCGTACGCCAAACCTTGATTAACCGTGACTGGAATGAAGCCATCCGTAACTATGTTCGCGGATTCATGATTGAATCTTACATCGAAGACGGTCGCCAAGACAATCCAGATATTTACGGCAAATCCATTACAGACCCATGCTTAGGCTGGGAAAAAACGCAAGAACTCATCCGAGAAATCCACAGTAGATAGGAAAAGATTATGGGAATTCACAAACGCAGCACCAGTTTAGACATTGATAAAGTAAAAGAACTCTCTAAACTAGAAGGAGAGTTTCTAGCCGCTAAAAACCAACGTGATGAAGAATTAAAAGGTATTATCCGTGGCGAAGATGACCGCCTGCTCTTGGTTATCGGGCCTTGCTCATCAGACAATGAAGAAGCCGTTTTAGAATACGCCAATCGCTTGTCCAAACTTCAAGAAGAAGTCAAAGACAAAATCTTCATGGTCATGCGTGTCTATACTGCCAAACCACGAACCAACGGCGAAGGCTATAAGGGACTGGTCCACCAGCCAGATACTTCTAAATTACCAGACCTCATCAACGGTATCGCCGCTGTTCGTAACCTGCACTACCGTGTCATTACTGAAACAGGCTTAACTACAGCCGATGAGATGCTCTATTCTGCCAACTATCCACTGGTAGAAGATTTGGTATCCTACCATGCAATCGGAGCTCGTTCGGTTGAAGACCAAGAACACCGCTTTGTAGCCTCCGGTATTGATATGCCAACGGGTATGAAAAACCCTACTTCTGGCAATCTTAAAGTCATGTTCAACGGTATCTACGCTGCCCAAAACAAACAAAACTTTATCTATCGTGATGCCGAAGTCGATACAGACGGCAATCCACTTGCCCATGCCATTTTACGCGGTGCCACGACCGAACAAGGTACATACGAGCCAAACTACTACTACGATATTCTCTTGAAAACCATCAAACAGTATGAAGAATTTGGGCTAGAAAATCCATTTATCGTGATTGATACCAACCATGATAATTCTGGGAAAAACTACCTGGAACAAATCCGTATCGTCCGTCAAACCCTCATCAACCGAGCTTGGAACGAATCCATTCGCAAATACGTCCGTGGTTTCATGATTGAATCCTACTTGGAAGACGGCCGTCAGGACAGCCCTGAAGTATTTGGGAAATCCATTACCGACCCTTGCTTAGGCTGGGAAAAAACGGAAGCACTTATCCGTGAAATCCACCAGACCCTATAAACAATACAAGATAAAAAACAGATGAAAAATGGAGGAAATTTGTGACTATTGATGGATATACTCGCTTAGCTGCTGTTGTAGCCAAACCAATCAAACACTCTATTTCCCCCTTTATTCATAATCTGGCTTTTCAAGATACAGGTGTAAATGGAGTATATGTTGCTTGGGAAATTCCAGAGGAAGACTTGGCTGTTACGCTTGAAAATATCAAACGATACGATATGTTTGGTATCAACCTGTCCATGCCCTACAAACAAGCTGTCATCCCTTATCTCGATGACCTAACCCCAGCAGCTCGACTGATTGGTGCTGTCAATACTGTTATTCTTAATGATGGAAAGCTAATTGGGCACAATACTGACGGTATTGGATTTTTCAAGAGCTTGGAAAAGCTAAAAGGATTTCAGGTAGACAACAAACGCCTAACCATTCTTGGCGGAGGTGGTGCTTCTACCGCTATCATTGCTCAGGCTGCTCTGGATGGCGCCAAAGAAATCACCATTTTCTGTCGGCAACAAAGCCTGGAACGAACACAGACAAGTGTAGCACCTATTGCACAAGCAACTGGTGTTCCTATGCGGGTTCTAGCCAACGAAGACAGCCAAATAATTCAAAAAGAAATTACTCAATCAGACTTGCTAGTCAATGGAACCAGTGTCGGAATGGATGGCGTTTCTCTTCCTATTCCTGCCACACTACAATTTCCAGAACAACTCTTGGTTGCGGACATTATCTACCAACCATTTGAAACACCCTTATTAAAACTAGCCCAGTCACAAGGCAATCCAACCATCAATGGATTGGGCATGCTGCTCTTTCAAGCAGCCGAGGCCTTCCAAGTCTGGACAGGAAAAGAAATGCCGACTGACTTGATTTGGGACCAATTAGTCCAGAAATACGACATCAACTAGAGAGGAAACCCGATGAAACTAACTGTCAATCTTCCCAACAATCCCTACGATATCCTCATCGAAAGAGGAAGTTTAGCACAGGCAGGTTCCTGGGTCAAAGGGCTCTGGAAACCTCAGAAAATTGCCATCATCACAGATGACCATGTCGGCTCACTCTATGCTGAAACTGTTCAAACTAGTCTGGAAACTGCTGGCTTTGAAACCATTGTCTTTGCATTTCCAGAAGGCGAAGCTTCAAAAAATCTTGACACTGTCAATCAGGCCTACGAATTTCTCGTACAGCATGGCATGACCCGCAGTGACGGCATTATCGCCCTCGGTGGCGGTGTCGTTGGTGATTTGGCTGGCTTTGTTGCCTCAACCTATATGCGTGGCATTCACTTTCTCCAAATTCCAACCAGCTTGACTGCCCAAGTTGATTCTTCTATCGGTGGAAAAACTGGCGTGAACACACCATTTGCCAAAAATATGGTGGGTACCTTCTGCCAGCCTGACGGCGTTTTAATTGACCCTGACACCCTCAAAACCCTTGGCAAACGGGAATTGATTGAAGGAATGGGCGAAGTTGTCAAATATGGCTTAATAGATGATGTGGAGCTTTGGGAAACCTTAGACCAACTAGATGGATCTGTCGAGAGCATTTTGGAACACGCTGACTATATCATCTACCATTCCTGCGAAGTCAAACGCAAGGTCGTTGTCGAAGATGAATTAGACAACGGTGTCAGACTCTACCTCAACTTCGGTCACACAATCGGACATGCTATCGAAGCTACCGCAGGCTACGGTCAGGTCATGCACGGTGAAGCCGTTGCCATCGGTATGGTGCAAATCTCACGCGCTGCTGAAAGAAAAGACCTCATGCCACCAGGTATGACTGAAAAAATCATCGCCATGTGTGAAAAATTCGGCCTACCTACTGCACACCAACCATGGAATATCGATGAATTATTCGCAGCCTTAACCCGTGATAAGAAGGCGCGAGGCAAGTCCATCAAACTAGTCATCGTTCCACAATTAGGCCAGGCTGCCATCCATCAAATCCCGATGGAAGAAATGCTAGAATTTCTACAACTATAAGAAAAAAGACTACTGACTTGTACTGACCCCAAAAAGTTAGACAAAAAATATTATTGAAAGGATTTAGTTCTATACTGAACAGGACTAAGTCCTTTTAGTTTTTCTTTAATGCGTTTATTGTTGTAGTAAAAAATATACTTGGTGATAGCTTGCTCCAGTTGATCCAGAGACTTGAAATTTTTCTCAAATCCGTAAAACATTTCTGTTTTCAAGATGCCAAAGAAGGACTCCATCATGCCATTATCTGTGCTGGTTCCCTTGCGAGACATGGAAGGACGTATGCCTTTACTTGCAAGAAAACGGTGATAGACTTCATGTTGGTATTGCCAACCTTGGTCACTATGGAGAATGGTATTTGGGTAAGTTTCCTCAGGGAAGACCTTCTCAAGCATGGTCTTGACTTGTATGAGGTTTGGAGAGCGGGATAAGGTAAAATCAATAATTTCACTATTATAGCCATCCAGAACAGGAGAAAGATAGAGTTTTTCAGCACAATTTGGCAGAGCGAACTCAGTCACATCTGTATAGCACTTCTCAAAAGGCTTAGCCCCTTCAAAGGCTCTCTCAATGAGATTAGGAGCTTTCTTGCCCACATCACCCTTGTAAGACTTGTATCTCTTGCGTCGACGAATACGAGCAGTCAAACCTAACTCTTTCATCAGCCCTTGTACTTTCTTGTGGTTGACAGAAAATCCACGATTTCTTAGCTCAAGGTGAATGCGACGGTAGCCATAGTTTCCCTTATGTTCATCATAAATGGCTTGAATTTCAGCTTTTAAGTCCTTATCTTTATCTGGTTTGTCCAGTTGTTTGACTTGATAATGATAAGTAGAAGGAACTAATTGAGCAATCGTCAGCAGTAGATTTAGTCGGAATCCTTCTGCGACCATCTCTCTAACTGTTTGAGCCTTTCTTGTTCTCTGGCTTCGTCCCTTAAACGAAGCGCTCTCAACTTTTTTAGATAGGCATTCTCCGTTCTAAGCCGTTCATTTTCCTCCTGAAGTCGCTCTAACTCCGTCATCTCTTCCCAGGTTTTCTTTGGTTTACGCCCCATCTTTGGTGGCCTCCCTCTTGTTTTCTCAACAATAGTATACCCGTTTTTCTTGTATTGTGCTATCCAGTTTGGAAGAGTTCCACGATTTGGCAGGGCATAATCAAGCGAGACGGAGAGGACTGACTGCTTATCAAGAAGTACTTTATCAATCATTTCCTGCTTGAGTTCTGGAGGATAATAGGTGTTCTTACCTTTCTTGACAATGTTTATGCCATACCTATCGATCAGTCGAAGCATATATTGGATAACAGATTCTGCAATAGTAAACTGTTTTGATAAGTTCTTGATAGACTGACCACTTTGACGTAGTTCATAGATTTTGATTTTGTCTTCATAGCTCAATTTCATAAAAATAGCACCCCAAAAGTTAGATTTTTCTCTCTAACTTTTGGGGTGCGGTTCAACTTGCATAAAATCAGTAGTCTTATTTTTTATAAAATCATCTCATCGTCAGTTAGCTTTTCACCGCTGTTTTTGTAGAAGAGGTCCATCAAGTTTTGAACAGTCAAGTTCTTCTTCTCTTCTCCTGCTACATCAACAACAATCTGACCGCGGTGCAACATGACCAAACGATTTCCATATTCGATGGCATTTTCCATGTTGTGCGTAATCATAAGAGCTGTCAACTGGTGACTTTCCACGATTTTTTTGGTCAATTCCATAACCATGTCGCTTGTTTTTGGATCAAGGGCGGCAGTATGTTCGTCCAAAAGTAGAACCTTTGGTTTCACAAGCGAAGCCATCATCAGGGTCAAGGCCTGACGCTGACCACCTGATAGGAACTGCGTATCCACTTTCATACGGTCTTCCAAGCCCAAGCCAAGCTCTTTTAATGCTTCTTTGAAAATAGCCCGTTCGCTGTCTTTCACACCCCAACCAAGTCCACGAGATAAACCACGGCGGTAGGCAATGGCCATATTTTCTTCAATGGTCAAGCGAGAAGCTGTTCCCATCTTTGGATCTTGGAATACTCGACTAATGTCCTTAGAGCGTTTGGCAGCTGATACATGCTTGATTGATTTACCTTCAAGCAAAATATCGCCTGAGTCAACTGTCAAAGCACCTGCCAGAGAGTTCATGAAGGTTGATTTCCCAGCACCATTACCACCGATAATGGAGATAAAATCTCCTTCTTTTACATCTAGGTTCAACCCACGAAGGACATGGTTTTCATTGACCGTTCCTGCTTCGAAGGTCTTATGAATATTTTGAATTGATAAAATAGTCGTCATATCTTCCTCCTAAGCATTTCCGTTCAATTTTGGTCGACGAATGTTGAGCTTCTTCTGCAATTCTGGCACATAAAGGACTGTTGCCAAAAGAATGGCTGAGAAGAGTTTTACAAGGTCTGCATCCATGCCTGGAATTTCCAAAATCGCAAGGATAATCAAGCGATAAACAACTGCACCAAGTACAACAGACAGCAATCTCCAGCCCAAGCGCAAGTTGCGTAAAATTACTTCTGCAATAATAACAGAGGCCAGACCGATAACAATGGTACCTGTACCAGAGTTCAAATCTGCATAGCCATTGTTTTGTGTCAACAAGGCGCCACAGAGGGCAACCAGACCGTTTGACATCATATAGCCATAGATTTTCATATTGTCAACGTTGATACCATTAGCCTCACTCATTGGGATGTTGTCCCCTGTTGAACGAATAGCCAAACCAATTTGAGTATTCAACAAGAGAGTAAGCAGACCGACAACTGCTAGTACAAAGACAAGACCGATGACCAAGACTGCATTTGTTTTGGTTAGACCAAATTCCTGCAATTGCGTTACCAATGTTTCTTGTTTTAGTAGGGCCACGTTGGCCTTACCCAAAATTTTCAAGTTGATAGAGTAAAGACCTGTCAAAGTGACGATACCTGTCAAAAGGGCTGGAATTTTGAGCTTTGTATGAAGCAAACCTGAAATCAATCCAGCTACCATACCTGCTAGCACTGCAATAAAAGTCGCAAGCAAGGGATTTACTCCATTAACAATCCCAGTTGCACAGACTGCAGCGCCGAGGGGATAAGAACCCTCCGCTGTCATATCTGCGATATCTAAAATACGAAATGTCAGATAAACACCAATCGCCATGACCGACCAAAGCAGGCCTTGCGAAATACTTGATAAAATAATATCCACGATTTTCTCCTTATTTGCTAAAAATAAACTAGGTCCTATTTTACCGCTTTTATTCTGTTACAGATAGTTTAGCCGTATCAATACTCAATTTCTTAGCCATTTCTTCGTTGACATGAAGGCTAACTGTTTCAGGATATTCTACAGCTGTTTCAGATACCTTAGCACCTTCAATAATCTTAATGGCCATTTTGGCAGTTTGACGACCAAGTGCCTCATAGTTTGTGCCATAGGTCAACAGACCACCTTCATCCACCATATCTGTAGAACCACCGATGACAGGAACCTTATGCTCCACAGACAATTCACCAATCATGGTCATGGTTGAAGCAACTGTATTGTCAGTTGGAACAAAGACAGCATCCACATCCTTCATCAAGCTGGTTGTCGCATCTTGGACCTCATTTGAAGAAGTAATTCCATTGACAACAACCGTATATCCTGCTTTTTCAAGCAATTCTTTGGCTTGCTCAACCTGAACTTCGGAGTTCCGTTCGCTAGTAGTGTACAAAATACCAACTGTCTTGGCATCTGGAACAGCTTGACCTAGCAATTCAACTTGTTTATCAATTGGAGCTTGGTCAGATGTGCCTGTCAATAAACCACCTGGTTTCTCAATAGTTTCAACCAAGTCGGCTGACAAGGGATCTGTAACGGCTGTAAAGAGAATTGGTGTTTCCGTTGATACAGTCGCTAAACTTTGAGCTGATGGCGTTGCGATGGCTAGGACTAAATCATTTTCCCCAACCAATTGTTCTGAAATCGTTTGAAGGTTGGCTTGGTCACCTTGGGCATTTTGATAATCCAAGACCAATTTTTCACCTTCTTTGTAGCCATTTGCTTCCAGTTCAGCCACAAAACCTTCACGCGCTGCTGTCAATGACTCATGCTCCATATACTGAAGGACACCAACTTTAACCGCTTCAGATGAAGCTTGTTTAGATGTTGATGCGCAGGCTGCAAGTGTCAAAGCCGCTACACTTGCCAATGAAATAGTTGCCACTTTTTTTACTAGCTTATTATACATATAATCCAATCTCCTAACTGTTTATTCTTCTAGTGCTTTAATGGTTGCTGGATCAATTCCCACTACTTTTGCCATTTCTTCATTGACCGTAATAGCTGCTGTATTTGGTTTTTCAACAGCCAAGTCTGCTGGCTTCTCACCATCCAAAATTTTAGCAGCTAATTCTCCGGCCTGAACACCGATTGCGTGGTAATCTACACCGTAGGTAAAGAGTGCTGCATCGATAACCGCTGCGTCAGATCCCATAGCTGGAACTTTTGCCTCTTTCAAAACATCGCCAATGGTTGAAGCTGTTGATGCTACTGTATTATCAGTTGGAAGGTAAATTGCATCCACTTTGCCAGCCAATGAAGTGACAGCTTGCTGAACATCATTTGTTGAAGTAACAGTAGTCACTTCTACCTTAATACCTTTTGCTTCAAGAGCTTTTTTAGCCTGATTAGCTTGAACTTCCGAGTTTACCTCGCTTGAATTGTAGAAAATACCAACTGTTTTTGCAGAGGGAACTACTTTGACTAACATATCAATTTGCCCCTCTACATCTGTCGCATCAATTGAGCCTGTCATGCTTCCTCCTGGGGCTTCCAAGGATTCCACCAAGCCTGCTTCAACTGGATCCGTTACAGCTGTAAATACGCCAGGGGTTTCAGCATCTGCGTTTAACATGGCCTGGGCAGCTGGTGTTGCAATGGCAAAGTTAAGGTCATTGTTACCAGCTAACTTTTGCACCATTGTCTGCAAATTGGCTTGATCACCTTGTGAATTTTGCAAATCAATTGTTAAGTTTTCACCTTCTTTGTAGCCTGCTTCTGCCATGGCTTCCACAAAACCTTCACGGGCTGCAGATAATGCCTCGTGCTCGGCATACTGAATGATACCAACATTTACTGAACTATTGTCTGAGGAACTTGAGCTACAAGCGGCCAAGGTAATTGCTGATAAGAGTGTTACTGAACTAAGAATAATTTTTTTAAATCCCATGATTTATCTCCTTTTTATATATAAAAAATGAACAAGAAAGGACCGCTTAGACTACACTCTAAACGGTCCTATATTTCAACTGTATATGAAAACAGAAGGAATTACTGTGCCATTTAGATGTATCATCTATGGGGCACACGTCAAAACAGCTACAGCCACATAGATACAAACTTTACGTTCCCGTGTTTGCATCCATGTTTACCATGTCTACAAACACTATCTAAAATAGCCGTAGAAATAAGTATGATTAGCTGAATGATTTTGACACATTAGTAACATTTCTGTTTTCCTTTCTAATTGATTTTTAATTCTTACTTATCTTAATGCATTTTCAAGCATTTGTCAACAAAAATTGCTTAAATTTTCAGATTTTTTAACTTTTTTCCGAAAATCTTTTAATAATTTCATGGAAAAAGAGGCTGGGCAAAAAAAAACAACCTCGCTTCTCAGGGTTCGTGTCAACATCTCAACGCAGTGGTTGATTGGCAGATTTGTTCGTGTTTTACACTCCAAATCTGACCTAATCAACTGTGCGGGGGCGGGAAGACGAACTCTTTTTTTTGATGCGACGTCTAGCGTCAAAAGAGTTGTCGACTTAACAAGACACCTCTACTTTATCATAAAGAAAAAGTAGTGAGTACTCTCTCCCGTCGGAGATTTCCTCACTACTAATCTTAGTATGTTTTTGACCAGTCGAGTTCTTTCCCGCTCCCAAAGTTTTTATTTGACTTCTACTTTTTCTGTCCAAGGATGAGCAGTAGTTGCCAGAACTTCATTAAGCTCTTCGACATTGCGACGACCTTGATCAGCCAACCAAGCTTTAGCTGCTTCTTCCCCTTCGCTTGCAAATATAGCTACTGCATCCTTCCAAGTTGCACGTCCACAAAGAACACCGTTAAAGCTTGAACCAGCTTCTTTGGCAAAGACTAGTGTTTCCTGGAAGAGTTTCGCAGATACTCCTGCACTCAAATAGATGAATGGCAAGTGGGTGCTGTCTGTTTGCTCCTTGAAGAAGGCTTTGGCTTCCTCAACTGTATATACTGGCTCTTCATCTGTGTAGCCTTCTACAAAGTTCATATTGACAGGCACTTCAACCTTGAGGACATCTGCATTGTAGCGTGGTTTGCTGAATTCGCGCATAGCACCATTGACCTTGTGTGGTTTGAGGGCTGCATACTCACGAGAGGTTACATCCATGTCGCTAGCATCGTAGGTCAAGATTTCCACGAAGTAAGGAATATCTTCTGCCACACACTCGCTACCAATGCGTTCTACCCAAGCATGCTTGATGTCGTTGATTTCTGCCTTGTCATCTACATCATAGTAGAGCAAGATTTTTACGGCATCTGCTCCCAATTCTTTGATGCGTTTTGCGGACCAGTTTGGCAAAAGGTCTGGCAGACGACCTGGTGTGGAAGCATCGTAACCAGTTTTTTCATAAGCAGCGATAAAGCCACAGTCCGCATGGCGCAATTCAGAAGCTGGAACACCGTATTCCGCATCCAAAAGGATGGAGCTTGCATAAGGCGTCAAATCGCTTGAGATGACTTTTTTGAAGTCAATCAAAATATCATCTCCAAATTCGCCACCACCTGCTGCCGCAGCCAAAAGGCGTTTCAATGCACCACGTTGGTCAATAGCTAGGGCTGCAATGACTTTGTCGCTGTTTGACAAGCGCGTCATATGGTCAAATTTAGCCTGAGAAAGTTGTAATTTTGTCATTAGATTCCTCCTGGAAAATAGTATTACCAATTAAGTTGCTGTTGATATACAACTAGCAGTTTTAGAAGCCTTTAACTAATTCTCAAATCGTTTCACACCGTCTAAGTAGGTTGCTTGCAATCGTCCTGCATCATCTACGACGATGAAGTCTGCTGCCCGTCCTTCTGCAATCTGACCACAAACATGATCAATGTTGACCGAGCGAGCTGGTGCTAGAGAAGCCATTCGAAGGGCATCCGGCAGGGAAACCAATCCCCATTCAACCACATGCTGAACAGCCTGGATCAACTCTAGAATGGAGCCTGCCAAACTACCATTGTGTTTGAGGCGAGCTGTGCCGTCTTTTACAACGACTTCAAATTCACCCAGTCGAGAATTTCCTTCACCCATTCCTCCTGCTCGCATACAGTCTGTAATCAATACAGTTTCTTCTGCGCCACGCGCTTTAATGACAACTTCTGCTGCCGCTGGATGAACATGGTGACCATCACAAATCATTTCTGCATAAACATTTTTTAAGTTCAGGGCTGCGCCAACCATTCCTGGCTCACGATGATGTAGCCCACTCATACCATTGTAGACATGGACGAAGATATTGGCTCCTGCATTTACAGCCGCTTCTGCTTGCGCATAGGTCGCATCACTATGAGCGAGAGCTGTGTGAATGGCCTTGCTGTTGGCAAATTCGATAAATTCTGTCACGCCTTCTCTTTCTGGCGCAATGGCAATTTTATTGACCAGGCCCTTGGAGAGCTGGTGCCATTTGTCCAATTTCTCAATAGATGGATCGCTCATATACTTGGGATTTTGAGCTCCCTTGTATTTTTCTGTAAAGAAGGGACCTTCTAAGAAAATTCCCTGAATCTTGGCACCTCTTTCTTGACCTGCATAGGTTCCGATGGTTTCACAGACTGCATCCAAATTTTCTGTGGAATCTGTCAAAGTTGTTGGAAGCCAAGAGGTCACCCCACAAGCCAAGAGGCCTTCTGAAATCACCTTGATCCCTTCGAAATCATTGTCCATGACATCGTGAGATGCATAGCCATGAATGTGGGTATCCACCAAACCTGCTGCCAGATGATAGTCGGAATAATCAATAATATCCCCTTCTGGTTTTTCGGTCAGAATCTTACCAAAAGTACCTGCGTCAGTTACTTCGAGATAGGCATTCTCTACCTCAGTATCCTTCAAAATAATAGACTTAGCATATATATACTTAGACACGTCCTATCTCCTTAATTCAATATAATATTTCTATGTACTGGTTATAACCATATACTAATTGTAGTATATACCAATTTTTCCATAATGTCAAGTAAGGCCGATAACTTTACACAAGAAAAAACAGCCTTGCAGCTGTTTCTTATAATAATTCATTCAAAGGTTTAAAAATAATACGTTCTAAATCAGCCACGTAAGTTGCTAATTGCTGTTGTTTTGTAAAGTATTCAACCAAAATTGGATTGGCTTGAACCTTCTTATTGAAATCCAACATCGTTTTTTGATCTTCCTCAGTTGGAATATCACCCGCTTGTAATTTTTCCTGAATACCTTTTTGGAAGGCGATATAGCTCTCCAAAATTTCTTTGGCTTCTGGATTGCCCGCAACTGAGACCTTAACAACTTCTACCGCCTTATACTCAGGCAAGTTGCGAATAGCACGTTCCAATTCATTTGCGATATCATAGATATTTGTTGACATAAACTTTCTCCTTTAATCCTGGTGTACCTGGTAGGTAGTTTGCTCCCTCAAACGTTGAGCTGCTTCTTCCAAGTTCACCTTATTTTTAAACGTAATTTGTAATATACCGTGTATATCTTCACGGTTTTCTTCGTTAATACGAATATTGACAATGGAAATTCCACGCAGGACTTCCAAGACCTTCAAAATCGTATCTTCCTCATCGGGAACGCTAAGGAATAAATCATAGAAGGAATCCACACCGGCTCTCTTATGAATTTCCATAGCCTTGCGGGTCTGACGACCACGTTCAAAGAATTCCCAAATAGCTTCCCTATCTCCAGATTTCAAGACGGTTGAAACTTGGTTCAGGCGGTCTTGAAATTCTGCAATCCTATCCAAAATCGCTTCTGGATTAGTCATGAGAATACTGGTCCACATACCTGGTTCACTTTCGGCAATCCGGGTCATATCCCGAAAACCACCTGCCGCAAAATTATTGGTAAAGGGATGATTTTGGGCGTAATCTCCAGCCTGATTCATCAAACTAGAAGCCAAGACATGTGGAAAATGGGAAATCTGACTGGTGACCCTATCATGCTCTGCTGCATCAAGCTGGACAAAGCGGGCACCTGTCCCAGACAGTAAATCAGTCAATCGAGGAACTGCATCTGCCTTGGTAGCCTGACAAGGCGTCATGATATAGTAGGCATTTTCAAACAAGTGGATGTCTGCCGCCGCTGCACCTGACTTATGACTACCCGCCATCGGATGCCCGCCGATAAAGTTGATGTTCCTAGGTAAAAGGAACTTCTCCGCTGCAGTCACAATAGCTGACTTGGTTGAACCAGCATCTGTAATCAGAACCCCTTCTTTCAGGTTCGTATGACTTAACTTTTCTATCAATTCAAGCGACACTTGAATAGGCACGCTCAGAAGAATCACATCAGCTTGTCCAGCCAATTCTACCAAATCATCTGATAGGTAGTCCACCATCTTTTGCTCAAGCGCAACCTGTGCAGAAGCTGGATTGGGTTCAAAACCTAGAATTTGATAATCTGGGTGTTGTTTGCGGATACAGAGGGCTAGAGAACTTCCAATCAGGCCCAGACCGACAATCAAAATCGTTTTTTTCATTGATGACCTAGAAATTTCTAACGTAGTCACGGTGACTAGCCACAGCAACTTTCAACTCTTCCATATTATCTGAAGAGAATTTTTCCAAGATTTCTGTTGCAATGGTCGTAGCAACTACAGATTCCATAACCACACCAGCTGCTGGAAGAGCCGTTGGGTCAGAACGCTCCACAGTCGCCTTATAAGGCTCATGCGTGTCAATATCAACGGACATCAAAGGCTTATAGAGGGTTGGAATTGGTTTCATAACACCACGGATCACCAAGGGCTCACCATTTGTCATGCCACCTTCAAAACCGCCGAGATTGTTGGTTCTGCGTGTGTAGCCCTCTTGTTTAGACCACATAATTTCATCCATGACCTGACTACCTTTTAGGTAGCCTGCTTGGAAACCAACCCCGAACTCTGCTCCTTTAAAAGCATTGATAGAAACAACTGCCTGAGCCAGTTTAGCATCCAATTTCTTATCCCATTGAACATAGGAACCCAGACCAACAGGTACACCGCCAACAATGGTTTCGACAACACCACCAATGGTATCCCCATCACGCTTGATTTGGTCAATATAAGCCTTGATTTCCTCTTCACGCTCTTGGTTAACGATGGAAACTTCCGACTTGGCTGCACGTTCTTTAATTTCTGCAACAGTTAAGCCATCTGGAACATCAATTTCCTTACCACCGAAAACGACAACGTGGTTAGCAATTTCAATATCCAGCTCCGCCAAAATTCGTTTGGCGACGGCGCCGACTGCCACACGCATGGTTGTTTCACGCGCACTAGAACGCTCCAAGGAATTTCGCAAATCATCAAAACGGTATTTCATACCACCGACCAAATCAGCATGACCTGGACGCGGATGTCTGATACGACGCTTGCTCTTGAGCTTGTCCTCAATATCTTCTACAGCCATAATATCCAACCACTTTTGGTGGTCTTTATTAGTGACATTAAGGGTAATTGGGGCCCCCGTTGTTTTACCATGACGAACACCGGCTGTAATCTCTACACGGTCTGTTTCAATCTGCATACGGCTGCCGCGACCGTAACCACCTTGGCGACGTTTCAAGTCCGTATTGATATCTTCTGCAGTCAAAGGAAGACCAGCTGGAACTCCCTCAATGATGGCTGTTAAGCGTGGTCCATGAGACTCACCAGCTGTTAAATAACGCATATTTAATTCTCCAAAATTTCCAAAAACTTACGTGTATTAGCCAAGGACATCTGTCCAGGAGCCGATACTTCATCCAAACTTGCAAAGGTCCAACAAGAACCAGTAATCACCCCTGCAATACGAGTAAGCCTTCCAAGCTCTCCCATTGCAATCGTCGCAAAGGTCTGTTCAGCATTCAAGGTCTTAAAGCCACGAGTGTAGTTCATCACATCCAAGACATCCTGCTCACTCTTGGCCAAGACTGCCATTTTAACAACTGCGGGCGAAAGACTGGTTAATTCAGACATGATTTCCAGATAATTAGCAGGTGTTTCTTCAAAATTATGATAACTCAAGACAAGATTTGGAAATTCCAACATCTGATCAAAGACCGATTGATAAGAATAATACTCAAAATCAATATAGTCTGGCTGATAGAGGGCTGCCACTTCCTTAATCAAATCAACATACTCTTGATCTTCCAAATCCAAATAACCACCTTCTCGTGTTGTTCGGATGGTAAAAATAACTTCCTTGCCATTACATTTTTCAAAAATGGCAGGGGCTACTCTTAAAATGTCCTCTTTGGGAAGATAGTCCGCTCTCCATTCAATGAGGTCGGCTTCCGCCAAACGTCCTACATCAATGGCCTCTACTTCTTCCAAATTTCTAGGCATAATAGGAACTACTATTTTCATTTTTCTACCCTTATCGTAAAGACCTTGAGGTAATTACTACTTTCATCATTTTTATTGATTGTAAAATCAGCTGGTAAGCGATAGGTCGTAGTATAGCGATGCTTTTGCGAACCAAAACCTTTCTCAATCTGTTGACGGAATTTCTCAACCGACACATTGGCCGCATTGGTTGAGGCAATGATCATCCCCTTTGGATTTAGGATCTCTAGTGACTGGGAAATCAATTTATGATAGTCCTTGGCTACCGAAAATGTCTGTTTTTTATTTCGGGCAAAGCTTGGTGGATCCAGGACAATGACATCATAGCTTAATCCCTTGCGCTTGGCATATTTGAAATATTCAAAGACGTCCATGACTACAAAGTGATGATTGTCTAATTCTACACCATTAGCCTTAAAATGAGCTGTAGAGAGTTCTCGTGACCGTTTAGCTAAATCAACCGAAGTGGTTTCTATTGCTCCTCCCATAGCTGCAGCAACGGAGAAGGCTGCCGTATAAGAAAACATATTGAGCAGGGTTTTACCTGTCGCCAGACCATCCACCAGTGAACCGCGTACCTCATGTTGATCGAGGAAAATACCTGTCATCAAGCCGTCATTCATGAAAACTTGATAAGCAACACCATTCTCTAAGACGGTGAAATTTTCTGGTGCCTCTTGTCCGTAAAGAAAGGCTGACTCATAATCCACCCCTTTAAAGCGGATTTTCTCATAAGCCCCCTTCACCTCTGGAAACACCTCTTGAAAGGCAGAAACGATCTTTTCTTTGATAGAATAAACAAAGGTATTATACCACGAAAAGACGGCAAATTCATCATATAAATCAACCGTCAAACCACCAAAATCATCCCCATCTTGATTGAATAAGCGAAAGGCATTGGTCAAGTCTGACTGATAAAAATGATTCCGCTTTTGCCGTGCTTTATTAAACAGGTTCACAAAGTAGCTTTCTGTCAATTCTTCTTTGGAGTGACTGTATAACCAGCCAATCCCCTTGTTCTGAGGAGAAAGATAAGCCTTTCCTAAATAGTTGCCTGCTTCAGAAATTAAATCGACTATCCTATCTTCTGTCACAGAAAGTCCTGAAAAATCAGCACTATCTAGGAGTTGAATGCCCTTTTTGATCTTCTGCTCTGCAATTCGATTTACCTTTATTTTCATATATTTATTATAACACGATTCTGCATATATGCCAAAAAAACTCCAAACTTTGAGGCTTATTTTAAAATTATGGTATAATGAACTGAGATTTAGAAAGGACCATGAGGTATATTTGTGAAAAAAATAATTGATCATGTCAAAGAGTATTCCAAAACTCGTTTTGGCTTCGTCCTCATCCTTCTAGTGATGTATTGGCTCAAAACTCTCTGGGCCTACTATGTTGATTTTAGCTTAGATTTACAGGGGTTGTTTCAGCATTTCATTGCCATTATCAACCCCTTGCCAATCGGCTTACTCTTAATAGGGCTAGCACTCTATGCCAAACAGACAAAGCTGTTTTATGGACTAGCCAGTGGAATGTATTTCCTTCTCTTTGCCTGGCTATTTTCCAACGCTGTTTACTACCGAGAATTTTCAGACTATATTTCCATCTCAACCATGATGGCAACTTCTAGTGTTTCCGCAGGTCTTGGTGAAGCAGCTATTAAACTCTTCAGACCGTGGGATCTGGTCTATTTTTTAGACTTTATCACTTTTGCTGTCCTCCTCTATCGGAAAAATGTCAGTTGGGATAAACAGCCTTTCTATCCAAAGGCTAGCTTTGCTATTACAGCATTCTCTGCCCTGCTTTTCTCCATCAATCTATTTTTGGCCGAAGTTGATCGACCTGAATTGTTGACACGGGGGTTTTCAAACACCTATATCGTCAGAGCACTGGGCCTGCCAGCCTTTCTAGGCTACAATGCCAACCAAACCTACACAGCCCATAAGGATCGCTCGGGAGCCAATCCAAGTGACCTTGAACCTATTAAACAGTATGTTGAAGAACACTACGCACAGCCCAATGATAGCTATTTCGGTATCGCCAAGGGGCGCAACGTCATCTATCTCCATCTTGAAAGCCTGCAACAATTTGTCATTGATTACAAGCTAAAGGTTAATGGAGCAGAATACGAGGTAACTCCTTTCCTCAATTCCCTCTATCATTCCAACTCTACTTTAGCTTTTTCCAATTTCTTCAATCAAGTAAAGGCAGGTAAAACATCCGATGCTGAAACCATGATTGAAACTTCCTTATTTGGATTAAACCAAGGTTCCTTTATGGTCCAGTATGGTGGAAGCAATACCCAGCAGGCTGCTCCTTATATCCTATCCCAAAACGGTGGCTATACATCTGCTGTCTTCCACGGAAATTCAGCTAGTTTTTGGAATAGAAATAACACCTACAAACAGTGGGGTTATAACTATTTCTTTGACCAATCCTACTTCTCTGAAGCCACTGCAGAAAACTCATTCCAATATGGTTTAAATGATAAAATCATGTTTGCAGATTCTATCAAATATTTGGAACGGATACAGCAACCATTTTATGCTAAATTCATTACCGTATCCAACCACTATCCTTATACCACCAGCTTGATTGGCGATGAGAAAGGATTTCCCCTGGCTGATACGGATGATGAAACTATTAACGGCTATTTTGCAACTGCCAACTACTTGGATACTTCCATCAAGTCCTTCTTTGACTATTTGAAGGCAACTGGTCTCTACGAACATTCCGTTATTGTCCTCTACGGCGACCACTATGGCATATCGAATTCGCGAAATCCAGATTTGGCTCCACTCTTGAATAAGGACCCGCAAACTTGGACAGAATTTGACAATGCCATGCTCCAACGAGTTCCCTATATGATTGTCGTCCCAGGTATGACCAATGGTGGAATCTTCCATACATTTGGAGGTGAGATTGACGCCCTACCAACACTGGAACACCTACTTGGTATAAAGGCAAATCAATTCTTACAGGTTGGGCAGGATCTATTGTCCCCTCAAAACAAACAAATCGTGGCTCTCCGTACAGAAGGAAGCTTCATTACACCCAAATATACCAGCTACGCAGGAAAGATTTACTATACCGAAACGGGTATTGAAATTACCAATCCAGATGAAACAACCCAGAAAGAAATTGATGCCATTAAGGAAGCAGCCTCTGCCCAACTTGCTGCTAGTGATGCCATTCAAACTGGGGACCTCATTCGTTTCTTTGATAACGGCCTGCCTGCTTTAGATGCTAGCCAATTCAACTACATTGATTCATTGGCTGCTGAGATTGCACTAGAAAATGAGCTAGGGGCTAAATCAACCAGTTTATATAGTAAAAATGGTAATAAATCAACTGTCGATTTATTTAATGCACCAAGTTACCTAGAATTAAACGGCAGTTCCACAAGCAGTACAGCCAGTTCAAGTGCGGAAAGCAGTGCTACAACCTCTACATCAACCAGTACAGTATCTAGTTCTTCTAACGAATAGAGGTTCAATTAGAAACAAAAGCCATGGTGATACCCCTGAAATAAGGTTGTCACCATGGCTTTTAAAAATTCTACTATTCAATTTATCTCCAAATGTCAAAATATTCCTAATATACCTACCTTTACCATTTGATTGACTTTCAGCTACATACTACTAGAATTGGCCATATACAGAAAAAATCCTGGAAAAGCTTCCAAGATTTTCTTCTGTATATGTTGTCTTACTTAGCAAGTTTTGCTTTTGCTGCGTCAGCAAGAGCTGTGAATGCTGCTGCATCGTTTACTGCTAAGTCAGCAAGCATTTTACGGTTTACTTCGATTTCAGCCAATTTCAAACCATGCATCAATTGTGAGTATGACAAACCGTTCATGCGAGCAGCCGCATTGATACGAGTGATCCACAATTTACGGAAATCACGTTTTTTCTGACGGCGGTCACGGTATGCATAGTAGTAAGAGTTCATTACTTGTTCTTTCGCTGTGCGGAACAAGAGATGTTTAGCTCCATAGTAACCTTTAGCTAATTTTAAAATACGTTTACGGCGTTTACGAGAAACAACGCCACCTTTAACACGTGCCATTTAATTTTCCTCCAAATAATTCAAAAAAGTAATTGTGCAATACTGATGCGAGATTAACGCATTTGTGTAAGCATTGACTTGATACGCTTAAAGTCACCAGCATGTACCATACCTGCTTTACGAAGGTGACGACGTTGTTTTTTAGTTTTACCGTGGAAACGGTGTGAAGTATAAGCGCGGAAGCGTTTCAATCCACCAGAACCTGTACGTTTAAAACGTTTAGCTGATGCGCGGTGAGTTTTTTGTTTTGGCATTTTAATTCTCCTTTTAGCGTAAAAAGCTTATTTTTTATCTGAAGCTGGGGCCAATTGCATAAACATTTGACGTCCGTCCATCTTAGCACGTTGTTCGATAATAGCAATATCTTGGGTTGCTTCGGCGAACTCAGCTAATACTTTCGCTCCAACTTCTTTGTGGGTAATCATACGACCCTTGAAACGGATCGAAACCTTAACCTTATTTCCTTTTTCAAGGAATTTACGGGCATGACGAAGTTTTGTGTCAAAGTCCCCTTTATCAATAACTGGGCTAAGACGCACTTCTTTTACAGTGACAACACTTTGTTTCTTGCGTTGTTCTTTCTGCTTTTTCTGATATTCAAATTTGAACTTACCGTAGTCCATAATTTTAGCTACTGGTGGTTTAGCTTGCGGTTGAATCAAGACTAAATCCACGTTTGCACTATCAGCAATGGCCTGAGCCTCATTGAGCGGTTTGATTCCCAACTGTTCACCCTCAAGACCGATAAGACGAACTTCACGCACTCGAATTTCATCATTGATGAACAAATCTTGCTTTGCTATGGCTTTTCACCTCATTTTATATTTTTCGAGAAAAACGAAACGGACTTGCTAAACAAGTCCGCACTACACCATTATTCTTTCCGAAGAAATCTTAATCCGTAGAGCCAGACAACGTTAGTCGCAAGGCGAGAAGCTCTCACTTCTGCTTTTCTCAATACGACTATTCTAACACGTCCAAAACTACTTGTCAAGAATTTCTTTCGCTTTTTCTGAAATAAATTTCACTACACCTTCGATGGATACACCTGTTGTATCAAATGTGATGGCATCGTCAGCAGC
This sequence comes from Streptococcus suis, assembly GCF_002960625.1. Taxonomy (GTDB): domain Bacteria; phylum Bacillota; class Bacilli; order Lactobacillales; family Streptococcaceae; genus Streptococcus; species Streptococcus suis_T. Next base: position 40,134 of record NZ_POJH01000033.1, read on the forward strand.
TTTCAAAGGTGAAACCTCCCGAGTACTGTCTTTCAGATCACGAGCCGCAATCTCCTCTTTCAAGATTTCCAAGTCTGTTTCGATGCCACGTTCCGTATTTTCCTTAAAACGACGAAGGGCACGCTCCTCTACTGAGGCAATCAGGAAAATCTTAAGTTCAGCTTGAGGCAAGACGACTGTACCAATGTCACGGCCGTCCATAACAATGCCACCCGCTTGGGCAATCTCCTGTTGCAAGCGAACCAACTCTTCTCGTACCAAGGGAAGTGCCGCAACTGCCGACACATTGTTAGTTACTTGATTATCACGAATGGGTAAGGTAACATCCTGCTCACCAACAAATACCTGTTGTTGCCCTTGCGCATCCCTACCAAAACGAATAGGATGTTGAGCAAGCAAGGTCACAATACCATCTTGGTCAGTAACATCAATACCATTTTGCAAGGCCAAATAAGTCGCAGAACGGTACATGGCTCCTGTATCTAAGTAAGTATAGCCAAAATCTTTAGCGATAATCTTGGCAACGGTTGACTTGCCACTCGATGCAGGACCGTCAATAGCAATTTGAATGGATTTCATAATACCTCTTATCTAATGCGGACAATATCACCTGGGTGAGCCAACCAAGAACCTGTCGCCATTTTTTCAGGATTTAAACGCTCTAACTCAGCAATGGAAATACCACCACGTGCCGCCAATGCTCCAACTCCCTCCCCAGCTTGAACTGTTAGGGTAGAACCATCTGCAGCTTCTGTCAAGCTTGAACTAGTTTCCGTAGTTTCAGCTGTATCTATCACTTCCGTTTCCTCTGTTTCTGTGACTTCTGTTTCAGTCGTCGTTTCCGTAGGGACAGTTGAACTTTCTGCTACAACAGCAGCATTGCTTGGATTGTAAAACTCTTTCGTCGAATCCGTCTTACTGCCACCAACAGATAGATAGAAGGCAATTGCCCCTATAATGATGACAATGATAAAGAAAATAATAGCCAGTACGGTAAATACTTTCGTACTTGCCAATCCTTTACTCAAGCGGTCTTTACGACTTGCTGCAGCTGTTTGATACACTTCTTCATTCCATGGCTCTTGTGACATTCTCGGGACAACTCCTTGTTTTTTTCTAAAAATATGATTAAAATAATAGTATGAAAATAAAACTTATTCCTGACCGGTGCATTGCCTGTGGGCTATGCCAAACCTATTCACCTGTGTTTGATTATGATGACGACGGTATTGTGATTTTTTCAGATAGAAAGAACCTAGAAAGAGATAGCGACCTAACTCCCGATATACTCGAAGCCATCAAATCCTGCCCTACCAAAGCCATTTCACTGGATTGATTTGGCTTTTTTTGCATAATAAATTTCAAAATAATCTTGCTTGATCAGATGATCAGACAAAATTACTTCTCCAGAAAATGCAGGATGTAGGGCTAAATGATTCACAAAAAATTTTTTAGGCCATTTCCGCATATAATAGACCTTACCATCCGGTAATTCGTCAGAAAATATGCGAACAGCGATATAAGAAACTTCCACTTTTGTTATTTGAGCAATTTCAATATCTTGAATGGCAAATAGATTAGCCGTAACAATACGTAAATGGGTTTCTTTTATTTCAAAATACCTATGTAATCCTAGGATTACTAGCAGTAAAAAAAGAAATACTAGCAAAAGAAATAGACCTGATACGCGTAGTTTTTCCAACAATAGCGTCATACTCATGAAAAGTGGAATGAAGGTAAGTGACCAGTAAATAACACCCCAGGAAAGTTCTGGTTGCCAATGGTAACGAATTTTACCAAAAATTTTGATCATATCGGACCTCCATCTATTATTCTAGCACAAAACAAGAGATTTTCCTATGAAAATCTCTTGTTTTTGAAATTTTTTATTACATTTACATGACAATACTTAGTCGAGTGTAAAATAATTGAAATGGTTTTGAAATGTTTTATATAAAAAGAACCTTCTCTTAACCATTTGTATCTTGGCTTTTGATATAGTATCTTAAAAGAAACTTAGCAATAAAGGTTGGCCAGAATAACAAATACATTTCATAATCTTCTTTTGTACGAATGTTTTTCTCAATACTGTTGGTTGTTTCGGATTCTTCATGAATACGATGATACATCAGACTCTCATCAACAAAGGTAAAGCTACCATTTTTTTGTGCAATTTGATACCAAGCAAACCAATCAAGTGAAACTTTCATTTCTTCATTGAACTTGAAATCATTCAGTTTTTTCAAATTGTAGGTTACAGCTGGACAAGAAATTGGATTGCCGAATGCTAAGACTCTATTACGCCAAAATTTCCACTTTGGAAAAACAGCAATCGTCCGCAACATCAACTTTTTGATTTTCAAGTTTGTTGTAAGGGGAATTACCTCGCCATCCTTCACTTCCTGATAATCCGAATAAGAAATGAGAGTTTCATCAGTTAGAGATGACATTATTTTTTGAGCATAATCAGCTAAATAGATATCATCCTGGTGAACTATCGTTGCATATTGAGTTTGAACAAAGGACAAGGCATTATTCCAATCTTTACCAATACCACCACCAACTGACGAAAAGTACGGAAGCTCATACTTCTCACAAAGCTCTTGAATATAGTTACTTGGAGTACTCGTGTAGAGGATAATATTCGATTTTAAAGTCTGGTTTATCAAGGATTGAATACATTCCTCCAAATACCGACTATCGCCATAGGCACAGATAACAAACGTATGATTACTCTGCATCAGATTCCTCCAACTCAGCAATTCTTTTTTTAGCCATTGATACTTCCTGGATTAAATTTTTAATCTGCTGCTTTTGTTGAGAAAGGGCCATACTATGTAAAAATCCAATCACTAATAGAATAAAAATGGCCACAGATAACAAGAAGTTCGAAGTCAAACCAAATCCAAATAATCGAGCCAATTGCACCGGAATAACTTCAAATAAAGCAAATACAATCATTCCAAAACCAATCACTATCCACATAAAAGCATGCTCGAATAGTATATTGTTTTTGTTGATATTACGGAAAATAAAGTAGAGAAAACCGATTGAGGCTATCAGCATTGCAAGGGATTGAACTGTCATTACTCTCCCTCCTTCATTAATGATGCAATCAAGATTGATGAACAAACCTCTACCATATAACGAATGGATTTTAATGGTGTTATGGAAGAAACACCTCCTGCTCTTTCAAACATATTAGCCGGTGCTTCTACCACCTTAAAATTCTGCTTCATCAAATGCACACTTGATTCTGGTTCTGGATATTTCGTAGGGTATCTTCTAGCGAATTGAGCAATCACTTTTCTATTTCCTAATCGATAACCTGATGTTGTATCCCAAATTCGTTTACCTGTAGTTAGTTTTATCATATTTGAAATAACTCCTATTCCAAATCGTCTCATAAAACTGGTCTGGAATTCTGACAAAGTCTCACCAACAAAACGAGAACCAATCACCATATCAGCCTCACCAGCTAAGATGGGTTGCATTAAGCTATTTAAAGAACGAATATCGTGTTGCCCGTCGCCATCAAACTGAACAGCAACATCATAACCATTTTCCAAGGCATATTTGTATCCTGTTTGGACTGCACCACCAATTCCCAAATTTTGTACCAAGTGAATGGCATTTAACTTATTTTGGATCAAAATTTGCTTTGTGCTATCCGTTGAACCATCATTAATGACCAAGTAATCTAATTGGAAATTAACACTTTTTCTATAATCTATAATTCCCTGAACAGTTTGAAGAATGCTTTCTTCTTCGTTGTAGGCAGGGATAATCATTAGTACTTTCATTTTTTCTCTCTAAAACTAGAATTCTATATAACTTTTTAGATTCTACTTACTCATTTGAAGAAACTATAATATAAATATTTTATCATAGCTATCCTATTATTCATTAAAGTCGAAGTTTATGTCTGATTTTTGTCGCGATCTTGCTGATCAATCTTGCATAACGCTCTAATCTTGTTGGATGCATATTCAAAGTCAATAACTCTTTTATGTGACTTAAATTTGTATTTTGGTGTCCAGTATATTCTAAGTGATTGATGCCGTTCAGTATTTCTTTATAGGCAACTTCCGGTGTATATAGAGTACGTAAACGTTCCACATCAAGCCGAGCCCTATCTGAAAAATTTCTAAAGGATTCAATCACTTGCTCTAATTTAGTCACCAACTCTTCTATATCGCCCAATTTATAAATTTGACCTGCTGAGAATATTTCAAATGCCGTCAAATGCCCTAAATTATCTGATAGAATTACTGGAAGCCCTCTTAAGATTGCTTCAACATAGACTAAGCCAAAAGTTTCCATAGATGAGGGGAAAACACAGATATCTCTATCAGTTACTTCTTCCCAAGGATTATCTAAGTTACCTAAAAATTTAACATTTTTCTGTAATTTATTTTCATGGATATATTCATCACAAATAGCTTTATATTTACTATCCCATCCTCCAATAAAAACCAATTCAATATCTAATCTATTTAGTGTCTTATATGCTTTTATAAGTTCTAATTGATTTTTTCCTTCTGTTAATCGACCAACAGAAACAATTCTAACTTGATTGCCTTTTTTTAAAACTTTTGTTTCTTGCTCAGTATAAGAAATAAACGAATGGACTTTCTTATTAAATAGTGGTGTTAAAAAATTATTTAACTCTCCAGTCACACTAAATAATTCTGAAGAATACTCTTCTATGAAGTCAATTTTATCAGCATAATAAGCAAACTCATTTTTAGGAAATTCATGAATTAGCCAGAAATGGGGAACCTTTTGACATGAGGCAGCAATTGCTCCTTGAAAAACATTAACAGTATTTGAAATAACCAAGTCTATCTCATTTTGATCAATAATTTCAGCTATGTCTTGAACATTCTGGCGATAGTAGCTTGTAGCCTCTTCTCTATTAAGGATTTCTCCACCTGGTGCATCCGGCCACCACCACTTGACGGTTGGCAAATAGTAATTCTTAACCCCTATCATTTTATAAAGTTGCTCATGCTTATCTTGTGGTTCCCCTCCTATTGCATGAGTAACATTTATAACTGTGTGTCCCAGTTGAATAAGGTACTTCATTAGATAATAAATAGACTTCTCCGCACCATTATCCATACTAGTCGTAGGAGAAATAAACAAAATACGTTTCATTAGACTAACTCTTCTTTCAAAAAATCATTAATTCTATTTGCTGTAGTGCAATGATTCATTACAAACTCAAAAGCATTTTCTGCTATTTGTTCTCTCAAGTCTGGTTCAAGAATCAATCTCTCCAATTTACTTTCCCATTCGTTATCATCTGCTAGAACTCCAGTCACTCTATCTTGAATCATCTCTTCAAATGCTCCAAGATTACTTGCGACTGTCACAACTTTAACTGCTGCCGCTTCTATCCATTTAATTTCCGACTTTGCTTCATTAAAGGTTGTGGTTACAAGCGGCGCCAAGTTAATATCAACTTGTGAAATTAAAATTGGAAGCTTTCTCCAATCAACATACTCATGACTCACAATCTGTTTTTTGAATTTTTGGAATGGTTTCGGAATGTCTAAATATCCTACTATATGTAATTCCACTTGCGGGTACTTTTGAAGTAGGTGCAGCAATGCTTGACTAATTAAATCAAAATTTTCGTTGTGTGTAATTGACCCTGAGAAATATCCTATTTTAACTTTATTGTCGTTCGAATTTTTCTTAACTTGTAAACTACGCTCAACTAATTCTTTAGACATGACGTTGCGATTCAAGATAACCTTGTTTTTATATTGTTCAAGTTCGTCTTTCAATTTCGAAGTCGATGTGATAGCATAATCGCAGAGAGAAAGCATTTTTTTGTAAGCTAAGACACTTGTATCATAGCCTTTTTTCTCTCTCTTGCTCAAGCCTTGGGTAAATTCAAGTTCATCTGTAAATTTTGTATCAAAAACCAAATCATCAATATCAAAATAAACAGGTCTGTTCTTTATGTGTGCCGCTCTACATATTTCTTTCAGCATATCATTGAATGGAGCACGATAAATAATAATATGACTAGCAAACTGTGCATCCTGAAGTTGTACAAGAGAATTATTTATCACTCGAACTGTATAACCAAGTTCTCGCAATTGCTCAGCCTTATTTAACACACGATAACGTGTACATTGTGGAATAATATTTTCGACACCATCAATAATCAAAATATAAGATTGATTTTCTCTAGTTTTAAAATCTTCTAATATAGAAGACACCACTTCAATCGGATAGTCTGTTTCCTTAGCAATATACTCCATCAAATCCGGAATCTCAGATTCTCTTTCTAAACCATGCCAAAAATATTGTTCTCTGTCATAATTTCTAAAGGCCGAATACTTAACTAATGGACAACCTTGCTTTAATAATTTAAGCGGATGAATATACAATGCACTATCTTTCGTGTCTTTAATCAATGCATCATACTTAAAGCCTCGATCATAAAAATATTTTGCAAATACAGTTTCATGTTTTCCAATTGCCTTATTACGAGAATCCGTATCAGAGAGCTTTTCCCAATATTCATAGAATCCTTCATACCTAAGCAAGCTATTTTCAATAACAACAAAATATGATTGTAAGTGCTTAGGAATTTTACCATAAGGGTTATAGCCAGTAAAGTCTAGCTGCTCCTCACCCATAGAAATTCCCCAAAAGTCTAGCTGATCGGAATTAAACTCAGAGAAAACCTCTTCCAAATCTCTAAAAGGACCAATATTCGTATCATTAACCAAGATGAGCTGATTATACTGTTGTAACGCCTCTTTTCCAGTATGTATTATCCCATATCGGAAAGCCGCAACGTCATACCCCTCATTTTCTCTTTCCAAAACCTTACCATATTGTGCTAAACGATTTATATCAGCCTGTGGAAGTTTACCATTTACAACAATTAAAACATCTCGAGAAATTTTAGCCAATGCCTCTAAAAAAATTACTTTATAGTCCTGTAAAGACGATTGATGTTCATAAATTGTGTAAATCAAGTAACGATTTTTGATATCTGAATAATTATTTCTACGTTGTTTATCACGTTGCAAAGCTAGTAGAGTTCGCTTTATATATTTTGGAATTCTCCAGAAAAACTTTGCAATATTTTTTGTAAGCTCTAATATATAAAACAATAGCTTGTATTTACCTGATAAGATAAATAATCGCGTTGTGAAATTTCTAATCCACCTTTTCACAGTGTTACCAATCACTTTCTATTATTATCTACTTTTATAAATTTTCAAAAGTTTGTTTTGAATAAATGTTGATACATATATCCCCAGAACTCTGGTCATTAAACCTGAGATTCTAAACGAAACAAGTTCTACCTTCTGTGAATATTTTAGCAAATATCTAAATTTTTTCACAAACATTTTTATATCAGAATTATTCAGATATGGAAATACAAATGGCAAGATGGAAATATAAGAATTTGATAAATAAATCAAAAGTGCTTCTTGTTTCTCATTCGATAGTTGTTTAAAATTCTTTAAATTTTTTTCAATTCCTCTAAAGGCATGTTCTATATGCCGAAGCGTGATAGTGTTTGTAATACTTCCGGTTCGATTCTGTCGATACATGCATTGTGTATTGTCCATTACTATAAAATTATTCAGTTCCTTAAGTAAATTTGCACACCAAATGCCATCTTCATATAGATACCCACTCAAGAAATTAAGATTTGAAGAAAATTTATCTCTTCTAACACATTTATTCCAAGCAGGAGTGATTAGTGCACCTGTTTCGACAAGTAATCTTGTATCTGTAATAACCTGATGAAGCGGTAATTTTTTAGAAAAAGTTCGAACTACTACATCATCCTTGCCGTAAAAGTAGGAAAACGGATAGATAACTGTATCAATAACTTCATCATGTGAAATTATTTCTCTATTAACTTCATCTAAAAAGCATATATCGGTCCAAAAGTCATCTCCATCCAGAAATAAAATATAGTCACCACTAGCATTCTTTATCCCTGTATTTCTGGCTGCAGATAATCCCCCATTAGATTGATGGAATACCCTTATCCTATCATCTCTACCTGCTAATTTATCACATAGACTGGAGGTTTTTCCATCTGTAGAACCATCATCAATCAACAAAATTTCAAATTCTTCGTGTGTCTGATTCAATACACTATAAACGCATTCTTCCAGATAATCAGCGACGTTATACGCTGGGATAATAACCGAAAACTTCACTCCTACACTCCTTTTTGCAATCTAGTCTTTCTATATTTCATAAATATAGGAATTAAGACTGTAATAATTTGATAGCGTAACATAGGAAAAGGCTTCATAACAATATTGAAAAGATTAAAGCAGAAAAAGTAAAGCTGCCAACCACTCTCAAACTGAGTACCTCTCCATGGCGTCTGATTTAATGCAGAAACATAGTTCTCTCTAAATCGATGTTTATTCCCGATTCTCCATGGGCGTTCTTCGCCTAAAAAATGAACAATACGTGGTTGCTTACGGATTTTTACAAATTCTTCTTTTGAAATAAAAGTTGAAGGCCTACTTAATTTTGCCAACGTACGATATGAATAAACATCAAAAATATTAAAATAATTATAAGTGATTGAGAGTGTTTTTATCTCTTCTTTCAATGCTCCATTCAGTGCATCTTGATCTGGCGCAAAAAGTCGTCCATCATTTACACGATAATAATGAAATATTTTTTTACCAATTTCTCTCATTCGCCACTGTTGCAAGTCAATTAGCAATACACCTGAATTATGATACATATTCATACCTAAATCCAGTTTTTCCCTTCTCTCAGTTGATGCTGTCGGTTCTGGACACATTCCGAGGACTTTCCCCTCCAAATTTGTTTCCCATAGCTCCCGAATATTTTCTAAAACTAAAGTATCTCCATCTAGATAGATGATCCTATCAACTTCTTTGGGCAGTAATTTATCTACAAGTAATCTTGCAAGTACAACCGGAGCCCAACCATTTGTGTCAACTTCAAAATCAAAATATGATTCTAAGTTTTCCAATTCAACGATTGTCAATTTATTTCCTCCATCGGTAACAAATTGATGAAGGTTTTCTTTATTCTGTTGACTTATACCATCTGAGAAAAGATAAAAATGGCACATATCGCCGTCGTTTAATGTTCGCATGATTGAGCCTATACAAGCTGCTACTTGCGGGACAAAAGCATCATTCAATGTAAATAGTATATTCACGTTTCCCTCTTCCACTATCTTAAATTACAACCAATAATAATCCACTATCAAAAATAGATACATGATAAAGTTAATGACTACTGTGCCAGTGATCAACCGCATCAAATACTTCTGTTTTACCGATACACTTACCTGCTCTTTTAACATTAAACATGCCGGAAATAGATAGACTAAAAATGGAGTAAAGTATCTTCCTTGTGCCCCTTGAGAAATTATCGCATTTGGTCCAATAGCTGTAGGTGTCCATGCAAAGTACATCCCCGCCACAATGACAACCACTTGAATAGGGAGTACAAATAGCGAAGCAAACCCTACTGTTTTACTTATCTTTAAATTTCCATCATTAAACAACAACAGCGTGAAAATAAAAATATCTATAAAAATTAACCAGAGAGGTAATGGGGTGACAAACCAGCCAAAATAACCAAAAATACCAACTGTTAAAATCCCGTTAAGGTGATCATTTCTATTATTGATTACTAAACTATTTCTCATCACTTCCATAAAATGTACTACACCACCATTATCTCGTAGGAATAGATAGGTAGCAATTAAAACTAGTCCAAACCCTAAAATAAGAATTGGTAATCTTCTCTTTTGAATCCATTTTAAAATCGAATTAAACTTAGATAAGATGCCTTCAAATTCAAAATCAACAAAAAACAATAGTGCCAAAAGTAAAATATTATTTGCTTTTGTTAGATATAGTAGCAAGGATAGAAATATTAAGTTAATAAATTTCCTGGTGGTCAGTACCTTATCTACCAATAAGTTAACATAAAAAACAAAAAATGCAACAACAGCCAGATAGTTCACCACATCATAAGACAGTGAGCCAGCCTGCTGAATCATCATAGGTAAAAGTGAGACAAAAAACAGGGTCATCTTCCCATACTTTATTTTTTTTATCAAATAGTAGATACCTATAATATAGACTATTGTATTAAAAAGGCGCCCTATAGTGACCATCATACCATATGACGGATAAATCAATTTACCTACAACTAGACCAATTAGCTGAGGTGTACTCATTAACGATTTCAGAGAAAAATCGATAGATAATTTGTCCTTTGAAAAATCACGAATTTTGGTAAAAAGGCTTGAATATTCTGTAGAATCAACTGCATAAATCTCCGGTTCTGAATACGCAAAATCTGCTGTCCGTAATTCATTCATTGCCTCTGTATCTCTACTTGTCGGAGAATCAAATAATATATTCCACGACATAAAAGCATGTGTTGCTTCATCAGGAACCTTTGTCACAGGCATAACAAATATTGAAATTAACAAAAAGGGGATTGCTAACCTTAAAAATAATTTTTCTATCTTCATTCTTGTACTTCCCAATTCAAATGTTTTTGCAATTTTAGATATATTACTAAAGAAATTAAAAACCAAGTCCACATCGAACTAACAAAAGCAACAGCTGCCCCCAATATTCCATAATATTCTACCAGTGGATTAGAAATCAATATGGATAATAAACAAGAAATTGCAAATGAAATTACGAGATACTTTTGCTTCCTCAAAACAGTAAGCATGTTATCACAAATGGTTGCAAAGGTACTCGCAATTCCCCCAAGCATTGTTATAATAAAACTGAGCCAGTATTTATTAAGATTCGTTCCATAGAGAATATTTAATGCCGGAATCCCCAACACTATTCCCCCAACCAAAACTAACACAGCCAACCCGACAACCATTTTAACGATACGCTTCTGATATTGTTTAAACTGATTATAGTCCCCAGCTCTTCTATAGATTGCCAACTGAGTTATCATGGGTCTAAACAAAATCAATAAAATATTCATTGAAAAAACAGGCATGAATAAAATATTAAAATCTCTTTGAACACCTGTTCCTATAACACCTCTCTCAAAAAAAGTATTCAAAGCATATTTAGGTTGATTATAGATAGTAACAAGTAAAAATGCATTAATAAATAACGGCAAGCATTCTGACAATATATTTTTAATGGCTTTCAAATTAATTTCTTCTTTGATAACCCTCGTAAATTGAAACAAATTCGGAACATCAAAAAAGAAAACAAATAAATATGAGCTAATTACTAGATAGATTAATGAGAGTAGCAGGTTATTGGTTATAAACAAACCAAGTCCAAATGTCAAAATCACAATAGAGTTTCTCAAAAAAAGTGATTTACCTGCAATATCTAGCCGAGTATTTTGTTGAAACAATCCTTGAAAAACATCCGACAGAGCATCACTTCCGCGATACAAACATATTAGGAAAATACAAGCAGATTTTTGAAATTCATATTTAGACAGAAAAATATAGCTTAAGGCAAGTAATAGCATAATAGTGATTGTTATAAGCCTTGTTGCAAGATACTGGCTAAACGAAAACTTTTTCGAAACATCAGTCGCTTGATAATCTCTTACCTGAAAACCAGCAATGATTACAAAAAGATTTGCTACTGCATAAGCAAAACTAAAAATATCAGCCTCTAATTCCGTCAACAAACGTGTTACTAGTAACAATAAAAATATTGATATTGCTGCTGAAGAAATACTCCCTAATAAATTCCAAATAAATATTGTTTTTGGTGATACTATTTTGCTCTTCACACTATCTTCCCCTTGTTTGTCATCCGTTATCCCTAATTTTTTAATAGAGATTTCTTTATCATCTTAAACACACTTACAATCCCAACAGATATTATCTTTAGTGTCCTTCTCAGTCCAATTTGTAAAAATTCCTTTTCTTCAATAATTAAACGCAATTCTCTTTCACTAGAAAAACTAATCTTTTCCAAGATTGGACTCACATTTTCAGTATTCTCGACCACTGCATAATCGTTTGATAAATCCCACGCGCTATAAATAAATAATATTGGAACTAGCAATAATCTATCTTCTTTTGAAAAATCAATGTTTCTAAATTTGTCCTCAATCTTTTTATAGTGTTCTATTTTTATCCAATACCAACTTACTTCTTCTCCAATTATATAAGGCAGTTTATAAAAATCAACTTTCTTAGTTCTCACAAGTGATTCATAGAGTATGTTCAATTGACGAATAAGTTCTGGATTGCCCTCTCGAAGACTTTGTTTATCATATCTTTGATTGGTTGTTAAGTCTGGAATAACTACAGCCAAATTAGATTGTGATTCAAAATTAGAAATCACCGCATCAAATGATGTAAAAAACATTTTCCTCAACTGATGCCTGTCAATAATATCCTCTACAGAATATTTTGTTTCCTTTGTTTGTTTGACAGTTATATGAGCAAGATATTTGGCATCTCCCATATAGTTGTTTACTATTTCAAAAAAAGTCAATTCATCTGTTTGTTTTACAATTTGTGCTCTCAATTGGTAGGTGAATAAATATCTCTCAACTATACTACACTTATTTGAAAAGTCAGCATCTGGCAATGTTATTAGTAACTGGCACCTATCGGCTATTTTGCATAACTCTTCAATGTATTCTTCAAAAATAGAGACTGATTCTATGTGAATATGAAGAAGCACCGATGTCGAATAACGAGCGATTTCTGTTGTTTGCGAAACCCGTATTGGAGGAATAAAACTCGTACCCGGAATAATTATCTGCCTCAAATGCCTCTCGATTAATTCAACTGGATATTTCGTTTTCATCCTAATAAGATGTAATAAAGAGTATATTCTGTCTGGATATTCGGTAAAACTCTTTATTTTTATGAACGGAACATTATTTTTAAGTATAACTTCTGGATATTCTAGTGTAACGTTGCTATTTTCAAGGGTTTTACAATAAATGGACGTATCTAATACACACTTATAGCTATAGCCTTCTGATAAAAGTATTTTCGTCAATTGTGTCTCATATAATTTTATAACATCTTGAATATCTGTTAACTCACTTACCAATGACCAAAAACCAACAAATGCTTGACTCTGCAAGATTCGTTTTTTAAATACCATAAAATATGACTGTAAATGTTCCGGGACAACTACACTATCTATTTTTGTCTCTAAGTGATTGGTCATCCCCCAAAAATCTACATCAACATCACTGTCAAATTGACTATAATAATCCTCTAGGTCCCAGAGGGGGCCGAAACATGTATCATTCATCAGAGTTACCGAATCATATTGATAAAATGTTACTTGATTCAGCCCTTCTTTCCATGCCGCAAAATCATAACCAATATTATCTCTTTGGATAAAAAAATCAATCAGTCGTTCCGACTGTAAATATTGTACTATGTCTTTTGAAACATGGCTGTTAGAAACAAAAACTATGTCTGAATAAATACTTCGTATCGACTTTAATTGATAATAAATATATTCACTGACAACATTATATTTATTATAGTGAACATATACCAACAAACGCGACATTCTGCCTCCGTTATATTTTGTTAATCTAGCAGCTCCCATTGGCTATTTCTCTGAATAAACCCGGTTGCTGCGTCTTCCTCTGCAATATTATCAGTACTAAACTTCCTACTAATAAAAATAGCTGGTGTGTCAGATGTCTTGGCAAATAATAACGGCTGCTTATTACTATTTCGTACTGACACCGCCATTTTTAATTTTGCCTGATTAATTGAAGGTAGCTTACATTTCACTCGGAAAAACTTCTCGCCTTTGCCAAACGTTTTTAAATCCATAGAATTGTCGTTATATACATCAAAATGACGTTCTAAATCTAAAAATGTAAATGCAATATGTGTTTCAATATCTTCTAAAACCGTATATCTAAACTCGATTTCAATTGATTCATCTGGTTCAATTTGATTTTTTGAAACCAGGTTAATCTGCAAATCTTTTACAATATCACTCTGATGCAGAGGTTCTTCGTTTTCTGTAACTTCGCTTATTGAGGCAAGCACATTATCAAAACTGTATTGATTAGCTACATCATCAGGTTCTCCTAATGCTTTGACGTATCCTTTCTCTATAAGAAGAGCTTTATTACAATACTTTTTCACAGCTCCCATATCATGGGTGACAAGAATGGTCGTTTTTCCACTTTTTTTACGCTCTAGGAAGTAATCATTACATTTACGCTGAAAGGCCTCATCACCGACTGCTAGAACCTCATCAAGTATCAGAATATCTCCTTGAGCTTTAATGGCAACTGAAAAGGCTAAACGTACCTGCATACCACTAGAATAATTTTTCAACTTTTGATTCATGAATTCACTTAATTCCGCAAATTCAACAATATCATCATACATTGCATCAATTTCTTCTGCAGTAAATCCTAACATCGCACCGTTTAGGTATACATTTTCCTTACCAGTTAGTTCCGGATTAAAACCAACACCAAGTTCAATAAAAGAAACTAATTTACCATCCACAGCTACAGTCCCTCTTTCAGGAACATATATTTGAGATAAAATTTTTAACAGTGTCGACTTACCAGACCCATTGCGACCAACAATTCCAAAAAAGTCCCCTTTTTCAACTTCAAAACTGATATCCTGCAAAACATTATACTCTACGTAGCCTTTAATCCCTTTAAATAAATTGACTAAAGTAGTTCTTAGACTCTGACTACTCTCCGTTGGAAGCTTAAAACTCTTGCTAACATGTTCTACTTTTACAGCAATATTATTATTTTTTACCATTACAAAATCTCCGCAAACTTTTTGGCATTTTTTCTAAACACAGTTATACCCAATAGGTAAACAACGACTGGAAGAATATACGGAATTGCCACAATAACAGGATTTTCTATCAATTCACTAACTGTAGTATTCCCAGAATAAACAATAAAATGTCTCAAGTCTTGAATAATTTGTGCAACAGGGTTCAGCATCATCAATTTAGCAAATGTTACTTGCCCACGCTGTAAAATGAATGTTAGTGAATAAATAATTGGTGTTGCATACAATCCAGCCTGTAAGAACACCTCCCAAATTGGACCAATATCTCTAAATCTTACAAATAAAGAGGATAAAATGAAAGCTATACCTGTTGCTAGCAATGCCAATTCAAAAAACAATGGGATTATAATTAGAACGGACCAAGTAAAGGGAACCCCGTTAATAGCAGCAAATACAAACACAACCATTAAGTTAATGGCGTAATTAATTGCAGCTCCTGCAACTGAAGAAAAGACAATAATTTCTTTCGAAAAATTCAATTTACGCAACAAATCTCCACGAGAAACAATGGACATCATTCCCATGTTGGTTGCTTCAGTAAAAAAGTTCCAAGTAACCATACCAAGCAGTAAGCTTACTGCATAATGTGGAGTTCCATCATCAAAACGCAAAAAACGTACAAAGACTAAATACATAATTGTAAAAAGTAACATCGGTTTCAAAATCGACCAGAGATGCCCAATGATCGATCCTTGGTAGCGTAATTTAAAATCAGTTTTGACCATTTCTCTTAAGAGAATTTGGTTTTCTTTATTTAATAAATTCATAACTATTCCTTATAAGCAAATTTTGTCACAATCAGTGTTGTAAACACAAAGGTGTGAAAAGCCTTGTTTTTTCGCAAGCCATATTTCTTCAAAATCTGATACCGTTCCAACATTGGTTTATCCATGATGGTCACAAAGGCTTGGACTAACTCTCTATCAGCCGGTGATAAGGGCTTATCAAGCAAAAAGCTGGCTTGTTTTTGACTATTTTTTATCAATTCCCAATAAACCTTGAATAGGATGTGGGGACGAATCCATTTTTTAAAGCGTTTAGACAAGGTTCTAGCTCCCAAAACGTTATCCGCATGTTGGCGATAGAGTTCTCCAGGCTTGTCAATAAAAACCAGTTTACCCAAAGCCGATGCCAATAAAGCCAAGTACCAGTCATGCATCAAAACGTCTTCTGTTCCAGACCACAGTTCTGCTAGGGTATGGTTGATCATGGCAACACCACCAGTCACCGTATTCTCGGTCAATTCTTGCACCAACTCAGTATTGGCATGGTGGGACTGGGAACGGATCATGCTCTCTGCCATGACGTGCAAGTCTTGGTTGACGACAGTCAAATCCATATAGACCATCAGAGGCTGGTCAGTCGGATAGGATTGAGCTTCCTGCAAACTAACTTCCAACTTGTCAGGCAACCAGACATCATCCTGATCACTAAAAAAATAATAATCAGCCTTCTCATACTGAACTAGGCGATGAAAGCTTTTTATCACCCCAAGATTGTTACATTCTTCAAAATCGATCAGGCGGATGCGACTGTCCTGTCTTGCAAAATCTTGTAGCAGGTCTTTCGTTTGGTCACTGGAACCATCATCTCGTATCAATAATGTCCAATCTGAAAAAGTCTGCTCTTGGATAGAGCGAATTTGCTCAGCCAAGAACTGTTGACCATTGTAGGTTGACATCAGTATATTTACTTTCATTGTAAAAATAATTCCTCGTATTCTTGGACTATCTTTTCCCAAGTATAAGCAGTACTCATGTGCTCTTTGGCAATCCGTCCAAGTTCCTCTGCTTCTGCTTGTCCATCAATCCTGTCAATCAGTTGAGACAGATTACCCTGCTCCTTAGACCAATAGTGGGCGCCATTCAGGGCTACTTTCTGGTTAAAATCAACACCTAGAACTAAATTCTCCTTGGTCTGAGCCAATGCTTCTAAGAGGCTGGGATTGGTTCCGCCCACTTCATGTCCATGAATATAGGCCCGGCATTGATTGCGAAGATACTTGAGTAGATTAGTGTCATATACTGTTCCGACAAATTTAATCCGCTTGTCTCGCGAAAAATCTGTTTCCTCTTCAAGCTTTTGGAAATAAGCAGAGCCTTCATGATTGGCAACGATGACCAAATCACGCTCGGTCGAACTAGCCATAAATTCCTTGATAGCTGTCAGATAATTATTTTCAGGAACAAAGCGCCCAATAATCAAATAATAGCCTTTTTCAGTCAAGTTCCATTGTCCAAAAAAGTCAAGAACAGCTTGGCTATCCACTTGATAGTCTGTCGGACTTAAATCCGTTCCGTAAGCGATGAAGCGTGTCTGAGTACCTGGATAGGCAGTCTGAATGTAGTCTTCAATGCCTTCATTATCGGCAATCAGCAAATCTGCATGTTTTGCCATGAGCTTTTCAGCGTATTTTAGATAGGATTGGACAGGTTTGGACCACTTGCTACGCTTCCATTCTAACCCGTCAGGATTGACAAATAAGGTCCCGCCTACAGAGTGAATCTTCTTAGCAAAGGGACCAATAAAGCCACCTATGGTATTTCCCAAAATATAGAAAATAGGAGCTTCCATATTTTGAGCTTTCACCAGTTCTAGTGCATAGGAAATGGCCATCATGTCGTAGGCAATGACGCGAGCCGGGCCTAGTTTGGGAGGATTGATAGTGAAACAATCGGCTCCCTTATATTCTGAATGCTGATGGTGACTGCTGTCAGATAGACAGGCCACATGGTAGCGGATATTGGGGCTTACTTGGTTGGAAACCAGTTGCTCGACAAAGGTTTCAAAACCTCCGTACTGGGCAGGTAAACCACGACTACCGATGATAAAAATGTGTTTCATGTATCCTCTCCATCAAATTGCAGTTCTTTTCATTATACCATTTTTTCATTTTTTTTCCTATAGACAACCTGACTTGGTGTCGAGTTCTTCCTCAAACAAGTCATTGAGAAATTTTGAGTTAATGAGAAAAATTTGATATAATGTATACTGGTTTTTACCAAGAAATAATAAAACTTAGAATTGTCAATAACCATGAAATTATTCAAGCAAATTATTCACATACTACTATCCATCATATTATTAGGAAGTTTATTCCATTATGTACATCTCATTCAAAATGAACTAGGAGCTACAAATAACAATGGAATAATAAAAATAATAGCAACTCAACCAAACCAAGTAATCGATAGTATACAAGTAAATGGACGTTATATCCATCCGTCAGAAATTATAGAAAATCAATGGGGAATCAATGATGCCGATTTAATCCATACTTATTCCTCAAAAGATAAGGAGAGTTTACTTGCAATCAGAATATCCTCACCTATAAGAACATTATCTCTTGAGTACTTTGCCAGTGAAGAACCAAGTAATATAAAAATTAAAGTGGGAGACCTATTTACTAAATCCATCGACATATCAAACGGAAATAAATTCAAAAATTTAGCCTTCATTGAGCTCCCTCATATGTTACGAATAAGTAAAGATAATCAATTTTGGTATTTGCACCTAGTAATACTTGCTGTCGGTCTATCTTGTTTTATCTTAAAGGGAGCAACGTGGAGAATAAAAAAAAGAGAAATAACAATTTTAATAGTATTACTAATTACTCAACATATATTCACAACTTTTACGTTTTCTCGTTTATATCGCGATGAATTAGTAATTTTTAATTCAATTTTTAATAAAAACGAAACTCAGCAACTGTTAAGCGTACTTACTTTTATAATATTTTTTAGCTTTACCGGATATAAGCAACTGAAAGGGAGAACATTTAGATTCATTAAACTACTCACTTTGTCGCTAATGTATCTTTTAGTCCCTGTTTTTTCTTTGTTTATTATAGAAAATAGCTACTCAAAATTCTCCTATCTTTCTGCAAATATCCTATGGAGTAATCTAGTCATTATTGGCATACTCTATCTAATACTAACTTTTGCAACTAACAAACGCTTTGCTAGCCTCTTAGTCATATCAACCTCGATATTCGTTGGCATAAACAACCAATTGTTGATAGACAGTCGTGGAGCACCGCTACTGTTCTATAATATTTTTCAAATTACTGATGGATTAAATGTGGCTTCTAGCATCGATATTAACTTCAACAATAGAATGTTACAAAGCGTGGTATTTTCTTACATTTTATTGATCTGTTTTCTTTTTAGTCCTAAATTACATTTACCAAAACTGACACCCAAAAATCATTTTTATTCTAGTTATGATTTTAAATGGCCGAAACGTTTCATTAGAATATTACTAAGTTACATAATCTTAATAACAATTGTTCCAATTATTAACCAGACTATCGTCACTAAAGCTAATATACCATTAAACTACTGGAGAATGTACGTTACATATGGTCAATTTGGTCTACCGCTCGCACTCAGCTCTTTCTATGAAGATAGTAAAATCTCTAAACCTAAAGGATATTCAACTTCCACACTCAATGATGTTCTTGAAAAGTACTCACCTGAAACAGAAAGACAAACAATCAGACCCAATATTATATTTATTCAGAACGAATCGCAGAGCGACTTTTCAAATTTACATGGTTTAAATATGGAACCCGATCCATTAGCAAATCAGCATGCGTTAAAAGACAATACTGTTCATGGTACACTTAATGTTTCTGTATATGGCGGAGGTACAGCAAATACAGAATACGAAGTGCTAACAAGCAACTCTATTAGTTTACTATCTTCTAATTTATTCCCATACCAACAGATAATTACTCAAGAACGACCGAGTTTTGCAACTTATCTAAAAAATAAAAATTACGATACTGTGGCATTACACCCCCAATCCGGAAATAATTATAACCGCAACGCAGTATATCCTCTATTAGGATTTAATAAATCTTATTTTTTAGATTCCGAACCTGCAATCAGTAGCTTAGCACCGTTAATAACCGAGCGCGGTTGGCCATCCGATCAATTTCTGTTTAACGGAATAAAAGAACTTTATACAAAAAAAGGAAAGAACCCCCTCTTTAGCTTTGTTGTTACCATGCAAGGACACGGAGGCTATCCGAGTACAGAAACAATCTACCCTCGTAAAGTTAGCATAAATGGCTCAACTTCTGAATACTTGGCCGAAACAGAATTCTTGACTAGTCTGAAGAGGACCGACGAAGCATTTACAGATTTAGTTCAGTTCTTCAGTTCTTATAAAGAACCTACTGTCATCGTTATGTACGGTGACCACCAACCCAGATTAAGTCAGGAATTTTACGCAAAGTTTATGGACGAAAATGATCTAGCTTCTAAATATTCAACTCCTTTTGTAATTTGGACAAATTTTGATATTAAAGAACGTAAACCTACAACGATTAGCTCAAACTATCTCGTTCCATATCTAATGGATATTCTGTCTGAGTCTGACCACGCCCTTCCTCGATCAGCTTATCAACAGTTTTTGAGCGATATGCAAAATGAGGTCCCAATCATTACTAGTTGGGGCAATATAGATAGCCAAGGAAAACAAAATAAGGAGCTATCATCGCTACCATTGTACCAAACATATTTACACCTTGAATATAATAGTGCAGTTGACAAACAGCCTCTCCTAGCCTTATATGAATAATCATAACCACCATCCAACAGGTGGTTTGAACAAGGGCTAAATGCCGACAACACCACACCAGCCAGCGCCTAAAGTCGCTGGCTTTTGCATTCTTTTCACACGTCACTAGCTTCTTTAAGAAGCTTTCTGTCTACTGTCAATTATACATAGAGGGACCATCCTACTCTTTTACAATTAACTTATCAAGTCTATATCTATTTTCCTATTCTTTTAATAGTGAAAAGGGCTCTCAAAAGCCCTCTTCAGCTTATCTAGTAGAAACAACAAAAGAGATAAGAAAGGAAATTGGGTCTCTCTAGGTAAAACTTTTCATCTACCACTACAGTTGACAAGAAGCAAAAAAACTCGGCTCTATAATTTCTGTAGTGGGTAAATCCACTGTAGAGTTTATGGAGCCATTTTAAGTGTAGAAAAAAAGTCCCATATGACCTATAATGAAAAGCGACTAAACAACTCATTAGAAAGGGTTCATATGGAACAGCTTTATAATACCACAGAACTAATCGGAATCAAAGACAAAAACATCAAAATTCTCTTCGTTTTAAAACATCAGACCCATCTGGAAATTCGGGCAAGGCTGGATTATGACAGCCCTAGCTGTCCTCATTGCCAAGGGAA